>JAZRNU010000031.1:0-48391 GCA_045648325.1 Eubacteriales bacterium | reverse complement strand
CGTCCCATGCTTTTAACTGCGGCAATCTGTCTGCCGTTATTTGCAATAATCAGTTTATTTGATTTAAACATCGCTTTATTTGCCGCCGCATTTTTTGCGGCGGCTTTTATCGTTTCTCTTTTTTTCGTAAAAAGGAAGGCTTTAGCAGTTTTCTTTTCGGTTTTGGCGCTTGTTTTAGCCGTTTCCTCCCTTTGCACCTCACTTTTAAAGGCTGAAAGCAAAAGGGCAAGCGGGCTTTACGGTGAGGTTTTTAATTTAAGCGCAACGGTTTTGACCGCCCCCGTTTACGAAAATCAAACGGTAAGCTTTAAAATTTCAGACCCGTCGCTTTCATTTGGAATTATCGAGGCACAAAGCACCGATATTTCCCTTCTTTCACTTGTTTCGGTGGGTGACCGCATAGAGTGCGAGGCGCTTATTATTGCCGCCTCAAAAAGTGACCTTTGCGAGCTTGTATTCTTAAAATGCCTTATTCTTAACGCGCCTGCCGTAGCTGAGGAAAACGCCTATCCCGTTTTAAAGGCAATTTCCTCACTTCGAAAAAATCTCACCGATTCCCTTACCGAGGCGGTGGGCGGCGAAAACGGCATTCTTGCCTCGGCAATGCTCACGGGCAAGGGCTCATCGGGCACAGAGAGCATTGACTATTTCCGCACGGCCGGAATTTCACATTATTTTGCCGTTTCGGGCTTTCACGTTTCGGTTTTCACCGCGTCGCTCTTTTTCGTAATAAGGGCGTTTGGTGCGTCAAAACGGCTTGCCGTTTTTCTTTCGCTTCCCGTTTTGCTTTTTACCGTTATTTTTGCCGATTTTTCTCCCTCGGTAATAAGAGCCGCAGTAATGTGCTTTATCGTTATTGTTGCCGAAACGTCGCAAAAGAGCCGCTCTCTTTTAAACACTCTTGCATTTACCGCCGTAGCGGTTACCCTTTTTAACCCCTATTTGCTTTTTTCGCCCTCATTTTTGCTTTCTTATTCGGCGGTTTTGGGCATTTCCGTTTCACAAAAGGCGCTTTATGCTGTCGTTGGCCGCTTTTTCAAGGGGTATTTTCGCCAAAAGCGGGCTCACGCGGTTTTATCGCCCGTCTTCGTTTCATTTTTCGCCGCACTCTTTACCGCGCCCGCTTCACTTATTTTCTTTGGATATTTACCCCTTTATTCGGTTTTGGCAAACCTGCTTACCTCATTTGCCGTTTCACTTGCCTTTTCCTTGATTCTTCTCTTTTCGGTCTGCCTTTTCCTTCCCTTTTTGCCCTTTATTCTGGGCAAGGCAATAAGCGCTCTTATCTCGCTTGTCACCCTGATAGCAAGCGGTGTTTCCGCCCTTCCCTACTCGCGGCTTTTTATCTCCGCAGAGGAAGCCGTTGCGCTATTGATTACCGTTTTTGCCGCAATGCTCGTTATTTTTTGCGTTAAGAAAAAACGGCTTGTTTTCCTTTCTGCCACCGTTGCCGCCGTCACATTTATTTTTGCCTTTGCGGCGGTTTTGTGGGGAAACGGAAAAAGCAAGCTCACAATAAGCTACACAAGCGGCGTAAAGGCGGTTTCGGTTTTAACAAAGGGAGAAAGCCTTGTTTATCTTTTTGAAAAGCCCGATAAGCCTTCGGTTATTTCGGAGATTATTTTTTCTCACGGGCTTTACGGCAATCCGGTTACCGTTGTTAACGGAGAGGATATGCCGCCTGCGGAGATTTCCTTTGAAAATGCCGAAATCGGATTTTTTCAAAAGGAAGATGAATTTTCAGCCCTTATTTTGGGCAAAAATCAAAATATTGCCCTTTTCCCGAGCGGTTTTTCACCAAATGAACTTTACAAAACCGCCTTTTATGATATAATTATCTGTGAGGGAAGCTTAAATAATCTTTGGCTTCTTCCCCACTCGGGCGCAAAAAGCCTTTACACCTTTGAATATTCCCTTTATAAGAAAAATCTTTTAGAGGAAAAATGCAACGAGCTTGGCACCGATTTTTCCGCCGTAAGCTACGGTGACAAAATTGTAATCTATTTTGAATAGAGGATTTAAAAATGAGCCTTTCAGAGCTTAAAAATCACATAAAGAGCGGTGAATTTGCCTCACTTTACCTTTTTGCGGGTGAGGAAAACTATCTTATGCGCCACTACCTCTCGCTTGTAAAGGGAAAAATCCTTTGCGGCTTTGAGGAGATGGACCTTTCGGTCTTCGACGGCAAAAAGCTCTCGGCTTCCGAGCTTGACGAGGCGGTAAACGCCTTTCCCTTTGCCGCAAGCCGCAAGCTTGTGGTAATCAAGGACCTTTCGCTTGCAAAGTCAAACGAGATAGTTGGTTATCTTACAAAGGAGGGCGTTCCCGAAAGCGCGGTGGTTGTGGTTTACGAGGAAAATCCCACCGTTTTGGCAACCTCTGGCGAGGCAAAGCGGTTTGCAAAGGATACGGGCGCCCTTGTTTGCTCATTTGATCCGCTTAAGGAACAGGAGCAGACCGATTGGGTTATCCGTTATTTTGCGGCGGCAAAGAAAAATATAACAAAGCCAAACGCCGAGCTTCTGGTTTCATATCTTCCTGCTGTGCAGGACCTTATTAAAAACGAGTGCGATAAGCTTATTGCCCGCTGTGAAAGAGGCGAGATCCGTAAAGAGGATATCGTTGAAATGGTCGTTCCCTCGGTTGATGCCAAGGGCTGGGAGCTTTCGGCGGCAATAGTGAATAACGACGTTAAAAGCGCAATCAGGCTCGTTTCAGACCTTTACGAGATGAAGCTTGACGAATCGGTAATTGCCTCTTTGGTTTACAAGGCTTTTAGCGATATGCTTCTTGTAAAAACAGGGGTTATGTCGGGCAAGGACGCGGCAAAAATCGCTTCCCTTTCAAAGCTAAAGCCCTTTGTATGCCAGAAATACGCGGCGGTGGTAAGACCGCTTCCCCTTTCTTATTTTTCAAAATGCCTTTCGGAGTGCATTTTGTGCGATAAGGATATAAAAAGCAAATCCATTGACAAAAGAGCAAGAATTGAGGCTCTTATCGTAAAGACCTCGGAGATGCGAAATGAGAGATAAGCTTGTTTTGAGTCAGGCGGTAATAGTTGAGGGAAAGTATGACAAAATAAAGCTTTCCTCTCTTTGCGACGCCCTTATTGTAGAAACGGGCGGCTTTGGCATCTTCAAAAGCAAGGAGCTTCTTGATTATATCCGCTTACTTGCAAAGGAAAGAGGAATAATAATTTTAACCGATCCCGACGCCGCAGGCTTTAAAATAAGGTCTTATATCGGCGGCGCGATTACCGAGGGCGAGGTTTATCACGCCTATCTTCCCGCAGTCAAGGGAAAGGAGCGGCGCAAGGAGGAGCCCGGCAAGGAGGGGCTGCTCGGTGCCGAAGGTGCTCGTCCCACTGCGATTTTAAAGGCGATTACCGACGCGGTGCCAAAGGAAAACGAAAAAAGAAGCGTTTCGGATTTTCTTCCCCTTACGAAGGCTGACCTTTACGAGCTTGGATTTTTCGGCAAAGAGGAAAGCACCGAAAAAAGAAAAGCGCTTTGCCAAAGGCTCGGTCTTCCGCCAAGGCTTTCGTCAAACGCCTTGCTCAAATACCTTAACACGGCAAAAATTGCGGCTGACAAATTAAATTTTTAAAAGCTATTGATTTTTCAGCCCGTTGTGATATAATTAGTTTATTGAGATTACGGTGCGTGAAGTGCCGCCTTGACAGGAGCAGTCGGGCGGACGAAAGGGCTTTTCCCTGCGGTGCCGTTTTCCCGTTCCGCCGAAAGATAATATAAGGCGGCAATGGCGTTTTTGCGTCTGCCGCCTTTTCGATTTCTTTTTGCGGAGTTGCAGAGAGGAATTGATTTTATGAAAAGCAAAAAGAAAAGGCTGGTTTTAGCCGACCTTACCGCTGTGGCAATGTTTATTGCCCTTGGCACGGCGCTTTCGTTTCTGGTGGTACAAATTCCAATAGGCGGCGTGCTTATTAAGCAGTTTTCCGTCTGGCTTATTACCCTTTATGCCGTAACTCTTCTTTACGGCGCCCCTGCGGGAATGGCGGCGGGCTTTCTTTGCGACCTTTTTTCCACCCTTTTTAACCCCTCGGGCGGTGCCTACAACCCCGCATTTGCCGCCGCACACGTTATTGCGCCGCTTATAATATGGCTTGTTTCGGGGGTTTTGCTTAAAAAGACTCGCGGATTTATAAAATACCCCGTAACGGTTATTATAACGCAAACGCTTGTTTATCTTCCCGTAAACACCTTTCTTATCTGGTTTTTCTTCTCGTCAAAGGGTTTTTTTGAGCTGCTTATCACAAGAAGCATTTCACTTATCGTTGAAATTCCCGTATTTTCGCTTTTGCTCATTGCGGTAATGCCGGTTTTGCAAAGGCTTAAGAATAAAATTCACAGCTGATGATATAATAATTAAAAAGGAGAATTGAAAATGGCAGTAATTCATCTTACCAAAGACAATTTTGAAAAGATCATAACCGAGAACGAAACCGTTCTGGTTGATTTCTGGGCATCGTGGTGCGGCCCCTGCAGAATGCTTGGCCCGATTATTGATGAAATTTCGGAGGAGCGCAGCGACCTTTGCGTTTGCAAGGTAAACGTTGACGAGGAAGAGGAGCTTGCGGCACAGTTTGGAATTATGAGCATTCCCACCGTTATAATTTTCAAAAACGGCGAGGCTGTAACGCAGAGCATGGGCGCAAAGCCCAAGGCGGCAATACTTGCACTTCTTGATTGATTTTAAAAAATTAAATCCACGCCGGAAGGCGTGGATTTTTTATTCCTCGACGTATTCAACGATATCTTCTATTTTGCAGTTAAGCGCCGCGCAAAGTCTGCAAAGCGTTTTTGTTTCAATGTTTTCATTTACCCTCTGCCTCTCCTGTTTTTTTACCAAACCCGCAAAACAGCCGAAAAGAAAAGGAATTTTTACAATATAAAACTTGCTTTTGGGGAGAAAATATTGTAAAATATATTATTATTAAATTATTTATTGGAGAGAACCTTATTATGAAGAAAAAAATTGCTTTAATTATCGCGGTTTTACTTACCGTATTTGCTCTTGTCTCCTGCAACGGCGACGGCGGTGTTACCTCAAGCGAGCCCCCCGTTTCATCGGAGCCGCCCGTTTCGATTACCCTTTCTGCCGAGGAGCAGAGCGCATTTGACGATTACGTTTCGGCTCTTTCTGTAAGACTTTCTTACTTAAACGTTGTTTTCAGAAGAGATTACACCGAGGGTGACGTTACCTTAAACACCGTTTTGTCGTTTTTCCAGCCCCAGGGCCCCGGTTATTTCACCTTTGACAAAATAACCAGAAAGAACGGCGAGGTTTATCTTGTTGAGCATTTCGGCGGAACCTCAAGCTACACCTTCTCCTGCAACGGTGAAACCGCTTCTATTCCCCAGACGGGCTTTGCAGGCCCCATTCTCGAAAGAGTTGCATACGATGAAATTGCCCACGCAAGAATAAAGCTCGGCGCAGACTTCAACTACGAGGATCTTGTTATTACCGCATTTTCTCACTCGGTTGAGGGCGACGTTATAAAGGTCGACGTAACCTTCCTTGAAGCAACCGACGGCGAGCTTCTTCTCGAATACGGCGCAAAGGGCGAATACAAGGCAAAGAATATAAGAGTTAAGGCAGAGTTTGACGGCGCCGAAACTCTTTTGAAGGAAGAAATCACCTACACCCTCGTTAAGGTTGCCGACGGCAGCGAGATAAATTGCAGAATTTACACCGAAACAGAACCCGATGCAATTATCACCCTTCCCGATTCAACCCAACTGTAATCTGACTTAATTTGGAGATAATTATGGTAGAATTTGATGAACTCAGGCTTACACTCGTAAATATGAAGGAGGACCTTGAAATGCTTGGCACCGCCATTGGCATTGAAAAGGTCAAGGCAGAGATTGACCGTCTTGAAAAGCAGACTGCCGACGAATCCTTCTGGCAGAATATGGAGGAGGGTCAGAAGACCTTAAAGCTCCTCAAGAATATGAAGGACAAGCTTGCGGAGTATGAAAATCTCTGCAAGATGTATGACGACGCCATGGCTTTCGTTGAGCTTTGCATTGAGTTTGACGATGAAGGCGAGCTTCAGAACGTTAAGGCTGCCGTTTCGGACTTTGAAAAGGAATATGAAAAGCAAAAGCTTTCAACTCTCCTTTCGGGCGAATACGACAACAGCAATGCAATTATCACCTTCCACGCAGGTGCAGGCGGCACCGAGGCGCAGGACTGGGCTGAAATGCTTTACAGAATGTATACCCGCTTTGCTGAAAGAAGCGGCTTTGATTACAAAATTCTCGACTACACCGACGGCGACGAGGCAGGAATAAAAAGCGCCAGCATTCTTATAGAGGGTCAGAACGCCTACGGCTTTTTGAAAAGCGAGGCGGGCATTCACCGTCTTGTAAGAGTTTCACCCTTCGATTCGTCGGGAAGACGTCACACCTCGTTTGCTTCGGTTGACGTTATGCCCGAAATCGACGACTCGGTTGAAATCGACATCAAGCCCGACGATATCAAGGTGGATACCTACCGTTCAAGCGGTGCGGGCGGTCAGAAGGTTAATAAAACCGACTCCGCGGTAAGAATTACCCACATTCCCACCGGCATCGTTTGCGCCTGTCAGGTTGAGCGAAGCCAGCATCAGAACCGCGAGGTTGCAATGAGAATGCTTCGCTCCAAGCTCATTGAGATCAAGGAAAGAGAGCATCTTGAAAAGATCGAGGATATAAGAGGCACCCACAAGGATATTGCCTGGGGCAGTCAGATCCGCTCCTACGTCTTTATGCCCTACACCCTTGCAAAGGACCACAGAACCGACTACGAAATGGGCAACATAAACGCTGTTATGGACGGCGAGATCGACGGCTTTATAAACGCTTATCTCCAGATGGAAAACCATAAGAAAATAGGTAAGGCTGACTGATGGAAATTAAAACGAAGCTTCTCGAAAAGCTACTCAACACTGTAAAAGGTGCCGTTTCAAGCACCTCGCTTTCCCTTATGCGTGCAGGTCAGGAACGCCTTGGCGTTATCGGAGTGCGCTCTCTTGCGGGAGAGGTCTGCTTTGAAAAAGAGGAGTTTGAAAATTTCGAGGCGGCGTTTGCTTATCCCAAGGATAGCGAATTGGGTCCGGTGGCTGTGCTTTATCTTCACGGCGGCGCCTACGTTTCGGGCGGTACAAACTACTCCAAAAGCTTTGGCGGCACCCTTTCGAAGATGCTTTTGGCACCCGTTTTGTGTGTAAACTACCGCAAAGCTCCCGAAAATCCCTACCCTGCCGCCGTTGAGGACGCCTACGAGGCTTATCTTCGCTTAAAGGAAAAATTTCCAAATAAAAAAATTGCAATAATCGGCGAATCGGCAGGCGGCGGCCTTTCGCTTGCACTCGGACTTAAATTAAAGCAGTGCGGTGCCCCGATGCCCGACCGCTTTGCGGTTATCTCACCCTGGACCGACCTTTCTTTTTCGGGTCTTTCCTATCTTACAAACACAAAAACCGACCCCACCTTAAACGAAGAGAGCTTAAGAGGGTATGCTAAAGCATATATTGATAACGAGGACTCCAAAAACCCCTTTATCTCCCCAATTTACGGCGACTTTACGGGATTTCCTCCCGTGCTTGTAATTGCGGGAACCGAGGAGCTTTTGCACTCCGACAGTCTGCTTATCGCATCGGCACTTATTAAAGGCGACGTTCGCCACGAGCTGTTTTTGGAAAAGGGCATGTGGCACGTTTATCCGCTTTACCCCTGCGCCGAGGCGGAAACGGCAAAACAAAAGATTAAGGATTTTGTTTTAGATGAATAATAATCTTCAGAAAAACAGCTGGTTTAAGCTTGATAATGCGGCAAAAATATATCCTGCCTCCCGTTCGGGCGGCTGGATGGCAACCTTTCGCCTTTCGGCTCTTCTTAAAGAAAGGGTCGACCCCGAAATTCTTGCCATTGCCGAGGAAAGAACGGCAAAGCGATTTCCGTCGCTTTGCTTAAGGCTTCGCCGCGGTGTTTTCTGGTATTATCTCGATTCAATCGAGAAGCCTCCCTCACCGGAAAAGGACGTTAAAAACCCCTGCGCAAACTTTGATTTTCACCAAACGGGCGGATATTGCTTCCGCGTGCGCTATTACGAAAACCGAATTGCGCTTGAATTTTTCCACGTGCTTACCGACGGTACGGGAGGTCTTATATTTTTAAAAACCCTTATTGCAGAATATCTTGAGCTTAAATACGGCACTAAAATCCCAAGGGGCGACGGCATTCTCGATTGCAACGATCCCCCTTCCCCCGAGGAGTTTGAGGATTGCTACCTCAAATATGCCCGAAAAATAAGGCAAAAGCGCAAAAAAGAGGTTTCCTACCGCCAAAAGGGCAAAAAGGAAGAAAAGGGCATTATAAACGTTATCACCGCCATTATCGACACCGAGGCTCTTTTGAAGCGCTCGCGAATAAGGGGCATCAGTATAACGGAATATCTCGTTTCGCAGCTCATTGCGGCTTACCACACCGTGCAGCTTTCGGAAAAAAAGAAAAGCGAGCGAAGCTTGCCCGTTAAAATCTGCGTTCCCGTTAATTTGAGAAAGTTTTACGGTGCAAAAACGCTTCGCAACTTTGCGGAGTTTGTAAACGTCGGCGTTGATTACGGTCTTGGCGAATACACCTTTGAGGAAATTACCTCGGTTGTAAAGCATCAGATGGGTCTTTACGGCACCGAAAAATATCTTAACACGAAAATTTCAGCAAACGTTGGCGACGAGCGCAATCTTCTTGTGCGAATCGTTCCGCTTTTTATCAAAAACGTTGTTTTGAAGATGGCGTTTAAGAAAAACGGCGACATTAGCTCGGCAACCACCCTTTCAAATCTCGGCAAGGTCAATTTGCCAAAGGAAATGTCGCAGTATATTGAGAGATTTGACTTTATGCTCGGCGCTCTTTCTAAAAACCCCTCGGCATTTGCGATGATAAGCTTCGGCGGCGTTACCACGATAAATATGGTGCGCTCGATTGTAAATTCCGACGTTGAAAGAGAATTTTGCCGCCGTCTTGTAAGGGACGGAATTCACGTTACCGTTGAAAGCAACAGATAGAGGTGAAGATATGTCTTACTGTGTAAATTGCGGCGTTGAGCTTGCCGCGGCGGAAAAAAGCTGTCCGCTTTGCAGCACCCCCGTTATAAATCCCGTTTCTCCGTGGAAGGAGCCCGAATCAAAGCCATATCCCGACAGAATCGACAATATAATGAAGAAGATAGACTATAAATTCGGTGTGCGTCTTGCATCGCTTCTTCTCATTTTGCCTGCCGCCGTTACCGTGCTTTGCAACGTTGCGGTAAACCACCGTTTAAGTTGGTCGCTTTACGTCGTGGGGGCGCTTGCCTGCCTTTTCGTTTACGTTTTGCTTCCGCTTCTTTACAAAAAGGCAATGCCGTTTCTCTACGTTTTATCAAACACTGCGGCAACCGCCGTTTACGTTGCCCTTATTGCCTGGCAGTTAAACGGATTCGATTGGTATTTAAGGCTTGCGTTGCCGATAATCGGCTCGGGCTTTATAATTTCCGCCTTTCTTTCGTTTATCTACACGAGAAAGACGGTTCCGGCGCTTCACAAGGCGGGTCACACCGCGCTTTGCATTGGCGTTCTGGCTGTTGCGGTTGAGGTTGCGGTTGATTTCTTCGTTTTCAAAACCGCGATTTTCCATTGGTCACTTTACGTTTTAATCGTAGGCGCGGTCTTTGCCGCCGCCTTTGCTCTTTTGCAAAGTAAAAAGAATTGGCAAGAGGAAATAAGAAAAAGACTTTTTTATTAAAAAACAAAAAAGGCGGGTTTAAACCCGCCTTTTTTAATTATTTCTTTATGAAAAGCACGCCGAGAGTGCTGGGTCCGCAGTGTGTTGCAATAGTGGAGCTTGCGGTGGTGATAAGAATTTCCTTAAAGTAATTCTTTGCCTTTACCTGCTCGTAAATTGCATTTTCGATTTCGGCGTCGATTCCCGAATGGGTGATGAAAATTCTCTTATCGTCAATCGACTCAATATCTGCAAGACGCTCGTCAACGTACTGCTTCAGAACGTCGGCAAGGTTGCCTCTGTATTTTTTGCAAACGCCCATTTTGCCGTCCTTAACCTCAATGCAGGGCTTTAACTTAAGTAAATTTGCGCCAAGCGCCGCAACGGTGGAGCATCTGCCGCCCTTTTTCATATATTCAAGGGTGTTAAGCACGAAGGAGGCGTCAACCTTATCCTTCATTGCTTCGATCTCGTTTACTGCGTCGGCTACCTCCATACCACCCTCAAGAAGCTCGCAGAGCTTATAAACGATATGACCGAATCCCGACGAAAGATTTTTTGAGTCGATAACGTAAACGTTTGAAAGCTCACTCGCAGCAAGGCAGGCATTCTGGTTGCAGGAGGAAATTCCGCTTGAAAGTGAAACGTGAACGACGTTTTCGGCTTCTTCAAGACAGCTTTTAAAGGTTTCCTCGTAAACGATGGGAGAAATGGCGCCGGTCTGGGGAAGCTTGCCGGTTTCATCGGCGTAATCATAAAGCTCCTTTTGAGTAAACTCGCAATCCTTTCCCGATTTTTCACCTAAAATTACCCAGATATTCTGAGTACGAATGTCATATTTTTCCTTGATCTCCAAAGGGAGGTCACAGCCGCTGTCGGCTGAAATGATCCATTTCTTTTTCATAGTTTTCAAATCCTTTCAATTTAAAATTTTATAAGATTCGGAAGCTCCGAAGGATCTCTTGCTATAATGTCGGCGCCGTTTTCCAAAAGCTCGGGCTCATCTCTGAAGCCCCAGGTTACGCCAACCGCTATCATTCCCGCCGCCTTGCCCGTTTTCATATCGGTGCTGCTGTCACCCACAAAGTAGGAGATTTCGGGCGCGGAATCCATTTTATTTAAAAGATAATGCGCCGCCGCAGGGTCGGGCTTTCGGGGGAAAGCCACGCTCTGACCCAAAACCTCGTCGAAGATGCCGTTGAAATAAAATTTTGCAATCTCCTTGGTGTTGGGGTCGGGCTTGTTTGAAAGAACGCAGACCTTAAAGCCCTTTTCCTTAAGCGCCAAAACGGCGTTTAAAATTCCGTCGTAGGGTGCGGTCTTGTTAAACTGATTTTTCTTGTAAACTCCGTGGTAGACCTCTAAAAGTCTGCCAATGTTTTCCTCGGTTTTTTCATTCTCGGGCAAAACGCCTCTTGCAAGCTCCTTAACGCCGTTTCCCACAAAATAGCGGTATTTCTCGGTTTCGTGCTCGCCGTAGCCAAGAGATTTCAAGCTCTCATTCATTGAATCGGCAAGATCGGAAAGGGTGTTAAGCAACGTGCCGTCGAGATCAAATATTATTGTTTTATTCATTTGTGTCAGTCCTTTTTAACGTATCTGTTTTCAAGTGTGCCAATGCCCGAAACGGTAATTTTCACCGTTTCGCCGTCTTTTGCCTCACCTATTCCGGGAGGAGTGCCGGTGGAAACAACGTCGCCCGGCAAAAGGGTCATAATATTCGAGGCAAAGGAAACGAGCTCTTTTGTGTTCCATATCATATCGGCAGTGCTTCCGTTTTGCCTTATCTCACCGTCAACCTCCGCCACAACCGAAAGGGCGGTGACGTCAAGCTCGGTTTCGATTACGGGACCAATGGGGCAGTATCCGTCAAAGCCCTTGGCGCGGGTCCACTGGCCGTCCTTTTTCTGAAGATCGCGGGCGGTAACGTCGTTTAAAACGGTGTAGCCCAAAATATAACCGTCGGCTTCCTCGGGAGTGACTCCCCTGCATTCCTTTTTTATAACCGCCGCAAGCTCCGCCTCGTAGTCGGTCCTGCCTGCGTTTTTGTAGATCGGCACCTCGTCAAACGGATTTATCACCGAGGTTGCGGGCTTTAAAAAGAAAAGCGGCTCAAGCGGCTCCTTTTCCGAAAGCTCCTTGGTGTGGGCGCGGTAGTTAAGACCTGCCGCAACTATCTTTGAGGGAGTTATCGGCGCAAGAAGCCTTACCTCCGAAAGCATTGCGCTCTTTCCGAGGTAGATAAGGGGGCTGTCAAAGGGCGAGGCAATATAATCAATTACCCCGTTTTTCAAAACGCCGTAGCTTATTTCGTTTTTAAATTCAAATCGTAAAATCTTCATAATATATAATTATACGATATTTTTCAAATTATTGCAAGTTAAATTTTTTTCAATGGGGGTAGCGCGCTCCTTTAAAAAAATCAAAAGCGGCTTGAATTACTCAAGCCGCTTTTTCGTTATCTTTTGTTATCTCATCATTTCTTCGGAGATAATATCCAAAACCTTATGGTAGCAACCGCCGCAACCGGTGGAGCATTTCGTTATCTTCTGAACGTCGTCAAAGGCGTTTAAAACGTCGTCGAATTTCTTGTTTGAATGAAGTGCGTCAACTATATCGTTGTAGCTTACCTGCATACAGTTGCAAACGGTGTAATTTTCCATTTTTATTATCTCCTTGTCAGTTTATAAGTTAATTATTTGCCGAAATATCTGTTGTAAAGACCAAGGAAGCCCTTGCCGTGACGAGCCTCGTCCTTGCACATCTCGTGTACGGTGTCGTGGATAGCATCGTAGCCAAGCTCTTTAGCTCTTACTGCAAGCTTCTTCTTGCCGTCGCAAGCGCCGTACTCTGCCTCGAAGCGCATTTTGAGGTTTTTCTCGGTAGAATCGGTGAGAACCTCGCCCAAAAGCTCTGCAAATTTAGCAGCATGCTCTGCCTCGTCAAATGCATAGCGGCGGAATGCCTCTGCTACGTCGGGATAACCCTCGCGGTCTGCAACTCTTGCCATTGCAAGATACATACCAACCTCGCTGCACTCGCCCTCGAAGTTAGCGCGAAGACCCATAACAACCTCTTCATCAAGACCCTTTGCAACGCCAACTCTGTGCTCGTCAGCCCAAACCATTTCCTCTGCCATTTTGTCAAATTTATCAGCGGGTGCTTTGCAGATGGGGCACTTTTCAGGTGCTGCCTCTCCCTCGTGAACGTATCCGCAGATTTTGCATACAAACTTTGCCATAATAATCAATTTCCTTTCAGTTAATAAAAATTTTTAATTTGTTTTTAATTTACATTTTTCACAACGCCCTGAAATGAGAACGTTTACGCGTTTTATCAAAACGTCGGGTAACGCTTTGTTTACCTGCATAAGCACGTCGGAATCAAGACTTGAAAATACGTCGTAGATTCTGCCGCAATCCTCACAGGTGAAGTGGAGGTGAGAGTTTACGTTTCCGTCGAAATGCTCGGTGCCGTTTAAGTAAAAGCTGATTATATCTCCGTTTTTACAAAGCGCCGTGAGATTCCGATAAACGGTTGCAAGTGAGATGTTCGGTATTTTTTCTCTCACCGTTTCGTAAACCTCTGCCGCGGTGGGGTGATCACACCTTGTTTTGAGATCGGTAAGCACCGTTTCTCGTTGGTAAGAATAGTTCACTCATCATCACCTTTCCTTAAAAAGTGATAATCATTATCACTTTTGAGATAATTATACAGCCTTTTTTCCTTTTTGTCAATAGGTTTTTTAAGGTTTTTTAAAAATTTTTCCAAAAATTTTTAACTCCTCCCCTTTTGCGGTCCAAAACGGGCAATTTATATTGACTAATTATATTAAATAATATATAATAGTTTTATAATACATTGTTGGGAGGATTCCTTATGAATTCAATCAAACGAATCTTATCCGTTTTTATTGCCGTAGCGCTTATCGTAACCGCTTCGGTAACGGTAGCAATTCCCGCAGCGGCGGCAGACGCACTGCCCGACGGCTGGGAATTTCAGGCAATGAGCGACGTAAAGGGCATTTGCGCCGCGAATCCGAGTGTGGCAGGTAGACAGTTTGTCCATACCGATTACGGCATTGCGGCAGACGGCAGCTTCCTTGTCCGCTCCGACGTATATTCGGGTATGGCGCTTTCCACCACCAAGCAGATACCGTTTACTTCGGCAAACTCCGTAACCACCACGGTAGTTATAGGAAATATGGTAAAGGATACAGCCACTGCAACGGGCGGTCTCAACGAGTCTTGCGCCGACAGCGGCTACGGCCACGCTCCCGTTTACGGTCACAGCATCAACCTTTCGGCTGATAAATCCGTTCTTTCGGGCCACGGCTACGCATCAAAGGTTTTTTACGATAACGGTATTTCCCTAAAGTTCTTTATGAGCAAGACCGAGGGCAAGATAGTCGTTTATCCCACACTAAACGGCGTTTCCACCTCGAACAAGGCTCCCGTTTCCGGCGTGACCTTCACCCCCGGTGAGGAGGTAACCTTCTCGTTTGAGCTTTCGGGCAATAACGTTTTGGTTTACTACACCAAATCGGGTGGCTCGAAAACTCTTCTTAACACCATGACGGGCGCCGCCTCAGTATTTGCAGACGGAAAGACCTATCTTTCCTTTGCTGCCGACTCCTACGGAGACGACAGGACCTACGATATGACGGTTAAAAAGGTAAACGGCGTTGCGGTTTCCGAATTTGACGGCTTCTACAAGGAAAACGACGGCTCGGACGAGGATAACAACGTTTCAAACGTTAATACTCTTACCCCCTCAAACGCCGACAACAGCGGTACCGTTGTAAATAACGGAAAGGTATTTTCCTTTGATTATTCAAAGGGAAACACCCCCATGGCAGGAACCGCAATGGAAGATAAGGTTACTGTAAACGGTCTTACCGTTGCCTTTAAAGCCTCAAAGACATCTGTTGCAAACGCAAGCTATTTCGGCATTTTCCTTTCCGCCTCAAAGCCCACCGCCTTTGCCCCCTCGGTTGTGGGCGAAAAGCACGGTCCCAACTCTGATAAAAGCTCCACAATAGGCTTTACCTTCAGCGGAAGCGGCGCGTATCTCGACGTTATTACCGCCTGCATCTCCGAGCTTGTTATGGATAACAAAATTCTTGAAAACTCCACCTGCGAGATAAAGTTTATTAAAAACGATAACGGAAAATACTCCGTAAGGCTAAACAATAAGCCGCTTGTTTATAACGGCTCGGCAGTTGAGCTTGATCTTTCGGCTGTTGTTGACGTAAACGGTCAGGCTTATCTTACCTTTGCGGGAATGAGCACCGAGGCGGCAGGCTCAAAAGCAACCGTTTCAAAGATAAACGGCTTTGATGCCGTTGTCTTCTCCGAAGAGGCCGACACCGGCTCCCGCGCAGGCTATATTGTTGGAGCATCCTTCCGCAAGGCCTCCGGAAATACCGAGCAGGGTCTTCGCTTCCTCATTGAGGTTGCAAAGAAAAAGAACGGCGAATCCGTTGCAATAAAGGAATTCGGCGCACTTATTATTCCCAACGACCTCGTTGACGATCCCTCGGATCTCCGTCTTACCGAAAGCGGCAAGATAGTAAGCAGTGCAAAGCCCCAGGGCGTTTCCTACTTAAAGATAGTTGCCGAAAAGTTCTTTGCACAAACAACGGATTACGTTCAGTTTACCGCAGTTTTGCTTGGCATTCCCTCCGATAAGCTTTCAAGAAACTTCCTCGTTGTCGGTTATATAACCTATGCCGACGGCACCACCGTTTATACCAACAGCCTTTCAAGAAGCGTAAACTACGTTCAGCGTCTTGCCTCAAGCTCTCCCGCAACCGACGTAATTCTTCCCGACATCGACGAGTCGCTCGGAAACAACTATATTGATATGTCCACCGTACTCACCGCAGCAGCTTCCACCTCGGCGGCTTCAACCTCGGCCACCGCAAACGCAGCTGCCCTCAATTCGCTCCTTTCCTCTCTCGATGCAACAAAGGAATACGCTTTCTATTTCAAGGGCGGCGTTTACGGTCTTAACGGAAGCGTTACCTTCCCCGCAAACGTAACTCTTATCTTCGACGAAGACTCCTCTCTCTACTGCGGCTACGGAACAACCCCCGTATTCAACTGCAAAAACATCGTTTCCGATAACGACCATTGCATTCTTTACTTAAATCCCACCTCCTACGGTAACAACTTTGTAAATATGGCTTTTGTCAGACCCGAGTGGTTCGGCGCAAAGGTAAACGATAACACCGACGACGCTTCGGCATTTAACGTTGCGGCCCATTTCGGTCTTCCCGTCTTGCTTTCAAGCGGAAGCTACGATATAAAGACCGCGGTTACCGTTCCCTATTGGTTCGTTCTCCTTGGCGAATCGGAGGAAAAGACCTCGGTTATCAACGTTGCCGCAGGCATCACCGCATTTACGGTAAGAGATGATTTGGGCTCGGGCTACTGCGTACACGTTGAAAACGTTAAATTCAAGGGCGCATCAAAATCCAACAATACCGCTCTTGCTTTTTACGGCAAGCACAACGCCTACAGCCGTTTCGACACCTTAAACTGCGAGTTTGAGGATCTTAACAAGGGTATCTTCTACGAATTTTCGGGCGGTTGCGTTTCAGAAGGACTTATCTTCAATAACGTAGGCACCTGCATAGACGTTGGTCAGTATTCAATGTTCCTTTATATGAGAAACTGTAAGGCATACGACTCGGGTTATTTCGTCTATTGCGATCAGCCTGAAACCAACGGCGTTGCAAACGGTATTCAGATTACAAATTGCGAAACCAAGAGAATGACGATAGCAAGCGTTTACATAACGAGAAACCAGACCACCTTCGTTATAAACTGCAACTTCCACTCCGTTTCCGGAAACGGCATTCATTTTGTAAATTGCTACGATTCAAGAATTGACAATAACGTTATTTCCTCCGACGGAGGAGGCTCCTACGGCATCTACCTTGAAACCTCAACCGGCAGAGAAACGGTTACAGGCAATCAGGTAAGCGGCTTCAGCACGGGTATTGCCCTTAGCAAAAATCCTCTTGTTTCCAGTTCAGCCTCTTACCTAAATAACAACCTCATTTCAAACTGTATGCTCGGCATTAAGCTTACCAACTTAAACGATGCAAAGATAATAGCAAACGCCGTTGAGGGCTGCAGCACCGGAATTTCGGGCACAAACAACAACGGCACAATGATTTGTCAGAACAGATTTAACGGCGCGGGAACCGACAAGATGATAGAGCACGATGCACAGATTTTAAGCGGTCTTGTAGGCGCAAACGCCTACGGCGTTAACTGATAAAGGAGGATTGACACTATGAAAAATATTTTAAAAGCAATTTCTTTAATAATTTCGGTAGTTTTGGTCCTCGGCGTTGCCGCAGGCTGCGCAAGCTCACAGACTACCACCGTAAACGGAATTGAAATTTTAAAGGGCGAAAGCGAGGCAATTTCTCTTTATAATAACATTGCCGCTTCAATGCCCCTTCTTTCGGCAGCTCCCACCGAGCTTGTAGCGAAGGCTCCCGCATCTGCAACCGTTATTACCGATAAATCGGTTTATCTTGCAGGCGACGGCATAACCGACGACAGCGCGGCGTTAAGAGAAGGCATAAGCCTTGCCGCCGTTTACAGCGAGGGTGTTTTCGTAATATCCTCCGCCGTTAAAATTGAGGAATCAATTCTCGTCCCCGCAAACGTTATTCTTGAATTCAGAGGAGAAGGCAAAATTATCCTCGGCAACAGCGCCTACATCTACTTTGAAAACGGCGCAAAGATAATTGCGGGCAACAACAGAATTTTCTCGGGTGCAGTTTCAAATCTCTCACTTATTGAAAACCCCCAAAATCCCGACGCCGCAGCTTCCTTTGCCGCAAGACCCGAGTGGTTTGGTGCAAGGACAAACGATCACATCTGCGATTCCGATGCAATTCAGGCGGCGTTAAACGTTGCAACAAAGCTTTATTTCTCAACAGGCATGTATGAAATTACCAAAGCGATCACCCTTCCCGAAAACGGCGAGATCGACTTTATAGGAAGCGGAAAGACCCGCACCGATATAGTAACCGGACAGGGCGGCATAACCTATTTCAGCGGAAATGGCACCAAGGTTGGCTTTTACGATTTAAAGGTCGCCGAGGCGGGTAACGCCATGTTTTCGGGCTTTTTAAAGCTTGACGGCGGAAAGATAAAGATCTCCTCCGTTCTGGTTTACGGCTTTAAGCAGGCGGTTGTTGTCAATAATTCAAACGATATCAACGTCGAGTTCTTTTATGCAACGGCAAACCTTGATGTATTTACCTTTACAAACTGCTCAAACATCAACTTCAGCGCTTCGCTTTCCACCACCAACAAGAACTTTCTCATTGCTACAAGCTGCACGGGGCTTAACCTTATAAACAGCTCGTCGGTTTGGGGCTTCGGAACCGATATGACCCTTGAGAACTGCTCCGATATCAACTTAAACGCCCTTGGCTTTGACCTTGGATATAACAGAAAGTCGGGCACCACTTTCCCGTACGGAGAAAACCTCTATGCAATTTATATGAAAAACTGCTATGATTTTAACTTCAAAAATCTCTGGTGTGCATCCAACGCGGGACTTTCCTATACCGACGAAGGAGACGTCGGCAAGGCTGTAAACAGAACGGGTATGTATATCACTGACAGCTATAAGGGATCTATTGAGTTCTGCACCATTACAAACCACCCCTACGGCATTCAGATTTTAAATTCTCCCGAGGCTTCCGCAATTGCCGGCAATGAAATTGTAATTCACGGAAATCAG
This sequence comes from Eubacteriales bacterium, assembly GCA_045648325.1. Classification (GTDB taxonomy): domain Bacteria; phylum Bacillota; class Clostridia; order Oscillospirales; family RGIG5299; genus RGIG5299. The sequence continues at coordinate 29,846 of JAZRNU010000031.1, read as the reverse complement.
TTTGTAGGCAACGAAAAATACGAGGCGTATCTCACAAACGCCAAAAACGTTGTTTTCAGATTCAATTCTCACAAGCAGTATCTCGCGGGCGATATTGCCGCTTGCGTTGAGGTTGCGGGAAATAATTGCAGCAACATAATCTTTATTGGCGATACCTTCTATAACATCACCTCATTCGCCGCATTAAAAGGAAATTTTGTAAATACTCCCGAAAGCGAAATACATATTGACAGCATTATGGATGCAAACACGGGATATCCCATCGTTTCCTGACCGAAAAATATAACCCCCGTTCACTTACCGTGAACGGGGGTTTTGTTTTTATAAAATCAGTGGTTCGGGCAGAGCCAGACCTCGGCGTTTACCTCTGTTTTGTCTTTATCGCAAAGCATTGTGATAATTTTTACCCTTTTGCCTGACATATCCTCTGTAAGCGGCAGGTAGTAGGTGTAGTTTTTATCGTGATGCTCAACGCAGAATTCCCACACGTTTGTGGTGTAGGCGGGGCCGCGCTCGGGAAATCCCTTCAAATTGCCGTCAAGCTCCAAAACGCAGTAAGCTCCCTCGTTTCCGTGTTCGCCGTTTATGGCTACGGAAATATAATCTCCGTTATGCACGGTGGGAAGAGTTATCTCTGCCTCTTTTACCAAAACGGGCTTTTTGGCGTAATAAGGCGGCATAAGGTTATTTGCGGTGGGAGATTTTAAGGTAATTTCCTTTCCGTTATCAAGAAGCCTTACCGAATATATGCGGTCCATCGGGCAAGGCAGACGGAAATAGCGAAGCGGCGTTTTTGCGGTTTTGTAACAAACCTTTACCATGTCGCCCTTAATATAGCTGTAATGCTGGGTTGCAACGGGAGAAAGAGCACCCGTTTTTATAACGGTAACGTCGGCAGGCTCGGTGTCCCTCCAGTCTGCAAAATCGGTTGAAACGCTTCCCTTTTCGGGATAAAGCTGCGGCAGTCCCTCATAACCCGCAAAGCAGGTGATCTCAATTTCGTCGGCGTTATAAATTTCGCCAAAATCAACTCTTAAGCAGCCGCCTTCAATGCGTTGACCTCTCTCTTTTCTGTCAAGACAGCTTCTTGAGCAGCCGTCAAAGAAGGTTTCGGGATTATTGTCAAAGAGCGCCGAGCTGTCACATCCACGCGCAAGGTAGCTTTTCTGGTTAAAGAAGGCGTCACGCGCTGCCTTTACCTCGGGTATCTTCGTTTCTCCCGCACGCTTTAGCTCGCGGCGTTCAAGAGAATCGTTATCGGGAGCAAACATTGCCGCCTCAAAAAGCTTTTCAATATTTTGAGGCATTGCCGTTTCCTTTAAGCTACCGAGGAAAACGGGGGCAAATTCGCGCAGGTCGCATTTTTCATAGTTCCCAAAGGAACTGCGCAGGCCGCCGTTTAAAAGGGTTACCTCTGCGCCTTCGCAGTAAAGCATCCTGATTTCCTTCGGAATGCCCTTTTCGTCCTCACAAATAACCTCGTATTCGCAGTTTTCAACTACGGGAAGCGCCTTTTTCAAGGCTGCTATCTCAAAAAGATGGGCGCGGAAAGGAAGCAGATCAACCTTTACCTCGTCGCCGTAGCCGTAAATGCCAATAAGCTTTTCGTAAGGGTGACGCGAAATAAGAGCAAGCTTTTCATCGGTCCTTTCAATGCCGATCTCCTCGTTTAATTTAATGGTAATTTCTCTTGTTTTCCAGGAATTGTTGCCGGTGGTAACAAAGCGGTGGTCCTTTTCTCCGCGTGAAACGGCGGTGTGACCGTAGCTTTTCGGAAGGGCAATTCCGTCAACCAAAATGGGCGCCACGGCGCGGTGGAGGTTATAAACTCGGGCAAGACGCGGAAATTCGTCATCTCTCATAAACCATGGGTTGCCGTAGATTTCGGGCGCTAAAATAAAGGAGCGACCAAACGCCTGATAGATAAGATCGTCCTCAAAATAGGCAACGGCAGAGGAAATGCAAACGCCGTGGTCCTCAAGCAGACGGTCAAGGTCATCGGGGAGTCCGCGGTCAAAGATAAAGCCGCGATGGTGCATACAGCTTTCGGTGTTGGCGCTGTGAACGTCAACGTAGGTTTCAGCACCCTGCCAAAGGGAGGTGGTAACCTTCTTTTCTGCCTCGTAAAGCTCAAGGCGGTGATTAAGCACTACAAAATCGGGGCAGTATTTTCTGCAATCTTCAAGCATTTTTGCAAAAACGCCCGCCTTTTCGGGACGAAGATCGCCGCAAACGCCGTCTATTTTAAGAAGTGCGAAGTTGTATTTTTTGCAAAGGTCAACCATAAAATCATAGCGCTTTTTCTCCGATTCGGGGGTATCGCCAAAGCCGTCGGGGCCTCCCCAGATGCCAAGGCGAATTCCAAGCTCCGCCGCCCTTTTTGCAATGGGCTCAAAGCCGTTTGGATATTGGCTTTTGAACTTTTCACTCAAAACGTCGCCGTATTCATCTCTTATTCCGTCGAAGTTGCCTGCGTCCCACGCATAGATTTTAATTTCCATGCCGTAGGTGCGCTTAAGCCAGCCAAAAAAGTCGAGATTTATTAAGGTTTGCTTTTCGGTTGAGCCTTCGTTTGTGTTGTTTATCCACGAAAAATATTGAGGTATCGAGGGAGTGCGCTGATCTGCGCCCGCCTCGCGTGCGGTCTTTTTCATATTTTTCTTCCTTTCAGATTGCCTTTTAGATATTTTATCATATCCCGTGATGAAAATCAATCCAAACTACCGCCAAACTCAATACGATTTTTACAAAAATCGGCATAAAGTTATAGAATCCGCCATTTATAATATGATATAATATATAATATAAAGGGGGTTTTTATTTTGAATATTACCGAGTTTTTTAATTTAACCGTCAACTCCTTTAGGAAAAAGCCAATGCCGATCCTTTCTTTTCCTTCGGCGTCGCTTCTCGGGGTTTCGGTTTCCGATATCGTTAAAAGCGCCGAGCTTCAGGCGCGCGGCATGAAGGCGATTGCCGACAGGTTTGACGCCCTTGCCTCCGTTTCGATGATGGACCTTTCGGTTGAGGCTGAAGCCTTTGGCTGTGAAATCGTTTTCTCTGAAAACGAGGTGCCCACCGTTGTTAAGGGCGCCGTTTTTTCAAACGGCGATGCTCTTTCTCTTAAAACGCCGAAAACCGGAGATGGCCGCACCGGCGTTTACCTTGACGCTGTGAAAAAGGCAAAAATGCTTATTACAGACCGTCCCGTTTTTGCGGGAATGATTGGCCCCTTTTCCCTTGCGGGAAGAATTATCGGGGTTGACAACGTGATGTTTGACTGCTACGACGAGCCAAAAAAGGTTACCGCCGTTTTGCAAAAGGCAACCGAATTTTTAATTTCCTACGCGCTTGCCTTCAAGGCGTCGGGCGCCGACGGCGTGGTTATTGCCGAGCCGCTTTGCGGCGTGCTTTCGCCCTCTCTTGCAGACGAATTCTCGCATCCCTACGTTAAGGAGATAATTTCTGCCGTTAAATCAGACGAATTTGCTGTGATCTACCACAACTGCGGCGCGTCGGCAGAATATATGACAGAGTCGATTGCGGAGCTTGGCGCCACCGCCTGCCATTTCGGCGATGCCCTCAATTTAAAGGAAATTTTGGAAAAGATGCCGTCTGATCTTCCTATTATGGGAAATATAAGCCCCGGAGCCGAGTTTGTGGGCGGCACAAAGGAATCGATGACGGCGGCGGTCAATAAGCTTATTTCAGAATGCGGCGGTCATAAAAACTTTATAATATCCTCGGGCTGCGATATTCCGCCGCACGCCATATTTGAAAATATCGAGGCGTTTTTCAAAGCAGCAAATAAATAATAAAACAAAAACCCTCTACCCGTTTGGGTGGAGGGTTTTGTCATTTTGCACAAATTGTGCTTTTGCTTTTTGTGCAAGATGCCGAAATTTTTTTGTAAAAATAAAAAGGTGTTGACGAGTGGAGGGTGGCGTGTTATAATGGAAGTGGGGAAAAAGCCTCAAAAATTTTAATACACTACGGAATAAGGAGGAAAACAATATGAAAAAATTACTCACATTACTTACGGCATTTATTTTGCTTTTCGGAGCAACCGCTTGCACGGTAACGGAAAATAATTCAAGTGAGCCTGCATCGAGTGAGCCGGAACCGAGTTATATAAATTTTTCACCCTGTATCTCCTCCGACAATATAAAGTACGGAGTTAATTATTTTCAAACTATGAACCTCGATATGAGTCGAATGAATTTTTTGTATTATAACGGATACATTTACGGCAAATTTGATAACGGATTCGGAAGATATGACGTTGTAAATGAGACGTATACAAGATTTTCCGAGCTGTTAAGCAAAACCTACGGTCACATAACGGATTTTGTTGTTGACGGAGAATGGATTTACTGTTTATGCTCCCAATATCTTAATTCTATTAGGTTTTATAAAGTCAGCTTAGACGGAAACGAGATTACCGAGATGTGGGTAAAAGAATCCGAGATTAACGGTTATGATTTTTATTTAAAACCTGAAAAGCTTCTTTCATACGGAGATTTTCTTTATATGTTGGTAGACGTAAGTGATTATACTGAATCCGAAACGGACCCCGAAATCGGATATATAGATGAGCCGAAAAAATTTAATGCATTGTTAAAGGTATCCAAAGAAACGGGAAAATCAGAGGTTATTTTAAAAAACATAGAAGAAAATTTCTACTTTTTCCGAGAGGGTGTTATTCACTATACAATTAAAAAAGATTCTGCAGGCATAAGCCTTTTGTATGACCTTTCAACAAAAGAAACAAAATTGTTAAGTGATAGCGGATATGGCAATGCGACGTTTGGCATATATGAGAATAAAAAAGAAGGGGTATTTGTAAAGTTCGACAGATATATTTATGTTGCAACGTCGCCTTTCGCTAACGGAGTTAAATTGGATTTACCCAGAGATATTTTCTATCAAATTGTAGATATTGACGACAGATATATTTATTATTATTTTGAAAATAGCTCCTGGGAAATCGACGGTATTGCGGTATGGGATTATATTGCAAACGTTCCGGTAGGAAAACACACCTTTCCTCCGACACTGCGACTGACACGAAATGAAAACATATTAATTTCCGAGTATGGAATAATATATCCGTATCTTGACTTCGGCAACGATGATTTTTATTACGAAATTTATAAATTTGAATACGAGCTCGAAGCAGAATAACAAACCCCCTTTGCCCGTTTGGGCAAAGGGGGTTTGTTACTTTTAGTTATTTTTTACTGCTGTAATGCCTTTGCTTCTTCGATTACTGCCTGGCAAACGTTTGCAGGTGCCTCGGCGTAGCGCTCAAATTTAAGCACGAAGGAGGAAGCGCCCTGCGACATTGAACGAAGGTCAATAGCATAAGAAGCCATTTCTGCCATGGGAACCTCGGCTTCAACTATCTGCATTCCGTCCTCAAAGGGAGTCATGCCAAGCACTCTGCCGCGACGCTTGTTTATATCGCCTATAACGTCACCCATTATTGAATCGGGCACAGAAACCTTAAGATTTCCAATAGGCTCGAGAATTACCGGCATTGCCTGCGAGATACCCTCTTTAAAGGCAATAGATGCCGCAATCTTAAATGACATTTCAGAGGAGTCAACGTCGTGATAAGAGCCGTCAACCAAAGTTGCCTTTACGTTTACAACGGGGTAGCCCGCCAAAACGCCCTTTTGCATACACTCGCGAAGTCCCTTTTCAACTGCGGGGAAGAAGTTTTTGGGAACTGCGCCGCCGAAAACTGCCTCGTCAAAGACCATTTCCTCGCACTCGGGGTTGGGCTGGAACTCTATCCATACGTCGCCGTACTGACCGTGGCCGCCCGACTGTTTCTTGTGCTTGCCCTGTACCTTTACCTTTTTCTTAATGGTTTCACGGTAAGGCACTCTGGGAGCTTCCAGAAGAACCTCGGTGCCGAATTTATTTTTGAGCTTGGAAACGAGCACGTCGATGTGGGTTTCGCCAAGACCCGAAATTACCATCTGATGTGTTTCGGTGTTGTTTACAAGGCTGAAGGTGAGGTCCTCGTCTTTAAGCTTTGAAAGACCGGAGGAGATCTTTTCCTCGTCGCCCTTTGCCTTGGGTAAAACTGCCATTGAAAGGCAGGGGTTGGGATATGCTATCTTTCTGTATTCAAGCAGATTGCCGGGAGCGCAAAGGGTATCACCCGTTAAGGTTCCCGAAAGCTTTGTGATAACGGCAATATCGCCTGCGCCGACCTTAGCGGCATCGACCTGCTTTTTGCCTCTTACAAAGAACATCTTGCCAACCTTTTCAGCCTCGCCCGTGCGGAAGTTTACCATTGCGGTATCGGGCGAAAGTGCGCCGGTTACAACCTTGATAAACGACATTTTGCCAACAAACGGGTCGGCAATGGTTTTGAAAACGTAGCCGGAGAAGGGCTTACTTTCGTCGTAATCGACCATCTTCTCTTCTTTATCGGGGAAAGCCGCACTTTCGGGCTTTTCTGCGGGAGAGGGGAAGAATCCCTCGATTATATCAAGTGCTGCCGAAACGCCGCAAAGCGAAAATGCCGAGCCGCACAAAACGGGATAGATCGCACCCGCAACAAGCTCGTGAAGAAGCCCTTTAAGCGTTTCTTCCTTGGTAAATTCTCCGCCGCCGAAGAATTTTTCCATAAGCTCCTCGCTCGCGCCGGCAACCGCCTCGTTTATTTCGCTTCTGCATTCCTCTGCCTTTGCCTTTATCTCGTCGGATACCTCTATTTCGGTGCGGTTACCCTTTTCGTCGGTAACGTATGCCTTCATTTCAACAACGTTGTAAACGCCCTTTAACTGACGGTCCTCAATAATCGGGATCTGCATTGCAACAACCTTGCTGCCGTATTTATCCTTAAGCTGTGCAAGCACCTTAAAGAAGTCGGCGTTCTGGTCGTCAAGCTTATTGATGAAGAAAGCACGAGGCATCGCGATACGCTTGGTGAGGTTAAAGGCTCTGTCGGTTGCAACGCCGATGCCGCTTTTGCCCGAAACGCAAATTATTGCCGATTCGGCGGCACGGATGCCCTGCACAGCCTCGCCTTCAAAATCGAAGAATCCGGGGGTGTCGATAATATTTATTTTACTTTCCTTCCACATAATCGGCAAAACCGATGCGGAAACCGAACACTTTCTTTTGATTTCTTCACTGTCGTAATCGGAAACGGTGTTTCCCTCTGCTATCTTTCCCAACCTGTCGGTAGCTTTCGATACGAAAAGCATAGCCTCACCGAGAGATGTTTTGCCTGCGCCGCCCTTACCGAGCAGCACGACGTTGCGGATTTTGTTTGTTTCAAGATAGTTCAAGGTTTACACTCCTTTTTGATTTTCTTTCGTTTTGAGCTTTTAAAAACGTTTGTGCAACATTTACAAAACGAAAAGACATTTATAGAAATATTATACATTATGCCAACCGTCTTTGCAAGTATTATTTTTCATTTTATGTAAATTAAATGTAAAAATGTGCGACATTTATCGGCAAAGGGCGTCCTGCAGGGCAAAATAATCGTAAACCGACCTTGAAAGCGCCGCCCCGAACCAATCTACGTTTTCTTCCTTTAAAAACCAATCGTACTCAAAGACGTTTGTTAAATAACCGCATTCTATTATAATTGAAGGAAGATAGGAAAGGTGGCAGATTATGTAATCGCTTTTTGAAGATGCCTTAAAGGGTCGGTTGGCATAGAGCGAGGTGTTTTTTGCCACCGTGTCGGAAAGCAGCTTTGAGTGGGAGTTTGAATAGATGGTGAGCACGCCGCTTCGCGAAAGGGAGTTTGCCGTTTCGGTAAGGGCGTTAAAATGTATTGATACGCCGATATCTGCCCCCGAGGGGTGATACCACGTTTTTACCTCCGAGGCGTAAAGTATTTCGGTGGTGGTTTCATCGCGCGATAAAATTACCGTTGCGCCAAGCTCCTCAAGATAGCCTTTGCATACCGTTGCCACCTTATAGGTAAGCTCGCGCTCCTTTAAATCGTAGGGGTAATCGGGACCTTGGGTGCCGCCGTAGTTGTTTGAGTGGCCCGCATCGAGCATTACAGTAATGCCTGAAAGGGGTTTATTACCTTCTGCAAGTCTTTTGGGGAGCCGAAATTTTATTACCGCCTTGTTTTCGCTGTAAAAGCTATCCCACCCGAAAAGCGAGGCGCCCTCTTTAAGGGTAAGATTTATTACCGTTTTTTCTTCAAGCCTTTCGACCGCCGCCGTTTCAAAAATCGGGTTTTGAGGCAGATCGCAAAGCAAAAAGCACTCCTCTGCCCTTCCGAAAATTTCAATTCTCACTCCGTTTTCGCCGTAAACGGTGAAAAAAGGGTTTCCCGACGTTGAAAAGGAAAAGGTAAGCCAGTTTTCCAAAAGGGATATTTCCAACGAGTCAACCGTTTGGCTTTGCGAAATTTCCCCTTCCGTTACGCTGACGTATTTCGTTTCAACGTAGTAGCCGCATTTAAGGCGGTAAAGGTCAAGGGTTTTGCCGTTTAGCTCGTTTTTTGCAGTAAGCCTTTCCACTATTTCGTCGGAAACGAGGTCGGGGGCGTAAACAGAGCTTTCGTTTGATTTTATCGGCACCTCCGTAAACAAAAGCGGACACGCCTTGCCGTCGATTACGGCGGTTTTGCCCACCGCCGACTCGGGCGACGACGCCTTGTTTTCAACCGAGTAGTAGCTTGACGAGGTGGTCACGTTAAAGGTAAGAGCTTCCTCTCCGTTTGATAAAATGATTTCGTTTTTACCGTAAGTCAGCTCAACCTTTACCGAAAAAAGCCCGTTTGAGGTGCGGTTTACCTCCTTGCCGTTTAAATAAAGCGGATAGCTCGGGTTTGAGCCGCCAACCAGCCAGACGTTTGCGTATTTTGTGGAAAAGGTGCGCTTTGAGGGAATGCCCACGGTAAGCGCCGTCATATCGTAGCGAAGTGACGGAATGAGAATCGACGCGACCGCGTCGCCAAGTGCGTTATCGTTTTCGAAAATCCGTTGAGGATTTGTAAAGGCAATGCCCCTTATTTCATCGGACTGCGCGCTCCAGAAGTCAAGAAGCTCCTCGGTTTTCGAAAGCGACAAAACGTCGCACAAGGCAAGGCACTGTATTTCTCCGTTTGCATAAACAGTGATCCCGCTTTCATTTTCCGTTATAACCGCCTTGCCGCTTTCGTTTGCCAAAAACTCCAGTGAGGCACCGTCGATCTCGTCCTTTGCAAGGTAAACACCGCCCGAGCTTGCTTTTTTAAGAATTTCATTTGCCGTTTCGCCCTCTTTTTTAATCAAAATTATACTCACTGTATAATTTTCGGCGTTTTCATCCATATTTTCGGTTATAACGTAGTTAATTCCGATGCTGTTATAGTAGCCAAGCTTTTCCGCTGAAAGCTCGTTATCAAATACGGCACCCGTCTGCACGCCGTTTTTGTAAACGGAGTTATCCGAAAAGGCCTTTGGCGCAGTTGTTTCAAAAAGAGGCTTTTCCTCCTTTAAAGGCTCCTTTTCAATCCTCTCTCCGTTCTTTTTCGAGAAACAAATCATTACGGTTAGTGCCGCCGCAGTAATAATGGCAACGGCTGTTAAAGCGACCTTTCTTTTCATATTCTTCACCCGCTAAAGAATATGCGCCGCCTCTCTTTTTTATGACTCCTTAAAGAGGTAAAGCTCTGAAACGGTTACAAGCTCAAAGCCGCGCTCCTTTAAAATCTCAATAACGCGGTCAACCGCCTCCGCGCTCGTTGCGTGGATATCGTGCATTAAGATAATGTCGCCGTCTTTAAGGGGCACCGTTTCAATATATCGGATAATTCTCTCGGTGTCGCGGTAGCGCCAGTCCTCGGTGTCAACCGTCCAGGAGATAAAGGGGCGATTATCGGCGTTTTTAACGGTGTCCGAAACGTTACCGCCCGGCGCGCGGATTACAAGTGGTGTATAGCCGGTTATTTCGCAAATTATCTTGTCGGTTTTCAAAAGCTCATCTTTTATTTTTTCCTCCGAAAGAGCTTTCAGGTTGGGGTGGGTGTAGGTGTGGTTTGCAATTTCGTGGCCTGCGGCGTAAATTTCCTTTAAAAGTGCGGGATTTTTAGCCGCGTTTTCGCCCACCACGAAAAAGGTTGCGCGCACGTTATGCTTTTTCAGCGCCGCAAGAACGGTTGGGGTTGTTTTTTTTGAAGGACCGTCGTCAAAGGTAAGGGCAATCATCGGCTTTGAAAAGTCGATTTCCCTTTCGGGTGCCGTTTCGGTGGCGCCTAATGGAACGCCTTGAAGTGAAAGTGCGGCAATTGCCGCAACGATTATGAAGGTTTTGAGTTTTATAATAATCGCTCCTTTTTGATGGTTATATTTTCGATCAAGCCGCGGGGCGCTTCTTTCCGCTCAAGCCGCAAATGGCTTCTTTTTTCCACTACGCGTGGGGCGCCCCTTTCTTGCAAGGATACAAGAAAGGGGAAAAGAAGATCCTTTTGCAAGGGGGGATTTCGATTCCCCCCTTACCCGGCGCTACCAAAGATTAAATATTATCCAAAGAAAGTGCTTTTGGGCCTATCCCCCAAAGGGCTACCGCCCTTTTGAAACCCTGCGCAACAAAGCTTTGGCTTCGCACCAAAAGAGGGGTAGATGCGAGCGAGGCGAAAGCCTTTGGCTTTGTGAGTTCTTACCTTACGCATAAGAAATAGCAAAGGGCGCGAAGCGACGTTTGCATTTCGCTTAAGCGTAAGGTGTTTTGTACCCCTTTTATTCTCGCGAGCATAGGGGAGCCTTCCCCTTAAAAAGATTCTTTTCCCACTTTTCTCATCTTTGAGAAAAGGGGAGCCTCCGCGGCTTGAGCGGAAATAGGCGCCCCACGCGCAGTGGGATTTTCAAAAATGGGAGCCGCCGTGGCGCTTGCAAAAAACAAAAACCGCCGTGATTACAGCGGTCCTCGTTTATTTTATATTGAAAAATTCCTTTGCATTCTCTGTTGTCTTAACGGCGAGGCTTTCGTAATCTACCCCGATAGTTTCCGCCGCCTTCATCACTATATACCTGACATTATTTGGGTTGTTTACCGTGCCTCTTACCGGCTCGGGTGAGAGATAAGGGCAATCGGTTTCGAAAAAGAGGCGGTCATGAGGCATGAACCTTAAAATATCAACGAATTTCTTTGCGTTTTTAAAGGTTATTACCCCCGTAAAGGAGATGTAACAGCCAAGCGAAACAAGCTCCTTTGCATTTTCAAGGTTGCCCGAAAAGCAATGTATTACCTTTTTCAAATCGGGAAAATCCTTAATTACCTTTAAGGTGTCGGCGTAGGCGTCGCGGCTGTGAATGATAACGGGAAGGATCAGCTCCCTTGCAAGCTCGCACTGCTCTCTGAAAAGCTTTTCCTGCGCCGCCGCATCATAGGGCTCGTAGTGGTAGTCAAGCCCGATTTCGCCAATCGCCACGACCTTTTCGTTCTCTTTTGCTTCCTTTTTAAGCATCTCAAGGTAATTTTCGGGCACCTTTCCCGCATATTCGGGGTGAATACCCACCGAGGCGTATATCTCCTTATGCTTTTTTGCAAGCGCCGCGCCATTCAGTGACCCTTCGAGGCTTGCGCCCGCGTTTAAAACAAGAGATATTCCGTTTTCCTCAAATTCCTTTATAATTTCCTCGCGACTTTTTTCAAATTCCTCGCCGTCGAGATGAGCGTGAGTGTCAAAAAGCATAAAATCGCTCCTTCAAAATCAAACCGCAGGTTGCACCTGCGGTTTACTGTTTATTCTTCGGTGTATTCTGCCTTCTGGCTGTCGGTGGTGACCAAGGGGGTGATAACAATCCCCTCGCTTACCGAAACCGCCTTTTTGGCAAATTCCTCAAAAAGGGTGACGGTTTTTTCACCGTTTTCGGTTACCGCCGTTATCTCAACCTCAAAGCGAAGATAATCGTAGGTAAGGTAGCCGTCGCCGCTTATTATGCACATTCCCTTTCCGTTTTTAACGGTAAAGCTCTTTATTTCCGCCTCGCCGTAAAACGCGGCGTAAAGACGGGCGGCATCTTCCTTTTCAAAGGAGATTCCGTTTACGTCGTAAATATAGCTCGTTCCGGATTTTGAAACGTTTGAAATTTCAAAATCAGCCGCTTCAAACGCTACCGCCCCGAAAAGAAGGCTTTTTGCCTCGTCAAACGAAAGCGTCATCTTCTTCTTTTGCTCGCTTTGCGACTCACCCGTTATTGCAGTAAGATGCTTGTAGAGGGTGTTTCCGTCGTAATAGTAGCTGTTTTCAACGTAATTTTTATATTCCGAGCCGCTTTTTACCGACGACTGCTGTGAAAGCGTTATTCTGTTGCCGCTTTCGTTTTTCTTTAAAATATACTGAAAGCTCTCTTTAAATGCCGCGCCCGTTTCGTTGTTTCCTATCGTTTCGGTGGCAACAAGCTCAAGAAAGCTCTCGGCGGCGATTTTTTGCGCGCCTTCATCGTGCAAGACCTTAAGATCTTTTCCCGATATCTCGCCCTTACAGCCCGAAAGAGCTGCAAGAGCAAGCACTGCGACAAAAACAAAAGCCACCCTTTTTAGCGTGTTTTTCATATTATCAGCCCTTATTCGGCGGCAACCTCGGCTGCTTCTTCAGCTACTGCCTCGGCACCCTCGGTATTTTCGGAAAATACTTCCTCCTCGGGCTCCTTTTCAACGGTTGCAATGCCAACGAGCTTTGCGTCCTCATCTGAAAGCTTCATAATTCTAACGCCCGAGGTCGCTCTGCCGATAACGGAGATGCTACCTACGTCGGTTCTTATAATTACGCCGTTTGACGCGATAAGGATCATATCCTCCTCACCGGTTACAACCTTAAAGCCCGAAACAAGGCCGGTTTTATCGTTAAGCTTGTAGTTGGTAATACCAAGACCGCCTCTTGACTGCATGCGGTATTCGGAAACGTCGGTTCTCTTACCGGAGCCGTTTTCGGTAACGGTGAGAACGCTTGTGCCGTCGCGGTCAAGACCTGCGCCGACAACTGCATCGCCCTCACGGAGCTTCATACCTCTTACACCGTGTGCCGTTCTGCCCATGGGACGAACGTCGTCCTCCGCAAAGCGGATCATCATACCGTCCTTGGTGCCGAGCATTACGTTGTCGCTTCCGTTTGTAAGAAGAACGGAAACAAGCTCGTCGCCCTCGTCAAGGCCGATTGCAAGAAGTCCCGATTTTCTTACGTTTTTGTATTCCTCAAGCGCAGTTCTCTTTACGGTACCGTTTTTGGTAACGAAGAAGAGATAATGATCGGGTGAGAAATCCTTAATGGTCATCATAGTATAAACCTTTTCCTCTGCTTCAAGGGGAATGAGGTTTACAATGTTGGTGCCCTTTGCATTTTTGCCCGATTCGGCAATTTCATAGCCCTTAACTCTGAAAACTCTGCCCTTATCGGTAAAGAAAAGAATATAATCGTGGGTGGTACCCGTGAAAATCTTTTCAGCAAAGTCCTCTTCTCTGGTTTTCATGCCGGAAACGCCTCTGCCGCCTCTGCGCTGCGACTTATAGCTTTCCTGAAGCTGACGCTTGATATAACCAAAGTGAGTATAGGTGTAAACGCAATCCTGCTCCTCGATAAGGTCCTCAATATCGATCTCGTTTTCAATTGCGGAGATCTCAGTTCTTCTCTCGTCGCCGTACTTCTTGCCAATGGCGTGAAGCTCGGTGCGGAAAATTTCGGTAACTCTTTCGGGACGTGCGAGAATATCGTTGTAATCTGCAATGGCAGCTTCAAGAGCGGCGTATTCCGCGTCAAGCTCCTCTCTTGCAAGTCCGGTAAGTCTTGCAAGACGCATATTTACGATCTCTTCAGCCTGAATTTCGGAAAATCCGTAGGCGGTAACAAGTCCTTCCTTTGCCGCGGCGGTGTTTTTCGATGCGCGGATAAGGGAAATTATCTCGTCGATAATGTCAAGCGCTCTGCGAAGGCCCTCAACTATGTGCATTCTTGCAGAGGCTTTTCTCAAATCAAACTGAGTTCTCTTAACTATAGTTTCGCGCTGGAAATCTATGTAATGATCGAGCATTTCGCGAATCGACATTACCTTCGGCTGGTTGTTAACAAGCGCCAGAAGGATTATCGACTGGGTATCCTCCATTTGGGTCATCGAATAGAGGTTATTTAAAACAACCTGCGGATTTGCATCGCGCTTCAATTCGATTATCATCGACATACCGTGAATATCGGATTCGTCGCGAAGGTCTGAAATGCCCTCGATTCTCTTTTCCTTAACGAGGTCTGCAATAGACTCAATAAGTCTTGCCTTGTTTACCTGATAAGGAAGCTCGGTTACGTTAATTCTGAAACGTCCCTTAATCTCCTCGATCTCTGCCTTTGCGCGCACTCTTACCTTGCCTCTGCCGGTGGCGTAGGCTGCTCTTATGCCGCTTCTTCCCATAATGATACCTGCCGTGGGGAAGTCGGGGCCCTTTAAGTGCTCCATAAGGTCTATAAGGGTGCATTCGGGGTTATCGAGAATGCAATCTATCGCATCGATTACCTCGAGCAGATTGTGAGGGGGTATGCTCGTTGCCATACCAACGGCAATACCGTTTGAGCCGTTGACCAAAAGGTTGGGGAACTTCGAGGGTAAAACCACGGGCTCCTTGTTCTTTTCGTCGAAGGAGGGGGTCATCGAAACCGTTTCCTTCTCGATGTCGGTGAGCATATCCACCGCCATCTTGCTCATTCTTGCCTCGGTGTAACGGTAAGCAGCGGGCGGGTCGCCGTCAACTGAGCCGAAGTTACCCTGACCGTCAATAAGCGGATAGCGAAGCGAGAAGGTCTGCGCCATTCTTACCATCGCGTCGTAAACCGACTGGTCGCCGTGGGGGTGGTATTTACCAAGCACGTCACCAACGGTGGTAGCGGACTTTCTGTAAGGCTTCGAGGGTAAAAGTCCCGCCTCGTACATTGTGTAAAGTATTCTTCTGTGAACGGGCTTTAAGCCGTCGCGCACGTCGGGGAGCGCTCTGCCGACTATAACTGACATAGCATAGTCGATATAAGCGTTCTTCATTTCTTTTTCTATCGGCACCGGAATAATTTTTCCGGCTGAATCCTCGTTAAGGTTTATGAGATCCTGTTCCAAAGCTCTCTTCTCCCATTCCTGAAATTCTTAATTTTTTTAAACGTCAAGGTTGTTGACGTATCTTGCGTTTGCTTCGATAAATTCACGTCGCGGCTCGACCTTGTCGCCCATAAGCACGGTGAATATCTCGTCTGCCTTGATTGCGTCCTCGAGAGTTACCTGAACCATAACTCTGTTTTCGGGAAGCATTGTGGTTTCGCGGAGCTGGTCGGGGTTCATCTCACCAAGACCTTTGTAGCGCTGAACGACTGCGTCCTGACCGATTTCGTTAAGAAGCTGAATTCTCTCTTCCTCGGTGTGAGCGTATTTCTCAACCTTGCCCTTTGCAACCTTATAAAGCGGAGGCTGTGCAAGATATACGTGACCTCTTTCGATAAGAGGCTTCATATATCTGAAGAAGAAGGTAAGAAGAAGGGTTCTGATGTGAGCACCGTCGACGTCGGCATCGGCCATGATAATAACCTTGCCGTAACGGAGCTTTTCAATGTTGAAATCCTCTCCAAGACCGGTGCCCAGTGCCGTTACAACGGGAGTGAGCTTATCGTTTCCGTAGACCTTATCAATTCTTGCCTTTTCAACGTTTAACATTTTACCCCAAAGAGGCAAAATTGCCTGATATTCTCTGTCACGTCCGCCCTTTGCCGAGCCGCCTGCAGAGTCACCCTCTACTATGAATATCTCGGTCTTTGCGGGGTCGCGGTTCTGGCAGTCGGCAAGCTTGCCGGGAAGCGAAGCGCTATCGAGCGGAGATTTTCTTCTCTCGTTTTCTCTTGCGCGGCGTGCCGCCTCTCTTGCGCGAAGCGCCGTTAAGGCTTTATCCAGAACAACCTTTGCAACTGCGGGGTTTTCCTCAAAGTAGTCGGTAAGTCTGTCATAAACAAGTGAGTCAACGAAGCCTCTTATCTCGCTGTTGCCGAGCTTGCCCTTTGTCTGACCCTCAAACTGTGCCTCGATGAGCTTAACGGAGATAACCGCGGTAAGACCCTCACGCACGTCTTCACCCGAAAGACCCTTGTCGGCTTCCTTGATGAAGTTGTATTTTCTCGCATAGTCGTTGATAACCTTTGTGAGCGCCGACTTGAAGCCCGCCTCGTGGGTACCGCCGTCTATTGTGTGGATATTGTTTGCAAATGAGAGCATCATCTCGTTGTAGCTGTCGGTATACTGAAGGGCGACCTCACAGGCAGAGGTGTTCTTCTCACCCGAAACGTAGATGATATCGCTTATATTTTCAGCGGATTTTTTGGAATTTATATAGCTTACGTAGTCGCGGATACCGCCGTCGTATTTGAGATCGTCGGAAATAAGCTCCTCGCCGCGCTCATCTGAAAGCTCAATGTTAACTCCCGCATTCAAGAATGCCTGCTCGCGAAGACGGGTAAGCAGCACCTCGTAATCGTAAACGGTGTCCTCAAAAATGAGGGCATCGGGCTTGAAGGTGACCTTTGTGCCGGTTTCGCCCGAGCTTTCGCCTATTGCGGTTAAGGGAAGCACCGTCTTGCCTCTTTCGAAGCGCATTTTGTAAAGCTTCTCGCCGTTATCTACCTCAACCTCGAGCCACTCGGATAATGCGTTAACAACGGAGGCGCCAACGCCGTGAAGACCGCCCGAAACCTTGTAGCCGCCGCCGCCGAATTTACCGCCCGCGTGGAGAATGGTAAATACTACCTCAAGGGTGGGAATACCCGCCTGCGGGTGAATACCTATCGGGATACCGCGTCCGTTATCCTTAACGGTAATAACGTCGCCTTTCTTTACGGTGACCGTGATTTTGCTGCAGTATCCTGCCAGCGCCTCGTCTATCGAGTTATCCACAATCTCGTTGACGAGGTGGTGAAGACCGCGCGAGGAGGTGGTACCGATATACATACCGGGACGCTTTCTTACCGCCTCAAGACCCTCAAGCACCTGTATTTGATTTTCATCATACTTCTGAGTCTGTTTGTTTTCCATAATTTCCTGCTCCGACATTCATTCAGATCCTTTCAGACTGTCGTCTATTACTTAAACGGCGATATCGCCGATTTTAGCCTTTTTAAAAGTGTTGACGCTGCAAGTGACGAGAGATAAGCCTCTTCTCCCTTTTGGCTTTGCAATAAAAGCAAGCTTTTCGGGAGCCCGTCGACCGTTGCGTCGATGACCTTGTTCTCCGCCGAAAGTCTTTTCAAAAGACCGGTGTTATCCTTACCCGTCATTGCACTGTCGAGGTCGAGAATAAGGATTATATCGGCAGAGTTTACCGTGTTTTCATTTCCTATGTGAAGATACATTTTGCATTCTCTTTTACTATTTTAAATTTGAAAAACCGCAACAAACTGCAATTTTTCATTAAAAATTATACAGAGAGTATAAATTTACCCTTTTCAGTCGGTTTTTTCGGTGGCAACGCCGCCGTTTACAATAAAAACCTTTCCCTTTGCGGCTCTGCCAAGACGCGCCGCCTCGCAGGAGGTAATAATAGTCTGACCTGTTGAGAGGCTGTCAAGCACGTATTTTCTTCTTGCGGAGTCAAGCTCGGAAAGAACGTCGTCGAGAATAACAACGGGATCCTCGCCTATTTCCTCCTTTATAATTCTACACTCCGCCGCCTTAAGGGCAAGCACCGCCGACCTCTTTTGCCCCTGCGATGCAAAGTCGCGGGCAAGACGTCCGTCGATAAATATTTCAAAATCGTCGCGGTGGGGACCTATCGTGGTGGTTCCCTCCTTGAGATCTCGTTTACGCGAGTCGAAAACCTTTTGGAGCAACCCGTTTTCAATGGGGAAAAGCTCCATTTTGTTAACAGAGCCGTAAGGCTCCTTTCGGTTCCAAGGCTTTATTTCCTTTGAAACCTCGTCAATCTTTGCCTCAAGCTGACCGCCGCAGCTCTGGTAGTGGCAGGTAAGCTTTTCCTTGCCGCCGGTAATTTTTTCATATTCCTCTGCGGCAATTTCCGCAAGGCGCTTTAAATACATTTTTCTCTCGCCGATTACCCTTGCACCGTCGGGCGCCATCATACATTCCCATGCAAGAAGCTGATAATCGGTTGCCTTTTTATCCCTTACCAATTTAAGGCAGGCATTTCTTTCGGAAAGCGCGGCATTATAAGTCATAAGCGAGCGAAGATAAGCGGGCTTTAGCTGACTTATTGCAATATCGGTAAATCTTCTTCTCTCGGCGGGGCCGTCCTCGATCATCGAGAGGGTAAGCGGGGTAAACATTACCGCAAAGAAAAGACCTATCATATCTGCGGTGCGGCGAAGTCTTACGCCGTTTACGTAAATTTCTCTGCCGCCGTCGTAGTTCAAAACGGTGCGAAGCTCGTTTTCACGGCTTTCGGAGGTATAGTTCAAAACGATTTCAGATTTTTGCTTTCCAAAGCAGATCATTTCCTTATCAGTTGCGTTTTTAAAGCTTTTTCCTGCGGAATTAAGCCATATACCCTCGGCGATGTTGGTTTTTCCTTCGCCGTTTTTTCCAAGAAGCAGATTGACGCCATCGGAAAAATGAAGCTCGGTATTCAAATTTCGAAAGTCTTTATAAGAAACCGAATTTACCTTCATCTTTTACTCCTTAAAATTTTTACGCCTTTACCTTTTTTTCTGTTTTTTCCTTTATAAATGCGGGAAAATCGGCAGGATTTCCCAAAACAAATCCGTTTTTTGAAACTAAAAAAGCCTGATTTGTTTTTGTAACAACGTAGTAGCTGTCTTTAAAAGTCATAACTCTTTTAACCGCGCCGTATTCAACTCCAACGGTTTTACCGGATGTGGTGTTGTAAAGAGCGCTTTCGGTAAAGGTAACGGTGTTTTCGGGAACCTCGCCGCCGTTTCTTTCAGCCATGAGCTTAACCGTTCTTTTGGCGCCCTGATAATAGGTTAAAGGTAAAACGGTGTAATAGACCAAGGTGAAAATTGCCATTAAAAGAGCAATGGTGTAATTCTGAATTACAAAGGTTATAATCGTTGCAAAGGGCAAAAGGTAAATTGCGGGCTTTTTTAACAAAAATACAATTTGAAATTTAAAGATGTTTTTTACGGTATATTTGCAAACGTTTTTAAAATAAGCGGTTTCCGATTGCATTCTTTCAAGCGCCGAGGATTTTTCCATTTTTTTCACCCTTTTAAAAGCGGATTATTTAAGTCTTACGGGTAATATGATAAATTTGTAAGAGGTTCCCGAAACGGGCTCGATAACTATCGGGGAAAGGTTGCTGTCCAAACGGACGTAGATCTCATCGTCGCCGATTACGCGAAGGGCGTCGGACATAAATTTATCGGAAAAACCGATTTCAAGCTCACCGCCGACGGTCTTGCATGCGATCTCATCGTGGACCCAGCCCTGAACGGTCTTACAGTTAAGTAAAACTCTGTCGCCCTCAAAGACGGCGCGAATGGGCATTCTGAGCTTTTCGTTTGTAAGAAGGGCTGTTCTTTCAATGCCTGCCAAAAATTCCTTGGGGTCAAGGCGGCAGTCGATGGTTGTCTTTTTATTTGCAATGGTGGCATAATCTATATATTCACCCTCAATAAGACGGGAAATAAGGGTTACGCCGCCGATTTTGAAAATTATCTGACGTCTTGTATGCTCTATGTAAACTGTTTTGCCCTCTTCATCGGAAAGAAGCTTTAAAACCTCGTTAACTGTTTTTGCGGGAACGATAAACGAGGTGGACTCAACACTGCCGGTGTCGATTATTTCTTCTCTTATGGCAACACGGTATCCGTCAACCGCAACGATTTTAACGAGCGAGCCTTCAATGTGAAAGAAGCAGCCGTTCAAAATGGGCTTCGTTTCGGCGTTGCTCATTGAAAACACAGTCTGCTTGAGCATGCTCTTTAAAACGTTCTGAGGAAAACGAAGTGAATTTTCCGCACTCATTTCGGGGAGTGAGGGGTAATCATCGGGTGAGATGCCGTTTATCTTATAGTTTGTGAGGTTATTTTTTACGTCGGTAAAAAATGCGTTATCGCAGGATATATCAACGGTGCCCTTATCAAAGCGGCGAAGCATTTCAGAAAAGAGGTGAGAATTTAAAACAACTGCTCCCTCCTCGGCAACTATTGCATCGCAAACCGCTGAAACGGCAATGTCGCCGTCATAGCCTATTATCTTAACCGAATCCTTTTCCGCCGAAACGTAAACACCCTCCAACGCGGGATTTGCCGCCTTTGTGGCAACTGCTCTCATTGCAGCCGAAACTGCTTCAAACAAATAATCTCTTTCACAGGAAAATTTCATAGCTTTCTTTCCTCTTTCATTTAAAGTAATGTAATATAATTCTTTAAATTTTCTTATACTATTATGGTTGTTTATTTTGTTGATAAGCCCGTAAAGCACGGTATATAATAGCTTTTGGCTGTTTAAAAAATTTTTTAAGAGTGTGATGAATTTTGTTGATAACTTTTTTGATTTTAATTTAAAGGTTATTCAACTGCAATTAACAGTTTACGGTTAAAAGATGTTGATAATTGTGTTGATAATTTTAATAAACAGTACAAATTTTCGTATTTTGCCACAGGCTTTTCAAAAGGTATGTTGATAATTGTGTTGATAATTCTGATTACTTATTTTTGACGTTTGAAATAATTTCATCAATTGAATGGCGGAGCTTGGGATTTTTTCTTAAGCTTTCTTCAATAACCTTTAACGAGTGGTGAACGGTTGAATGGTCTTTATCTCCGAATTCCTTACCTATTTCGTTAAGAGAAAGATCCGACATTTCCGAAAGAACGTACATACCTATCTGACGGGCGCTTGCGATTTTATCGGTTCTCTTTTTACTCTTTAAATCGTCGATTGAAACCTCAAAATAACGGCTGGTTTCAACAAGCACCTTGTCGATTATTATCGAAACGGGAATGTTTTCATTCATTATTTCGGTTAATGCGTCCTGCGCAAGGGCAAGAGTGGGCATTGTGTTTGTAAGATCGTAAAATGCCATGAGCTTTTTGATAACGCCCTCAAGCTGACGGACGTTGTTTTTGAGCTTTTCGGCAAGGAAGAAGATTATATCCTCCGAAAGGGTTACTCTGTAAGGCTCAAGCTTTGTTCTTATAATTGCAATGCGAAGCTCGTAGTCGGGTGACTGAATGTCTGCAATAAGGCCCGATTCAAATCTCGTGCGAAGTCTTTCGGTAAGAAGAGGAATTTCCATTGGACGACGGTCAGAGGTTAAGATTATCTGCTTGCCCGATTCGTAAAGTGCGTTAAAGGTGTGGAAAAACTCCTCCTGGAAGCTTTCCGACTTGCTTATGAACTGAATATCGTCAACGAGTAAAACGTCTGCCTTGCGGTATTTATCCTTAAATTCGTTCATTGTGCCCGACTGGAGAGAGCGAACCATATCGTTAACAAAGTCGTCGCACTTCAAATAAACTATTTCCGCACCCTTATATTCGTTTTCAAGCTTGTTTCGAATTGCATTTAAAAGGTGGGTTTTGCCAAGGCCGCTGTCGCCGTATATAAAAAGTGGGTTATATATCATTCCGGGACGGTTTGCAACCGCAACGCAGGCTGCGTGTGCAAAGGTGTTTGAATTTCCTACAATGAAGTTATCAAAGGTGTAGTTCGTGTAGGATCTTTCGTTGTAAATACCCGGCTTTTCATCCAAAGGCTTTTCGGCAGCCTCTTTAGGCATTTTGATAACCATATTCTTCGGCTTATCGTCCTCGGTGTAAATACGAAGCTTAATTTCAAAGCCGAGTATCTCGCTTAACGCCGCTTCGATCTGACCCGAATAGCGCTGCAAAATAACGTCGCGTGTGAAATCGTTTTTAACGCAGATTACTGCCTCGTTGTTGTATATATCCACGGGAATGATAGGCTTTATCCAAAGACCGAAAGCGGCTCCGGGAATATACTCCGAAAGCTTATTTATCATCTGCTCCCATGCATTTTTAAATGATAACATTTATAACCCTCCAATATTATCTAATATATAATATATATAATAATAGATAATATTATTATAACATATTATATCACCGTTGTAAAGCATTTTTTAATAAAAAAACAAGGCGCTTATAAAGCACCTTGTTTCACGTGAAACATATTAAATTTCCGATTTTTTAAATCAAAAAATTCTTCATTTCTTCAACTGATTCAAATATTTTTTCGGCGCCCGAATCGGTAATTTCTTGTAAGGAGCCGTAGCCCCAGAGGACACCGTAGCCGATCATATTATTTTCCTTTGCGCCCTCAATATCGAATTTTCTGTCGCCGATCATAACGGCGTCGCAACCCGAAATCCCAAGGGTATCAAGGGCGTGACGGATAACGTCGCCCTTTTCGACGCGGCTGTGGTCAAGGAGCGCACCGGAGATAAACTCGAAATATTTTGTAATTCCGAAATGGTCGGTAATGCGTTTTGTATAGATTTCGGGCTTTGAGGTAGCAATTACAAGCTTTTTTCCGCTTTCCTTAAGCTCTTTCAAGGCGTTTTCGATGCCGGGATAAAGCATATTTTCAAAAAGACCCTTAACGGAATATCTTTCACGGTAAAGGGAAACCGCCCTCTCCCCTTCCTCAATGGAAAGGTTAAAGAAGCTTCTGAAGGTGTCAAGAAGCGGCGGACCGATAAAGCATTTAAGCGCCTCGCGCTCGTAATCAAGCCCCATTTTGGTTGCGGCATATTCTATAGAGGTTATAATTCCCATTGCGGGGTCGGTGAGAGTGCCGTCGAGGTCAAAAAAGATATATTCCTTCATATCAGTTAAAGCCGCGGCTTATCCTTTCGATAAGATCGTTCAAATCGTCATCGCCGTAGAATTGGATTGATAAAATGCCGCCCTTGCTTCCGCCGGTGATGGAAACGCGACGTCCGAGCCTCTCGGAAAGCTCGGCTTCAACGGCTTTAATATCGCAATTTATCGGCTTTATCTTATTTTTGGGCTTATCCTTGCCGCTTTTGTAGCTCTTTAATGCCTTTTCCATTTCTCTTACCGAGAGCTTTTTAACGGCTGCCTCTCTTGCAGCGCGGATCATTACCTCCTCGTCGTCATAACCAAGTAAGGTGCGAGCCTGACCTGCTGAAAGGGTGCCGTTTTCAAGCATGGGCATAATTTCAACGGGAAGAGAAAGCAGAC
This sequence comes from Eubacteriales bacterium, assembly GCA_045648325.1. GTDB lineage: Bacteria > Bacillota > Clostridia > Oscillospirales > RGIG5299 > RGIG5299. The sequence goes on along the minus strand of JAZRNU010000031.1, from coordinate 6,712 downwards.
GAAGGGAGTTTGTGACTGCCGGACGGGATTTACCCACCTGCTCCGCAACGCTTTCCTGAGTGAGATGGTATTTTTCCATTAAAAGCTTGTAGCCGTTTGCCTCTTCAAGGGGGTTTAAATCAACGCGCTGGAGATTTTCCACGAGGGCATAAAGGTCGGCGGTGGCATCGTCGATCTCTCTGATATAAACGTCAACCTCGTCAAGACCTGCGCGTCTTGCGGCTCTCCAACGGCGCTCTCCTGCGATAAGCTTATAGCGTCCGTTCTCCTCTTTTCTTACAATAAGAGGGGTGATAATACCGTTTTCTTTTATAGAATCTGCAAGCTCGGTGAGCTTTTCCTCGTCGAAAATCTTACGCGGCTGATTTTTATCGGGCTCGATCTCGGTAATTTTCACCCTTTTAACGGTTCTGTCCTCATTTTCGTTTAAGGTAATAGTTTCGGCAAAAAGGGCGTCAAGTCCTCTGCCAAGACCGCTTTGTCTTGCCATTTTCAGTTCCTCCTCAAAAATTCATCGCAAAGCTCGCGGTAGCACTCCGCGCCCTTTGAAAATTTATCGTATTCAAAAATGCTCTTACCAAAGCTTGGTGCCTCCGAAAGACGCACGTTGCGGGTTATAACCGTTTTGTAAAGCTTATCGGCAAAATATTTCTTTACCTCGCGCGCAACCTGAAGGCTTAAATTTCTTCTTGCATCGTACATCGTGAGAATAACGCCCTCGATGGCGAGATTGCGGTTGAAATGCTTTCTCACCGCCGAAACGGTGTTCATAAGCTGTGAAAGCCCCTCAAGCGCGAAAAATTCGCTCTGTATGGGTATCAGAAGGCTGTCGGCGGCGGTAAGCGCGTTTAAGGTAAGAAGCCCGAGTGAGGGCGGACAATCAATAAAAATGAAATCGTAAAGGTGCCTTACCCCCATAAGCGCGTTTTTCAAAAGCGAATCGCGTCCCTCGATGGCAACCATCTCTATCTCCGCACCCGCAAGCTCCATTCCCGAGGGGAGCACGTCGAGATTTTTGCGGCTCTCCTTCACGGCATCGTTAAAGCCGCAATCAGAAAGCAAAAGGTTGTAAACCGTTTTAACTCCCTTTTTCTGCACTCCAAGGCCCGTTGTGGCGTTACCCTGCGGATCAAGATCTATTAAAAGCACCTTTTTGCCTTTAAGCGCCACGCCTGCGGCAAGACTGATGGCGGTGGTGGTCTTTCCAACGCCGCCCTTCTGGTTCGTTATTGCAATGATTTTTCCCATAATTTTGTATTCCCTTCGAATTTTGCCTGTATAATATAATTTTAACACATAGTGAAGCGGAATGCAACCGATTTTTTAATAAAAAATGTTTCACGTGAAACACCCCGCCGATTTCGGCGGGGTGTTTTTTGAAAAAAGCTTATTTGTTTTCGTATTCGCTGATAAGATCGATTCTCTTCTGATGTCTGCCGCCCTCAAACTCGGTGTCGAGGAAAAGGTCAACTATATCAAGAGCAAGACCGGGGCCAACAACTCTGCCGCCCATGCAGATGACGTTTGCATCGTTGTGCATTCTTGTAAATCTTGCGGAGAAGGTATCGGAGCAGCAGGCAGCGCGAACGCCCTTAACCTTGTTTGCTGCCATAGAAATACCAATGCCGGTGCCGCAGACCAAAATGCCCTTTTCGCACTCGCCCTTTGCAACAGCCTCGCCAACTGCGATGCCGAATGCAGGATAATCAACCGACTCCTCGGAGTAGGCGCCGAAATCCTTAAACTCGATGTTTCTTTTCTCAAGATGTTTTTTTATGATCTCTTTAAGCTCAAAGCCGCCGTGATCACTGCCGATAGCTATCATTTTTATTACCTCTTTTGTATAAAATTTTTAATTTATCCGAAAATTGCAGAAAATGCAACTATTTCGCTGATTTTTCGTTAAGCTCTCTTTCAGCCTGCGAAAGACCGAGATAAACGGGCAAAAGGTTATCGGAACAAATTTTCTCCTTATTTCTTGCCGCAAGACAAACGCTTTCACCGCTTGTGTAGGGGGTGGCGGAAATCAAAAAGCGGTTATCGTTTACAAGCGAAGCAAAAAGCTCTGCCCCGTCGCCTGTTATAATTATTCGGTTTTGGTAAACCAACTCACAAATTTGTGTGTAATGTAACACCGAATCCTCGGTGATACGGCAAAGCTTTCCCTCTTTAACCGAAAAAGCGGCGTTGTAAAAGCGCTCTCTGCGGGCATCGCTTACCGAAAGGATAACGTCGCCCTCTTTTGCCTCGTTTAAAGCCGCAAAGGCAGACGCTTCCATAGCCGAAACGGGAATAACGGGAATATTTTTTGAAATTGCAAGGCCCTTTGCAAGTGAAACGCCTATTCTGACTCCGGTAAAAGAGCCGGGACCAACGGTAACCGCGATAGCGGAAAGTCCGTCTGTTTTCACTCCTGCCTCGGAAAGAACCTCGTCGATTATGGGAAGCAAGGTAACGCTGTGAGTGCCCGCACCCTTTAAAAAACGACTTGCAAGGCAGATATTGTTATTTTCGTCGTAAACGGCGGCAGAAACGCTTTTTCCCGCCGAGTCAAAGCCGAGGATCATATTTACAGCTCTCCATTTTTAAAGACGGTTATTTCCCTTTTTGTGCCGCTTCCGTTTATTTTTACGAAAATTGCGTTTTCGGGCACGGCAAAGGGAATATTTTCCGACCATTCCGCCGCGATAATGACCTCGTCGAAATCGCAATCGTAAAAGCCGGTCATATAAAGGTCGTCTTCACCGCTAATGCGGTAAAAGTCGCAGTGCCACACCGGCACGGCGCTGTCATAGACGTTGATGATCGAGAATGTTGGGCTTACAACCGCTTCGGTTTTATCCTTGCCGCCGTAGCAGCTGTAAATGCCGTTTAAAAGACCGCGGGTAAAAGCGGTCTTTCCCGCCCCGAGATCTCCCAAAAAGGCAATAAAATCGCCTTTTTTAACCGTTTTATCAACTACAAGGGAGGCGGCGATATCCGCCGTCTCCTTTGGTGAATTTGAAATAAAGCTTTTCATTAAAAGAGTCCTACGATAGTGCCGTCATCGGAAACGTCGATATTCTCTGCGGCGGGCACCTTGGGAAGACCGGGCATGGTCATAATCTCGCCGGTAAGCACAACGAGGAATTTCGCACCTGCAAGAATGCGGATCTTCTTAACGTTTATCTTAAAGCCCTTGGGACGGCAAAGCTTTTTCATATCGTCTGAAAGCGAATACTGAGTTTTTGCCACGCAGATATAGAAATTCTCAAAGCCAAGCTCCTCGATTTCCTTAATATTCTTCTCTGCCTCTGCGTCAAACACGGCGCCGTCGGCTCCGTAAACTCTCTTGCAAAGTGCCTCGATCTTTTCCTTAACGGGAGCGTTAAGATCGTAGGAGAAGCAAAGAGGAGCGTCGGTAGCTGCCTCGCATACCTCTATAACCTTGTTTGCAAGGTCAATGCCGCCCTCGCCGCCTTTGGCAAAGACGTCGGCAACCGAGTAAGGCACCTTTTCGCTTTCACAAACAGCCGCCACAGCCGCGATTTCCTCGTCGGTGTCTGCATAGAAGCGGTTAATTGCAACGATGGGAGTGATGCCAAAAGCCTTTATATTTGCAATGTGGGCGCGCAAATTCTCGCTTCCCACCTTTAAAGCCTCAACGTTGGGGGTTTTAAGGTCCTCTTTTTTAACGCCGCCGTTATATTTGAAGGAACGGCAGGTTGCAACGATAACAACGGTATCGGGCTTCAAGTCGGCAATGCGGCACTTGATGTCAAGAAACTTCTCGGCACCGAGATCCGAGCCAAAGCCTGCCTCGGTAACGCAGTAGTCACCGAGCTTTAATGCAGTGCGGGTAGCGTTAATGGAGTTGCAGCCGTGTGCAATGTTTGCAAAGGGGCCGCCGTGAACGAATGCGGGCACGTTTTCAAGCGACTGAACGAGGTTGGGCTCGAGTGCGTCCTTAAGAAGAAGAGCCATTGCGCCCTCTGCCTTTATATCTCTTGCGAAAACGGGCTTATTGTCACGGGTATAGGCAACTAAAATTGAGCCGAGCTTTTCCTTCAAATCGTTTAAATCGGTTGAAAGGCAGAGAATTGCCATAATCTCCGATGCAACGGTAATGGTGAAATGCTCCTCACGGGGCACGCCGTTTGCCTTGCCGCCAAGACCGATAATAACGTTGCGAAGCGCTCTGTCGTTAAGGTCAAGAACTCTGGGGAAAACTATGCGGCGCTCATCTATATTAAGCGAATTTCCCTGGGTGAGATGGTTATCTATCATTGCCGAAAGAAGGTTGTTTGCGGCAGTAATTGCGTGCATATCGCCGGTGAAATGAAGGTTTATATCCTCCATGGGAACAACCTGCGAATATCCGCCGCCTGCGGCACCGCCCTTAACACCGAAAACGGGACCGAGTGAGGGCTCGCGGAGTGCAAGCACGGGATTTTTGCCCACCTTTTTAAGCGCCTGGGCAAGACCTATTGAAATAGTAGTCTTTCCCTCGCCTGCGGGGGTGGGGTTTATTGCGGTAACAAGCACGAGCTTGCCGTTTTCTCTTTCCTTAAGACGCTCGCAGACCGAAAGTCTGACCTTCGCCTTATAGTCGCCGTAGCGAACAAGCTCCGAGTCGGAAATTCCGAGATTTGCGGCGATCTCCGCAATGGGTTTCATTTTTGCGCCCTGTGCAATTTCAATGTCTGTAAGCATTAGTTATCTTCCTTTATAATAAAATTTTTGGCGTTCTGGTATTCCTGCGAGGCAATATCGGCAAGAGAAACGATAAAGTTGCGGTTTTCTCTTATCTTTTTTTGCGATGCGCCGTGATCCTTGGGAATAGCAAAGGTAAATTCGGTGTAATCTGACTCTCTGTTGGTGCTGAAGCTGATTTTACCCTTGTGGATCTCGGAAACGATTTTTGTGTAAAGCAGATTAGAGTAGATGGTGGGCTTTGTTAAAAGCTCCTCAAAAACCGCGTCTGTATCGGAATTCAAATATTCAAGAGTGGCTTCGTCAAGCGAAAGACCCTCTAACCTTACGGTAATGAAAACAGAGATTTTGTCGTCGTTAAGAAGGATTGTAACGTCTATATCCGGTCTTAACACCTTTGCCGTTGCAATAACGGTAAAGAGCATTCGGGCAAGCTTTTCGCGGTCACACACCAGGGTGTTGCAGTCTGCCGTTAAAATTATGTCGGGAATAACATCTATTGAGTGAAGTGCGCGTTTTATATCGGAAAAAAGCTCTGCAAAGGTGAAAATTGCGGGAACGTAAGGTGTTTTTCCCATAAAATGCCTGAGCTCGGTAAAGGTTCTTGTTGAAACAGAGCAAAGCAAAAGGCAGTTTTTCTCTATTTGCGAAAGAAGATCGGCGTTTTCTTTATCATAGTCCATTCTGCGTTTAAGGGTTGCTGCCGACGCAAGAATTGCGTTTAATGAGGAAAGCGTTTTTCCCTCGTTAATAGAAAGAATACAATCGTTTTTGTTTTTGTTTGTCATATTCTTGTGCCTCTCCTTTCTCTTAAAATACGGTTTATAAATTCGGCGGTGGGCGGGGTTTCGGTAAATCCTATTTCGTTAAAACGCTTTGGAAATGTGTGAAAGGTTTTCGTAAGAGCCGCTCGTGCGCTTACCTCAATGTAGTTCGTGGTCGTTTGAAGCTCCCTTGCCGCCTGAACGTAAAGCTCCTTTAAGCTCGTGTAAAAGGGGTTGCGCTCTGCCAGAGAAATTATTTTAACAATATTTATAAATCCGGATGAGGAAGTTTCAAAGCCGTAATCCTTTAAATAGTTTGCCGTGTCCTCAAAGCTGGATTTAAACGGGGTTGTTTCAATTGCTTTTCTTAAAATTATATCTTGAAATCTGCGGCACATTGTGCCGGTGGCAATTACGTTGCATTTTGAAATTCCTTCGCTTTCAACAAGGGTGCTTAAAACGGGTGAAAAAAATACAACGGAAATATCGGGAAATAAAGATTTCAGAAAATCAACGTCGTTTTCAATTTGCGGGGAGGGCGACGAGGATAAAATAACGGCAACGTCGGGAATGACATTTAGCGCCTGAACAGAGGCGAGGTCACCGAAAAGAAAGGTGCCGGCACAGCAGAAATAAGCATGCTCGTTTACGTCGTAGGCAATATTATCCAAAAAGTCGGGATTGTCGCCAATTAACAAAACTTTATAACGGTACATCATTTTAACCCTTTTGTATATAGATACTTCTATTATAACAAAAAAATCACATTATTACAATAAGAAATTTAATATATAATTAAAAAGAAGGAATATTCACAAAAAAACAAAAGCGGAATTTTTCCGCTTTTGCTTAAAGTTATTTTCTTTTGCCGGTTTTTATTTCACCGTGGCGCGCCTCGTAGCCTTCAATAAGGTCACGGATAAGCACGAGTATCTGACTGTTTGCACTTCTGCCCTCGTAGTCGGCAATCACGTGTAATTTGTCAAGCATTTCCTCTTCGATTCTGATAGATAAGCTTTTTGTTGCCATAATAGCCTCACAATAAATATATTTTGTATTTACTTTACGCCTATTTTGTGATAAAATGTTTAAAATAAACGCATTATATATCTAAAATGTATTCAAAGAGGACAAAATGAAGTTAGCAATTATCGGCTCGCGCACAATAACAGAAATCGACCTTGCTCAGTATATTCAGAGCGAGATAACGGAGATAGTTTCGGGAGGTGCATCGGGCGCTTACGCCGCGGGGGCGT
>JAZRNU010000030.1:0-8080 GCA_045648325.1 Eubacteriales bacterium | reverse complement strand
AAGGGGAGCCTCCGCGGCTTGAGCGGAAACAGGCGCCCCACGCGTAGCGGGACTTTTCAAAAGGCAAGCCCCCGCGGCTTGAGCGGGGGAAAAGAGCCGAAAAACAAGCGGGTGCGCACCCCACCCACCCCTAAAATCCGTGCAAACCGTTTGTATGCCCCACGCGCATAAGCGAAAAAACCGCTTTATTTTTCCGAAAGTTGCAAAAACAATTTCAATAAAAATTTTAAAAGCTATTTAAAATAAAGAAAAAATATAGTATAATATTATATAACTATGTCTGTTTGGAGAAAAAACAATGCGATTTGATAACGTCCTACTTCTTTCCGATCTCGACGGCACCTTTTTAAACGACGAGGTAATGCCCGTAAAAGCAAATCTCGATGCAGTTAACCGCTTTGTTGAAAACGGCGGTCATTTTTCCATTGCATCGGGCAGACCTCCGCAGTCGGCGATCAAATATGTTAAGGATTGCAAGGTAAATTTCCCTGCAGTAACCTATAACGGCGCGATGGCTTATGATTTTGAGAAAATGGAAGCCATAAAAACGCTTTATACCAACGATGATATCGGCAAGATAGCATACGACGTTTATTTACAGTATAAAGATAAAATCGGTTTTCTTGCCTATTACGAAAACGATCTTATCACTATTTGCGAAAACCAATTCAGCGGCATTATGAAGCCGTTTGAGGCGCTTAACTTCAAGGAAATTACCGATTACTCGGCATTCCCCAAGGGAGTTATTAAGTATTTATACATCGGTCAGCCCGAAACGATAGAAGAAATGCTTTGTCTTTTTGAGAAAAAATATTCGGGCAAGCTCCGCTTTACAAGTGCGGGAAAATATTTCATTGAGCTGCTTGCAATAGGCGCAGATAAAGGCTCGATGATGGAATATCTCGTTAAAAGCCACCCCGAAATAACAACCGTTATTGCAATAGGCGACTATTTCAACGACCTTTGCATTCTTGAAAAGGCAGATATAAAGGCGGTCGTAAAGGGCGCGCCGAAGGAGCTTTTGGATATTGCAACCTACGTTACCAAAAGAAGCAACAACGAGGGCGTTGTTGCAGAGCTTATTGACAGTCTGGAGGAGATTTTAAGTGGAAAAGCTTGATAAAATTCTTGCAACGATTCAGAAGCCCGCAAGATACACGGGCGGCGAATTCGGCGAGGTAATTAAGGATATAAACAGTGTAGACGTCCGCTTTGCATTTTGCTTTCCCGACAGCTACGATATAGGCATGAGCCACCTCGGAATGAAGCTTCTTTACTCCCTTATAAACGCAAGGGAGGATAGCTACTGCGAGCGTGTTTTTGCACCCTCCTTGGAAATGGCTGAAAAGATGAGAGCTGAAAAACTCCCTCTTTTCTCGCTTGAAACAAAATCACCCCTTAGGGATTTTGACATCGTTGGCTTTACCCTTCAGTATGAGCTTTCCTACACCAACATTTTATATATGCTTGACCTTGCGGGCATTCCCTTTTATTCAAAGGACCGCGATGAAAGCTATCCCTTGGTGGTTGGCGGCGGCCCCTGCGCCGTAAACGCCGAGCCGGTTGCCGATTTCTTTGACCTGTTTATGATAGGCGACGGCGAGGAGGTTATGAACGAGATAATCGACCTTTACAGGGAATGCAAGGCAAAGGGCTTTGATAAAAAGGAATATCTGTTAAAGGCTTCTATGCTTGAAGGCGTTTACGTTCCCTCGCTTTACGATATAAGCTACAACGCCGACGGCACCGTATCTGAAATAAAGCCGCATGACGGCGCCCCCGCAAAGGTAAAAAGAAGAATTTTAAAGGATTTTTCGGGCGCGTTTTACCCCGATAACTTCGTGGTGCCTTATTCCGAAACGGTGCACGACAGAGCCTGCATTGAGGTAATGCGCGGCTGTATGCGCGGCTGCAGATTTTGTCAGGCGGGCTATATCTACCGTCCGCTTCGCGAAAGAAGCGCAGAGAGAAACGATAAGCTCGCACACAGCCTTGTGAGAAAAACAGGCTACGAGGAGATGTCGCTCCTTTCGCTTTCAACAAGCGACTATTCCGAGCTCCCCGAGCTTCTCGATAAGCTCTATTCCTGGACCGACGAGGAAAAAACCTCGATTTCGCTCCCCTCGCTCAGAGTTGACAGCTTTACAAGCGCAATAAGAGATAAAATTTCAAACGTTAAAAAATCGGGCCTTACCTTTGCGCCCGAGGCAGGCACTCAAAGACTTCGCGACGTTATTAACAAAAACGTCACCGAGGAGGAGTTGAGAAGAACTGCCGACATTGCCTTTTCGGGCGGATATACCTCTCTTAAGCTTTACTTTATGATGGGTCTTCCCACCGAAACGCGCGATGATCTTGCCGGTATTGTTTCCCTTGCGGGCGAGATAGTTGACCTCTTTTACAAAAATCCCAACCGCCAGAAGGGAAAGAGCTTTTCTCTTTCGGCATCGGTTTCCTGCTTTGTTCCCAAGCCCTATTCCCCCTTCCAGTGGGAGCCGCAGGACAGCGTAGAGGAGCTTATTGAAAAGCAGAAGTTTTTAAGAGAAATTCCCCGTTCAAAGAAGATATCGGTTTCTACCCACAAGCCTTACGTTTCGGCGATAGAGGGCGTTTTCGCAAGAGGCGACAGACGTCTTGCAAAAGTAATTGAAAGAGCCTATAAAAACGGTGCGGTATTCGACAGCTGGGACGAGCATTTCTCCTATGACCGTTGGATAGACGCGCTTTCGGCAGAGGGACTTACCGCCGAATTTTACGCAAACCGCAGAAGAGAATTCACGGAGGTCATGCCGTGGGACGTTATCGATGCTTCGATAACAAAGGAATTTTTAATAAGAGAAGCCAAGGCGGCGGCAGAGGGAAAAACATCCCCCAATTGCCGCGAAAAATGTATGGCTTGCGGCGCAGGCTGCAAAAACGGAAGGGTGGGAGAGCTTTGAAGCAGGACGCAATTAAAATAAGAATAACCTTTCGCAAAACTGCGGCGGTAAGATACGTTTCGCACCTTGATATGATGCGCGCGTTTAAAAGAGCGCTTCGGAGAAGCGGCCTTCCCATTTTATACACCGAGGGCTTTAACGTCCACCCCGTTATGATATTTACCCCGCCCTTGTCGGTTGGATACTTAAGCGAATGCGAGCTTCTTGATATAGGACTTACTAAAGAGGTGCCCTTAAAGGAAATTTTGTCGGCGCTTTGCAGCTCGCTTCCCGAGGGCTTTATGGCAACAAGGGTTTCACGCGCAAACGGAAAAATATCCGATATTCACAGCTCGGTTTACGAGGTCACAGCCCCCGAGCTTTGCGGCAAAAAAGAGGCGTTTCTCTCTTTTATAAAGGAAGAGGAAATAGTAATTGCAAAATCCACCAAGGGCGGCGACAAAACCGTTGACTGCGCCCCCTTTGTAAAGGACGCAACCTTCGATGAAAAGGAAGATATGGCGGTAATAACCCTTCATCTTCCTTCAAACAACGATCTTTCGGTAAACCCCCGACTTGTAATCGAGGAGTTTATGAGAAGAGAGGGAATTGAAGCATCGCCCGATTACAAGAGAACGGCGCTTCTTGACAAAAACGGCAATTCTTTTTGAGCTTTTATTTCATATAATAATATGAGAGGAGAATAAAAATGAACAACGATTTTATTAACGAGGTAGCCGATAAGGCAAGATGCGCGGCTGAATACGCGGGCAAAAAGGTCGGCGTTGCGGTTGACGTGACCAAGCTTAAAATAAAGGTGCTTGAAACCAAAAACGAAATAGAAAAGACCTATATTGAAATAGGCAAGCTTTCTTACGGCGGCGAGAAAAAGGACGTTGATAATTCCGAGAAGATAAAGATTCGCCACGAAAGACTCGACACGCTTTTTGAAAAGCTCGATTTATTAAATTCCGAAATTGCAATCGTAAGAGGCAAGGAGGTATGCGAGAGCTGCGGCAAGGCACACGCCGACAACTCAAGCTACTGCAGCGGCTGCGGAGCCGATCTGAAATAAAAACCGCGGAGGCTTTATTATGGAAATTGCAATAGGCGACGTGGTTGAGATGAAGAAAAAGCACCCCTGCGGCGCAAAGACTATGAAGGTGCTTCGCACGGGGCTTGACTACCGTCTTGAATGCACGGGCTGCGGCAAGGTTATTTTGTCGCCGCGCCGTCTGATTGAGAAGAATATTAAAAAAATCGTTTTGGCTGCAGGCGAAAACGGAAATGCGGAGAATTTGAATGACAGATAAGCTAAACGCCGTGAGCGAAAAGTTTGAAGCAATAGAAAAGCGTCTTGCCTCGGGTGAGGCAATGGCAGATATGACCGAATACAAGCGCCTTATGAAGGAGCATAAGGAGCTTTTGCCCGTTTACGAAAAATACTCCGAGTATAAAAGGGTAAACGCCGCAATAACAGAGGCGCGTGAGATTCTTGAAATGGGCGACAGCGAGCTTAAGGAGCTTGCCGAGGCAGAGATAACCGAGTCAACCGAGCGCTTAAAGGAAATAGAGGAGGAGCTTAAGATCCTTCTTTTACCGCGTGATGCAAACGACGATAAAAGCGTTATCGTTGAGATACGCGGCGGCGCGGGCGGCGAGGAAGCGGCGCTTTTTGCCTCGTCGCTTTACAGAATGTATTCGATGTACAGCGAATCAAAGGGCTTTAAAACAGAAATAATAAATGCAAACGAAACCGAGCTTGGCGGCTACAAGGAAATTTCCTTTATGATAGACGGCGCAGGCGCCTTCTCGCGACTTAAATTCGAAAGCGGCGTTCACCGCGTTCAGCGCGTGCCCGACACCGAAAGCGGCGGAAGGATACACACCTCAACGGTAACGGTTGCTGTGCTTCCCGAGGCAGAGGAAATTGAGTTTGAAATAAATCCCGCCGATTTGCAGATAGACACCTACCGTGCCTCGGGCGCGGGCGGTCAGCACGTTAACAAAACCGAATCGGCAATAAGAATAACCCATATTCCCACAGGCACGATAGTTGAGTGTCAGGAGGAAAGAAGCCAGCACAAAAACAGAGAAAAGGCGCTTCGTGTGCTTCGCTCAAAGATATGCGAGAGAATGCAAAGTGAGGCTGACGCCGAGATCGCCGCCACCAGAAAAAATCAGGTAGGCACAGGCGACCGAAGCGAGAGAATAAGAACCTACAACTTCCCGCAGGGAAGAGTGACCGACCACAGGATCGGTCTTACGCTTTATAAGCTTGAAGCGTTTTTAAACGGCAGTCTTGACGAGATGATTGATGCGCTCGTAACTGCCGACAGGCTTGAAAAGCTGAAGGAAGAGGCATAAATTTTGGAAACGAAGCATTTTCTTTTGCAAAACGCAACGAAAACCGAATATGAAAATGCAATAAAAGAGATCGCGCTTATTTTAAAAGACGGCGGTCTTGTTGCCGTGCCCACGGAAACTGTTTACGGTCTTGCCGCCTCGGCTTTAAACGAGGAGGCGGTAAAAGAGATTTTTGCCGTCAAGGGCAGACCGCAGGATAACCCACTTATCGTTCACGTTGCAGACCCGCTTGATATTCAGAAATACGCCGCCTCGGTGCCGCCCCTTGCAAAAAAGGCAATAGATGCCTTTATGCCCGGACCATTTACCGCGATTTTACCCAAAAAGAGCGTTATTCCCGCGGTTACAACCGCGAATATGGAGTCGGTGGCGATCCGTTGCCCCTCGCATAAGGTAATGCATGATATTATTGAGGCTCTTTCGGAGCCTATTGCGGCGCCCTCGGCAAATATTTCGGGACGTCCCTCCCCAACAAGCTGTGCACACTGCGTAAACGACCTTGAGGGCAAGGTTTTGGGAATTGTTGACGGCGGAAGCTCCGAGGTCGGAGTTGAGTCAACCGTCGTTTCCTTCCTTTCTGAAAAGGCGGTAATATGCCGCCCCGGTGCCGTTACCTATGAAATGCTTTGCAATCTTCTCGGGGCTGAAAACGTAACCGACGTTTCGGAGGAAAAAACCGACAAGCCGATTTCTCCCGGAATGAAATACCGCCACTATTCCCCCTCGGTGCCGCTTTACACCGTTTCGGGTGAAGGCGCGGCGGAATATATAAAGGAAAGAGCAAACGTCGAAAAGGGAATAGGCGTTATTGGCTTTAGTGAAAATAAAACAAGCGGCAAATTCTACGATTTTGGTAAAAAGGAAAATCCCAAGGAGCAGCTTTCGCGCCTTTTTGCCCTTTTAAGAGAGGCCGACCTTGAAAAAAGCGAGCTTTCACTTTTACTTTGCGAAAGACCGTTGGAAAAGGGCGAGGGCAAGGCGGCGCTTAACCGCTTAAACCGCGCGGCATCGCACAAAATTATCGAGGTGGCTAAAAAGCGCCCCCGTGTTATTGCAGTAACCGGCAAAAGCGGCTCGGGAAAAAGCTCCGTGGCAAAAAATGCCGCTTTGGCGCTTGACTACGGATATATTGATTGCGACGTTGTGGCAAACGAAATTATCTGGGGCTTTGCACCTCTTGCCGAGCGAATAAAAGAGGAATTTGCGGTATCAAGCAGAAAAGAGCTTTCGAAAAAGGTCTTTTCCGATAAAGAGGCGTTAAAAAGGCTTAACTTTCTTTCGCTTCCCGTTATAATTTCCGAAATAGACAAGCTCATTTTCGATTTTGCCAAAGAGGGGAAAAAGGGCGTTTTGGTTGACGGCGCAACCGTTATCGAAAGCGGATTTGCCAAAAGGGCAGACCGACTTGTTATAATAAAGGCAGATAAAGAAACGGCGGTTTCGCGCATCGTTTCAAGGGATAATATCTCAGCGGAAGCGGCAAAGGCGCGCCTTCTTTCGCAAAAGGAAGACTCCTTTTACGAAAACGCGGCGGACGCGGTTATTGAAAACAACAAAGAGATAGCCGACGCAGTAGAAGCGCTTATTTCGGCGGTGACCGAATGAAAAAGCAAAGGAAAGCAAAGAAAAGGAACCAAAAAAGAGGATTTTCGCTTCTGGCGGCGGTTTTAACGGCGATATTTTTACTGGTTTTGCTTTGGCCAAAAATTTTCACCGCAACCAAAAAGATAACCCACCCGCTTAAATATTACGAAACGGTGGCTGAATATTCCGCCGAATACGGAGTGCCGATCGAGCTTTGCTTTGCGGTAATCAGGTGCGAAAGCGGCTTTGATGACCGCGCTCTGTCCAAGGCAGGCGCCAAGGGGCTTATGCAGATAACCGACGACACGGCAGAGTGGATTGCCCTGAAGCTCGGGGTAAAGGAATACGATATTTTCAACGCCGAAACCAATATCCGATTCGGAATATGGCTTCTTTCGGAAAATTTAAAAACTTTTTCAGGTGAAGCCGAGGCCATCGCCGCCTACAATGCGGGCAGAGAAAGGGTTAAGGAATGGCTTTTGAATAAGGAGTATTCGGAAGACGGCAAGGTGCTTTTGAAAATCCCTTATCCCGAAACGGAGCGTTACGTTAAAAAAGTGCGGCAAGCCGCAGAAATTTATAAAGACATATACTTTACGGAAGGAAGATAAATAATGGAAGAAAAAACCAAGGGCGAGCTTCTTGCCGAAAAAATCTTAAAGAAAAGCAAGAGCATCTACGACGTCTGCGACGAGGCGCAGCTTGAAAGCATCAACCTGTTTGCAGAGGATTACAAAACGTTTTCCGACGATTCCAAAACCGAGCGCGAGGCGGTAAGCTTTGCAATAAACGCCGCAAGGGCTGCGGGCTACACCGAGTTTGACCGCAAAAAGAAATACGTTGCAGGCGATAAAATCTACGAGGTAAACAGAAACAGCTCGATAATTCTTGCCCATATCGGCAAGGAGGATTTTGAAAAGGGCATTAACCTCACCGCCGCACACATCGACTGCCCCCGAATTGACTTAAAGCAAAATCCCGTTTATGAAAACAGCGGTCTTTGCTATTTCAAAACCCACTATTACGGCGGCATTAAGAAATATCAGTGGACGGCAATTCCTCTTTCTCTCCACGGCGTTATCGTGAGAAAGGACGGAGAAAAAATAACCGTAAAAATCGGCGAGGAGGCAGGCGACCCCTTATTTACCATCACCGATCTGCTCCCCCACCTTGCAAGAAACCAGATGGGAAAGACCCTCTCCGAGGCGTTT
>JAZRNU010000029.1:0-22702 GCA_045648325.1 Eubacteriales bacterium | reverse complement strand
CATCAAGCGTAATGTCGGCACCCGAGCGGTTGTAAAGCGCAAAGGAAGCGCCCGCCTCGGCTCTTACGAGGGCAAATCCCACGAGAGTCATTGCAGGAAAGGTTCCTTCTGCAATCTGGGTTGCAATAGCACCCGAGCTTCCGTAAACGGTTCCTCCGCCCGCACTTTCAAGGGTGACAAGCACGCTTTCGGTTTCGCCGGTTACGGCTCCGCCGCTTACCTCTGCAGTCCACATAAACAAATAGCTTCCCGCACAGTTTGCGGTGTAAACGCCGTTTAACGGATTGTAGCTGACGGCACCGCCCTGCACGGCGGTCTGACCGATTATAAGGGGTGCGTTTGCAACCACGGCAGACTCGTTTGCATTCTGATTAAAAATGCCCACGTCCTTGTTTTTGCAGCCGCAGCCACTTGAATAGGCCAACGCAGTGGGATATCCCGATGCGGGAGATGCCATTGGCAGACTTGAAAAGACCGGTCCCTCACATGAGGCACAGCTGTTGAAAATCGCGCTTAAATCATAACGTCTTGAATTCATTTTAAACCTTCCTTTATATTATTGCGGTGTAACAATCGTCCTCCGCATTTTCATTATATGTTTATATTGAAAAAAGTGTTACCTTTTACAATATTGCTATTGCATAAAGTAAAAAAATGTGATAAAATATTATGCGGTAAATAATTTTTACAAATATAAAATAAAGGAGCAAAAAAACAATGAAAATCTTCATTGACAGCGCTAATATCAAAGACATTCGCACCGCTTACGATATGGGCGCCATCTCCGGTGTAACCACCAACCCCTCGATCATCTCGAGAGAAAACAGAAAGTTCGACGATATCATTGCCGACGTAACCGAAATCATGGTTGACGGTCCTATCTTCGCAGAGGTTTTGAGCCTCGAAGCTGAAGGCATGATCGAAGAAGGCAAGAAGCTTGCTGCTATCAGCAAGAACATCGTTGTTAAGATCCCCATGATTCCCGAAGGCTTAAAGGCTGTTAAGGCTCTTTCTTCCTTGGGCATCAACGTTTGTGTAACCGTTATCTTCTCTGCACCCCAGGCTCTTCTTGCAGCAAACGCAGGCGCAAAGTACGTTGCTCCCTTCGTTGGCCGTCTTGATGACATCGGCGAAAACGGTCTTGACCTCGCTCAGGAAATCAGAGATATCTTCGACGCACAGGGCATCGATACCATGATCATCGCTGCTTCCGTAAGACATCCCGTTCACGTTGTTGAGCTTGCAAAGATGGGCGTTGACGTTGCAACCATGCCCTTCAAGGTTATCGAGCAGATGGCTAAGAACCCCAACACCGAGGGCGCAGTTAAGAAGTTCCTCGAGGACTGGGAAAAGGTTCCGAAATAATCGAATTTTAAAAATTATAACTCTCCGATTTGTCGGGGAGTTATTTTTTTGCCGTTATTTGACGAATAAAAAATGTTTGACAAGTTGCGTTTTTGTGGTATAATAAATGTAACGGAAATTTAATTTCCACGAGATCGTGCAAATAAATAGCAGAATTTTTAAGTAAAAGCAGGCGGCTTTTACGATTTTTCGTTATTTTCGTTTTCTGCAAATTTTTTTCCGACACAAGCTGTCGGTGTTATTTCGCATACAGTGCGAAAAATCTTATCAACGAAAGGAAGATATAATGGCAAAAAAAGAAAAGCCCGCCGCACCCGAAAACGGCGGCAAAACCAAAAAGAGATATTTTTATCGCAAGGGTAATATGAAAAAGAAATCGGAGCTTTCCGTTAAGGAGCTTGAAAACGAGCTTGTTTTCGGAATAATTCCCGAGGAAAAGCCCGAGGAGAAAAAATCAAAGAAAAAGAAGAAGATAAAGGAAGCCGCTCCCAAAAAGGAAAAGGCACAGACCAAAAAGGAAGAAAAGGCACAGACCAAAAAGAAGGCTGCCAAAAAGGAAGAAAAGAAGCCCGTGCAGGCCTTGGAAATTACCGAAAAGCCCGTGCACAAGGAGAAAAAGGCGCCCCGCAGCACAGTTATCGACGGCGCCAAAATCAAAATCATTCCTCTTGGCGGTCTTGGAGAAATAGGCAAAAACATAACTCTTCTCGAATACGAAAACGAAATAGTAATAATCGACTGCGGCCTTGCATTTCCCGATGAGGATATGCCCGGCATCGATCTTGTAATTCCCGACATCACCTACCTTGTGAAAAACAAGGATAAAATTCACGGAATTTTGCTTACCCATGGTCATGAGGACCATATCGGCGCCCTCCCCTACGTGCTTCGCGAGTTAAACGTTCCCGTTTACGGCACAAGGCTCACCCTTGGCATAGTTGAGGAAAAGCTAAAGGAATTCAAATTAAACGGCAGCGTAAGCCTTATTGAGGTTCCCATCGGCGGCAGAGTTCGTCTTGGCTCCTTTGAGGCAGAGCTTGTGCGCACAAACCACTCCATTGCCGACTCGGTTGCCCTTGCAATTCGCACCCCCGCAGGCATCGTGCTTCACACGGGTGACTTCAAGCTTGATATCACCCCCATTCAGGGCGAGATGATGGACCTTACCCGTCTTGGCGAGCTTGGCAGAGAGGGCGTGCTTGCCCTTCTTTCAGACTCAACCAACGTTGAGCGCGCAGGCTTTGCAATGAGCGAAAGAAAGGTTGGCTCCTCGCTTGACGCCACCTTTATCAAGGCCTCTAAAAAGAGAATAATCGTAACCACCTTTGCTTCAAACGTCGCCCGCGTCCAGCAGGTTATCGACGTTGCCGTGCGCCACGGCAGAAAGGTTGCGGTTGTGGGAAGGAGCATGGAAAACATTTTAAACGTTGCCATGCGTCTTGGATATATGTCCATTCCCGCAAACACAATAATTTCAATCGATAGCATTTCAAGCTATCCCCCCGAAAAGCTGGTCATCATCACCACCGGCTCGCAGGGCGAGCCGATGTCGGGCCTTTACAGAATGGCGTTTTCCGAGCATCGCAAGGTTGAGATAACCTTTAACGATCTTATCGTAATGTCCTCCTCTGCAATTCCCGGCAACGAAAAGCTCATAACCAAAGTTATAAACGAGCTTTTCAAATCGGGTGCCGAGGTTGCCTACGATTCGAGCGACGAGCTTCACGTTTCGGGCCACGCCTGTCAGGAGGAGCTTAAGCTCATGATGGCTCTTACAAAGCCCAAAATATTCATTCCCGTTCACGGCGAATACCGTCACCTCAAAAAGCACGCCGAGCTTGCAAAGTCGATGGGCGTTAACGTTCAGAATATCTTTATTCTCGAAAACGGCAGCACCCTTGAAATTTCCGCAAAGGGCGGAAAAATTCAGCAAAGCGTGCCCGCAGGCAGAGTGCTTGTTGACGGTCTTGGTGTTGGCGACGTTGGAAGCGTTGTCCTTCGTGACAGAATGCACCTTGCACAGGACGGTCTTTTGGTCGTCGTCTGTGCGGTTGACAGCTACTCCAACCTCGTTGCAGGCCCCGATATAATTTCGCGCGGCTTCGTTTACGTTAAGGAGTCAGACGAGCTTATGAACGGCATAAAGGCAGTAGCCTATAAGGCGCTTACCCCCTATTTCGGCGACGAGGGCGTTGATTGGCAGTCGATGAAAAACGATTTGAAGGATTCGATTTCCTCTTATCTTTTTGAAAAGACAAAGCGCCGTCCGATGATACTTCCCGTAATCACAGAGGTTTAAAAACAAAAAGAGCTTGGATTTTTCCAAGCTCTTTTTTTGTGTAAGTAATGGTGTTAGGGGATTTTTTCAGTTTAATTTATATTCCTTTGTAATTATCGGCTTGCCGTTTTCGTCAAGAAGAGGGGTAAGTCCTGCGCCGTAGCCATGGCTTACGTAGAGGTAATTTACTCCCGTTTCGCTGTCCACGATAATCATTTTCGAGGTTGTAAATGCGTTTTCCGAATAGACCTTAATAAATCTGTTATCCTTTTTCATATTTTTCTCCTTATATAAATTTTACGTCGATTTTTATTTCCTTGCCCTTTATTTCAATAACTCCGTAGCTGTCCTTATACCCCACAGAGCCGGGATTTAATATTAAAATCTCACCCGTGTTTTCGCAAACGGGAGTGTGAGTGTGCCCAAAAAGAACAACCTCCGCCCCCGCTTTTTTCGCCGCAAAAACCACTCTTTCGGTGGAATTTTTAACGCCGTAAAAATGTCCGTGAGTCATAAAAAGCTTTTTTCCGAATAAAGTTAATAAAAGCTCGCGCGCCTCGGAGCAATAATCGTTGTTTCCGCATACCTTGTAAATAGGTATTTCAAAAAACAAAAGGTCGTCCGTGTCACTCAGTCCGTCGCCAAGATGCAAGATGGCATCGGGCTTTTCCGAAAAAACGGCATCTACCATCGCGCCGCTTCTTCCGTGACTGTCGGAAAAAACCAATATTTTCATTTTACCGCGTCCTTTCAGAATATTAAAAAGGAGTTATTTCTATGTCTGATAATTTTTTCAACGAGCTTATGGCAAAGGACCCAAAGCGTGCCAAGGAGGCATCTGACATTATCAAGGAGGCGCTTGGCGATGAATTTGATCTGACCGCGCGCCAAAAGGAAGGCACCGCGCCCTCCTTTAATCTTCATTTAAGCGATGCCGACAAGCAAAAGATCGCTTCGCTCGTTTCAAACCCCTCGCTTCTCAAAACGCTTCTCAAAAACCCGAAGATGAAGGAGGTCCTTCGCGGCTTTCTTTCAAAAAAGCCCTGATAAAGCTTTTATAATTATACCCCATTTCACGGCGTTTGTCAAAGGAGAAAACGATTTTGGAAGGCTTTAACGATATAGTTTCATCAATACTTTCCGACCCCAAAAGCGTTGAGGCGCTAAAGGAGATAGCTGCGGAGATTTCAAAGGAAAACACCTCTAAGGCTGCCGCACCAAAAGCCGACGCGGAGCCTCAAAGCGCCCTTGGCGGCGATATACTTTCGCTTTTATCAAATATTGACCCTGCCTTTTTGGAAACGGCGTTTTCTCTTTTTTCGGGCTATAACTCGGTTGACACCGAAAAATTAAACCTGCTTAACTCCCTAAAGCCCTATCTTTCAAAGGAAAAGCAGGGGCGTATAAACGGCGCCGTGCGAATGCTTCGCATTTTAAAGGTTGGAAGAGCCCTGGGGATAAGCCCCGAAAGGCTTTTCGGAAGGAGGGAGCCTTAAATGGAGGAGGATTTTTCCGCCCTTATTCAAAAGGCGATTGCCGAGGCAAAGGAAGCAAACGAAAAGCGGAATCCCACCCTTTTACCCGCAGAAGAAAAATCGGAAACGGAAAAAGTCCCAAAGCGGGAGGATGAGCCCGCCGCTTCCCCGCCGGTTACACAAACGAAAAATGAGCAAAGAGCGCCGCTTGGCTTTTTATCGGCGCTCGAGGGGCTTTTGGGCGGAAACGGCAACGACCTTTTGTTATACGCCGTTTGCTTTATGCTTTTTAAGGAAAAATCCGATAACGACCTGCTTCTTGCCTTGCTTTACGTAATTTTGGGGAAATAAAATCCCACCCTCTCGGGTGGGATTTTTTGCGTTACGAAAGAATTTCCTTGTTGCCGTATTTTTCTATAATGCCGTCGTAGAGCATCAAATATTGATAGGTATATTTACTGCGGTCAATTTCCTCGGTTATAGGAAAAGTGCCTTCAAAAGCGGCGTGAAAAAGTTCAAATTCAACACCGTTTTTTTCGAAAATAAACGATTTTTCTTCGTCCTCATTCCAAGTATGATAACTTTGGCCGACTCTCGCAATATATTCTTCTCCTTCTTTAAGAAAAACGAAATTACTCCATGGGTTGTCATACTCTGAAGCATGCATATAACTACCGATATATTCTTCGAGGTAATCCCAGCCGTCGTAAATGAAGCCATCTATTTCAACAATATTTCTGGCATTATATACTTCCTCGGTAACGTATACGTACCAATCGGTAAAATATATTACGTCGCCTACCTCAAGATCGTATTTCTCATCGCAACGGATAACCTCTTTTATTTTTACGGGAGTAACGGTATAACAGTAGTTGAAGAAGCCCCTGCCATGAGTATATTGATCTTTAAAAACGTTAAAGCTTTTCCCGACGGGTTCAAATCTTATTATTGTTTGTGAGCTATTAAGCCATTCTTCGTATTCTTCGAATGAATTAAATACTTTTACCAGCGAAGATTCTGCCGAACCTGCTTCGTAAAACAAATTCTCACTCGGTGTTAATTCAAAGGTTCCTTGTATTATTTTCGGCTTACCCAAAAAGGCATATCCTATCGCGGTGGCAACAAGGCAGATACAAGCCGCAATCGAAATCCATCTCACAAGGGTCTTTCGGTTATTTTTTGCCTTGTAATCGGCGGCTTCTTCAATAAATTTCGCTTCAATTTCGTTAAGTGCATTCAAAAATTCCTTGTTATTCATATTATTACCTCTCTTTCCTTTAAATAGCTACGCAGTTGGTCGCGCAGCCTTACAAGCCGGACAGAAACGTTCTTTTCCGAAATTCCCACCCTTTTGGAGATGTCGGCATAACTGTCGAAAAACCAGTAGCGGCGCATAAAGATCACTCGGTTTTCGGTTGAAAGCGTTTTCAAAAAGCCTTCAACCGC
Source organism: Eubacteriales bacterium (assembly GCA_045648325.1). Lineage (GTDB taxonomy): Bacteria > Bacillota > Clostridia > Oscillospirales > RGIG5299 > RGIG5299. Next base: position 16,138 of record JAZRNU010000029.1, on the reverse strand, counting down.
CGCCAAAAGCTCTTTTCTTTCGTTTTCCGCCTCAACGTTTTCCTTTGCAGAAACAAAATCGCCAATCTCCGAAAGAGAAAGGTCATAAGCGCTGTTTCTCTTTTTTGCGGTGTTTTGCTCGTAACGCTTAAGTGAAAGGTTCCTTACTATCTTGCAGACAAAGGAAAGAAGCGGATTCGGCCTTGCGGGCGGAATGGCGTTCCACGTTGCAAGATAGGTGTCGTTTACGCACTCGCGCGCGTCCTCGCTATCATTAAGAACGTTATTTGATACCGCATAAAGAAGCTTGCCGTATTTTTTCTCAAGCTCCGAAATTGCCTGCTCCGAGCGCTCAAAAAACAGACCGATTATTCTTTCATCGTTCATATTACCGACCTCCTTTACCTATATACTACGGTTTTACTGCGAAAAACTACGTAAAAAGAGAAGTTTTTATTATTATATCACATTTTTCATCTTGTGACAAATAAAATCCCCCGCCTAACGGCGGGGGGGTAAATATTTATTTTGCGTTATTTTCTAAAAGCGCCTTTATCTTCTGGTGAGGATCAATTACCTTGCCGATAGAAAGATCGTGGTTAAGCGATGCTATATAATAGGAAAGGTATTTGGAAACGTCAACCTCGTGGAACCAGGGTCTTTCAAGAAGCTCGGGCATACGGTAGGTGAGGTTTGTTGCGTAAACGCCCGACAAAACGCCGTCCTCATAAGCCTTGTCAAACTTCTCAAGGCCGTTGGTGAAGAAGCCGTAGGTTACGTAGGAGAAGATCTTGTTTGCCTTGCGCTTTTTAAGCTCGTAAGCAAGGTCAAGCATTGATTCACCCGAGGAGATCATATCGTCGGCAATGAATACGTCCTTACCCTCAACCGAGTTGCCGAGGTATTCGTGTGCAACGATGGGGTTTCTGCCGTGAACTATCTTTGAATAGTCACGTCTTTTATAGAACATACCGAGGTCAACACCCATAACCGATGCGTAATACATATTGCGGTTCATTGCGCCTTCATCGGGGCTTACTACCATAAAGTGCTCTTTATCAAACTTGATATCCGGCACGGTGCGGAAGATGGTCTTTAAGGTCTGGTAAACGGGCATAATGTTATCAAAGCCCATAAGGGGAACTGCGTTGTTTACCTTGGGATCGTGAGCGTCAACGGTAATTACGTTTGAAACGCCCATTGCCTGAAGCTCCTGAAGTGCAACTGCGCAGTCGAGTGACTCGCGGTAGTTTCTTCTGTGCTGACGTCCGCCGTAAAGCACCGGCATAATAACGTTGATTCTGTGAGCCTTGCCCGATACCGCCTGAATAATTCTCTTTAAGTCCTGATAATGATCATCGGGCGACATATTGTTCTCAAAGCCGAACATATTGTAGGTGCAGCTGTAATTTGCCACGTCAACGAGAATGTAAAGGTCAAGTCCTCTTACGGGCTGCTTGATTATACCCTTTGCATCACCCGATGAGAAACGGGGGCAATCCGACTCGATCAAGAAGGTTTCAACAGGCTCGTCAAGCTGATTGGACCAGTCTGTGAGATAATAGTCGATTTTTTTTGCAAGCTCCTCGGTGCCTTTAAGGGCAATAATTCCAAGTCTTGCAACTGCTTTTTCTTTGCCGAAGATTTTTTCGCTTTCCTTTGACGTCATTTTTTTCATCCTTTATATTTATTTCTGATTTCTGTTCCATTCAAAATCCGTATTTACAACCTTGCACATAAGTGCGGTGTCAATAAGGATATATGCCGTATATTCCTCAAGGGTGGTTACTCCCTCGGGAAGGGTGCCCGCCGTTTTCTTTAGCTGAAAGCGCGAAGCAAAATAATCCTGCGTGAGCTGCTCGTAAACGTAAACGTTACGGTAGAATTTCTTTGCCTCTGACCAAAGCTCAAAGTCACTTGATCCCATATCGTTTAAAATTCCCTCGTAGCCGTCTATCTTCGTTAATCCCGAATAGATAGTGACGAGATACGCCTCAAGCTGTGTCATATCGGCTTCCTTGCCGTAGAGCTTATCTATTCCTATATAAAGAGTTATCGACTGCACCGTTTCAAACTTGCTTATTTCACCCGCAAGACCGATAAACGCCTCGTAGTGCTTTTCGTAGTTGGAAACGCCGTGCGCATTTTGGGCATCGCTAAATGAGGTAACTATCGACGCCTCCTCTTTCAGCGCCTCTTTTTCAAGAGAATAAACAAAGCTGTCAAGCTCGGAGATATATCCCTCTGCATCTTTATCCTGCTTTTCAAACTCGCCCTTGGCGTAATTATTGAAAAGCTCGGTTACCGCCACGGCGGCAGCGTAATACCTTAACGATTCTCTGAAACTATTATACTCTATTTTTGCAGATTTTGCAATCGGAATATAATAATCTGTGAAAATTTCTTCGTTTGAAGAATATTCCTTTAAAAGCTCGGCAAACGCCTTATCAATATCGGCATCGGTAAGCTTTACGTCACGCTTTGCAAGATAATAAGAATATTTAAGGCTTTTTGCAATGAAATTGCGGTTATCTCTTAAGGTAATGCGGCGGTTAAACTCAATAAAGCAATCGTAATCGCCAAGAAGCACCTTTTTGCCGTTAAATTCCGAAATAACTATCTCTTGCGCGCCCGAAAAGGTAAAAACTCCCACAACAACGGCAAAAAGCAAAATCGCAACTGCAGCTATAACGCCTATGCGTTGCTTTTTGTTCATATTGCCGCCTCCGTATTATTCACGGGGTTTCCGTGCATATCGTAAAGCACGTAGGGCTTGCCGTCTATATCGTAGGTGGCATAATATTCCATTTCCTTATCGGTAAGCTTAAAGAAATTCTTTATTTCCTTAAGGGCATAGGGCTTTCTTTTTTCAACGCGGGTTTTAATTCCCGCAACCGCGTTTTTCCAGCCCGAAAGAGAGCCCGGCGACGAGCGGTATTCGTTAGCCGAGTAGTTATCGTTCTGGGTTTTCCATCTTTCAATGTGGTTGGGTATTTCGCTCTCGATAAGAGATGCAAGGTAATCAACCATATCGCTTACGCGGTTTTCCTCAAATACGTAGTTGATAACGTACATATATCTGTGAATGAAGCGCTCTCTGAAATCGTCGTTTTCAACAAGACCGCACATAAGCCACGTTTCAAAGCCGTTGCCTATACCGTGACCCTTGGGGTCAAAGGCAAACTGCTTTAACATATCGTAGGCGCCGGTGTAGTTCGAACCAAACAGCGACCAGTCAAGGTCAAACAAGAACCACCGCCATTTGCCGTTTTCGGTATCTCTGAAAAACTTTATGTTACCCGAGTCGGTATTTACCAAAAAGCTTTCCATTGCCCACCAGTTCATAAGGCTTTCGATATCGACCTGTGAGCAGACGTAATCGTAATACTCCTTAACAGAAAGGTCGTGGGTGGTAACGTATGCCTTTAATGCATTATAATCTGCAAGTGAGCCGTAGAGAATCGTTTTGTTGCCCTTTATCATATCAACGTTTTCGGGGTTTGAGCCGTAGTGGTTTACGATATAGTCAACGTCAAATCTCTCACGGAGATTGTAAATTCCGTGATATTCGCCGTTTATATAAACAACAACGGGAATACCGTCCATAACGTCGATATCAAGAGAGGTCTTTGCAAGTCTTGCAAAGGTTAGGTCTAAAATTCTCGTGCGGGAGCTGTCGGGGTAGCCGCCCTGACGGAGCACGAAATCGGTGTAATAGTTTATCTCGTTGGTTTCAATAAGAGGATAGTTTATCTCGTCTATTCCGTATTTGCTCTTAAGCTCGACCTTAAAGGATTTCTGGTCGGTTACAAGGCTGTACTGACCGAAAAGCGAAAGCTCGCCGTCGAACTGAAGATTTAAGTTGCCGTCCTTGTAAAACTCAATGCTGCCCGACGTCTTAACGCTTTTAAGACCTCTGTTTTTGAGCTTTGTTATATATCCGCCGTGAGTGGTGGAAACACCGTCGTAGGGATATCCGAAAAGTCCGTATTCGTCGTTATAAAATCCCTCGGGGTCGCCCGAAACCGAAAGCACGGTAAGGGTGTGACCTATATTTACGAAAAAGGTTCTCGTCACGTCTATCGAAACGAGCTTTCCCTCCTCAACGGCAACCGCTCTTATAACGGTGGTTTTGTTTATTTTTATACCGTCTGTATAAAGAGTGGAGGAGGCGTTTGGCATAGAGCCGTCGGTGGTGTAGTAAATTTTTGCCGAAGCCGAGGGCGGTGTAAGAGTTATAACGGTGCCCTCCGAAACTATACCTCCGTCAACAGAAAACTCGGGCTGACGGCTTACCTTGTTAACGCCCTCGTATTTATTTTCCTCGCCGGGAGTAGCCTTTTGGAAATAATAGGCATCAGAGCTTACAAGACCCTTTCTGCCAACGGTAACGTAGTCAAACTGTCTGCCCGTTTCCATAAAGTCAACGACCTCGCCGCTTTCCTTTTCTACAAGAAAAACGGTGTCACCCTCTGCCGAGAGGTGAAGAATCGAGCCTATTTCTTTGCTGCTTTTAACGTAATAGTCCTCTTCAAGGCCTATGAAAACTACCTTGTATTCACCCGGAGCAATTTTATAATCGGGCAAAAGCGCAAAGGTTGTAAGAAGTGATTTATCGTTTCCGAGCATATAGTCGGAAAGAGAAACCTCTTTGTCGGTGGGATTGTAAAGCTCAATCCAATCGGCGTAATACATAAATGAATAGCTAAGGCCGTATTTTTTCGCATAGGTCTTGTTGGTAAGCTTTAATCCCGACACGTTTGCGGTTGAAACCTCAGTTACAATAAGCGACGAAGAGGTTAACTCCGCCGCTTTTGTTAAAGATTCAAATTCCTGTGTTGTGTTGGGCTTATTCGGGGTGGGACGTGCATAATAAACCCATTTATCAAAATCGTTTACACTTCTGCCGTAGCTGTTGTTTTTCTTCATATCGGAAGAAATCTCAACCGAATCAACGGTAGCGCCCGATACGTGCGCAAGCAAAATTGCGCTTTCCTCTGCGCTGATTGAGAAGTTGGTGTGGTATTCCCCGATATCCTCATAGGTAACGCCTTCACCCGTGATGAAGATTACCACTGTTTCTCCCGCCTCAAGGGTTACGTCGGGCAAACGATATTTAAGAGGCTTTTCGATATCGTCGGAAAGATAATATTCCGAAATCTTTACCGATTTATCGCTTTTATTGATAATTTCAACCCACTGCTCGTAGGTTCCGCTCTGGGTATAGTAGCTGTATGCGTTTCTGGGGGTTATCTCGTTTATTGCCAGAGCAAAGTCAGACTGATCCATAACCTTGCCCACGTCGATATATTCACCCGCATTTTCAAGCCCGGGAGTTGCCTCGTAGAAGTTTACGAGCTTTCTTAAGCCGTCTTCCTCAATAACGCCCATTGAAATATCGGAGTTTTGCTTTCCGTATTCAATATCGGAAATAACTCTGCCCGATGCGGTGGTAAGGATTATTCTCTCACCGGTGGAGGAAAGGGCAAAGTTTGTGTGAAGCTCGCCGTTAATATCCTTATTTTTGCCCGAGGCAAAAACGATAATATGGCTGTTTGCCTTTACAACGCAATCGGGAAATTCCCATTTATCGGGCTTTTCGGGATCGTCGGAAAGAGTATATCCCTTTAAATTTATATCACTGTCGGTATTGTTTTTGATTTCGATCCAGTCCTCGGGATCGCCTTCCATATCGATTATGGTGTTGGTGTTAAGCGCCATAAATTCGCTGACGTAAAGATCCTTATCGAGAAGCGCGCCCGAAACAATCGACTCTGCAGTACCGCAGGAAACGCAAAGAAGCATTGCCAGCGCAAGAAACGCTGACAAAAGGCGTTTAATTGTAGATGAAACTTTTTTCATCCGTCGGTTCCCCTTACTGTTTTTTATTTATCCTGCGTAGTCGCCGTTAAAGCTTATCAAAGCTGCGCTTCTTACAAAGTCAAAGCGGTTAAGCTCGTTTACGATTTTAACGCCGCTATCCTCAATTCTTACCTCAACGGTAATATCTGCGCCGTTTGCGCTGATGGTTTTTGATTTAACCGAGAACATCTTGCATCTTGCTTTAAGGAAAGCCATGAGCTTTTCCTCGTTGTATTCGGGCTCAAGGTCGATAACGAGAACGTAGGGATTGTATTTCGATTTGAGGTTTGCAAAAACAAGAACTACGGCTGCAATTACAACCGAACCTACAACCGAAAGTGCAAAAAGTCCTGCGCCGTTTACGATACCTACCGCAAGTGCCCAGAAGATAAAGCCGATGTCAACCGGCTCCTTGATTGCCGCACGGAAACGAACGATCGAAAGAGCACCAACCATACCGAGTGAAAGTATCATGTTAGAAGATACCGCCATAATTACCAAGGTGGTAACGAGTGCAAGCACCACGAAGGTAAAGCCAAGGCTCTTTGAATAAAGAACGCCCGAGAAGGTGTACTTATAAACGTAGAAGATGCCAATGCTCAAAAGAAGCGAAAAGCCAAATGCAAGAGCTATCTGCCAGGGCTCAATGCTTTCAAAGTTGTTGAAAAAGCTGTTTTTGAAAACGTCTGAAAAGGATAATGCGTAAATCATTTATAAAACCTCTTTCTTAAATTACAGATAAATTCGGCAAGCCGCATATTTCGAAGCCTGCGTGCGCTCTCGCGAGCCAACCTGCGTTATTGTTTTTATTATATCGGGTAAATACTCGTCGTATTTTATCTCAAGAATTGATTTTCCCGTTTCGAGAACAGGAACGGTAAGTACGTTTTTGTCAAAGAGATCAACGCTGTTCAAGCCCGTGCGCACGTCGCTGTCAATAGTTACTCGCACGTTTCCGTAGCGGTAAATATAAGGCTCTCTTATATACTGCACTATCGTTCTCGGTCTTAATCCTTTAACTCGGAGATTATAGTAAAAATCGGCGTAAATTTCTTTATCAAAGCTTTTGAGCCAGTCGTAGTCGCCGCTTAATATTCTAAGCACCTGCTCCTTTGTGAGTCTTGCGCTCGTCTTTTCGTTAAGGCCGTTGTGCTTAAGCTTTTTTTCAAGCCTTATAAAGCTGTCATCGTCGTTGTAAAGTCTTATTCTGAACTTTTCTCTGTCCGACACGCCGTCGAGCTTTTCTTTAAGTGCATCGTCATACGGGGTATCAAAATAAAGGCTTTTTATTTTATACCGTCCGTCTTTGGAGACGTTTGCATCTCTGTCCATTACGAACCGAAGACGGTTTTTAAGCTGCCAGATATCCGAATTATTCACGAAATATTTAAGCTCGTGACGAAAGCTTCTTTCGGTTATAATCGACAAATCCGCTCTTCCTTTCCTTTAATGCTGCTTATATAAAATATATACAAATAAAGTATAACACAATTATACCAAAAACACAACCGAAAATCATTATTTTCAAAAATTTTTTTCCACCTTTTCACAAAAAACCGCAGGCAATAAGCCTGCGGTTAAATTTGTGGGTTTTAATTTAAAAGCTCGGTTACGGGAACTGACACCGCGGAGATTATTCTGTAGCTGTTTTCAGAAAGCTCTACCGTGTAGTCAACAAACTCATCGAGGAATAATCCAAGCGGGTCAAGGGTTGCCAAAATTCTTATCGTAACCACCTTGCCCGAGGTGGTGTAAGAGTAATACGATGCACCGCGGCTTGAGTTTATTCCGACAACCGTAAGACCAACGCCGGGGAACTCCATACCGTTTTTGTCAACAATCAAGCCGTTTTCCATACTGCAATAGTTTTCAATACCGAAATATTCATAAATGGCGTTGTTTACCTTATCGAGATTGTCCGGATTGCCAATAAGGTAAGAAATCGCCGATTCTATATCGTTGGTTGTAAGCTCTGCGGTGGAATCAAAGGTTTTTAGCTTGGTGTGATTCAAAAATTCGGTAAAAGGAATTGTGTCCCAATCGTGCGACACACCAAGCGCCGCCGTAAGATCAACCGCTTCGTCCGGCTCTCTCGTTGCGGCATACAGATAAAAACCATCGCCGTAATTGTGCAGATTAAGCGTTATTTTATTCATTCCGGCAATCATTGCGGTTCCATTCGGATTTGGAACGTTCAGCATCAGACGTACGGTTGCAAAGCTGTCGTCTGCATCTGCAACGTCGTAAGATATTTCTATTCCGTCAAGCGCGGAAAGCACCGAATAATCGTAAATGTCATAGCTTGGCGAAAACGCCTTTGCAAGAATATCAAAGCGCTTTTCATCAAAGCATCTTACGATATACGCGCCCAGCTCCTCGGGAGTGGAAAAATAGCTTTTTACCGTTAAAATAACGTCGGTAGCCGAAAGCTTTTCGGCAGAAATTACGTTATAGCCGTCCTGAACAAGCTTTATTGTATATTCACAGCCTCCGCCGATAAACAGTCCCAGCGGGTCGGAGGTGTCTAAGACCCTTATTTTTACGGTATCTCCCGAAACGGAATACGAGTAATATCCGGCGCCGCCGTATGCTATGCCGTAGGAGCCGCCGGGGCCCGTCCAGGCAAACTCATTGCCGTTTCGGTCGACTATCTTCCCGCCTTCCTCTTTATAAAAGCCGCTTACACCGAAATATTTGTAAACCGCGGCGTTTATCTCGTCAACCCCGTATTCCGCGCCTATCTCCTGACTTACTATAATCATTATTGCAATGGGAGAAATTTCATCTATCGATTCAAATTCCGCCGAATCGGTAAAATTAACGAGAAAATCAAAGCTCCAGAAATCTTCTCCGAGAATTTTTTCAAGATCGATGCCGTCAACGGCTTTTCTGTAAGCAAAGCCCTTCACATAGCTCTCGCTGTCGTTATCGTAAAGATATTCAATTATTATTTTATTTTCTCCGATGAAAAGACTTGTATCCTTCGGGTCCGGAACGTTTAAGGCAAGGCAAATATAACCGTCGTTCCCATCTTTCTTCACTATCTCATAAGAGGCAGTTATCCCTTTTAGCGTCGAGAGCGCCGAGTAATCCGCCGTTACGGGCGTGGTTGTGAAATCGGGATAGCCCGACGGATCGTATTCCCATTCGGGAAAGGAGCTTGCGAGAATATCAAAGCGCTTTTCGTTAAAGCATCTTGCGATATGCGCGCCCATCTCCTCGGGAGTGGAGAAGCTGCTTTTTACCTCAAGCTCGGAGCCGCCGCTTCCGCTCGAAGCCGACGAATTCACCTCCGACGAGGTTACCTCGGAGGAAGTTACCTCGGACGAGCCGATTTCGGAAGAAGCCTCGCCCGTGCCTGAGGAGTTTTCCGGCTTACCTCCCTCCAAAAACGCGCAGGAGCCTGCGGCAAACAAAATAACAAGACAAATCAACGCAGCGATTAGCTTTTTCATAAAATCATCTCCTTTTGATTACATTATAACATATTTTGATGTGAATCTCAACCGTTTTTTACAAGCGTCTCAACCGCTGCCGCAATAAGCTCTGCGGTGTGGGGAGAAAGCGAATTCGTTTCCTCGTAATGATTTCTGCCGTAGCCGTCGGTTGCCTCCTCAAGATAAGGAGTATCGGTATGAAGAACAAAGTCATTTGGCGGGATTATATAACCGATTTCGTCGTTTGTAAGACCGAAAACGAGAAACTCATCGGTATTTAAAATTTCCTTAAGGGTTTTCGGGTTTTTTGCTCCTCTTACCGCAGGATAAAACTCTGTAAATTCGGGAAGTCCGTAGGCAAGCTCGGGGAAAAGCTCACCCGGCACCGCCACAACGGTTATCTCACCGAATTTTATTAGCGAAACCGAGCTTTTTGCCGACATTCCAAGCTTTCCTTTTCCGTTGTAGATTATCTCGTTTTCAACAACTCCAAGGGCTTTAAGTGCCACAAAAACGTTGTTTTCAACGGGGAGCGTTACCGAAACCGTTGCAAAGGAAAGGTTGGGCGAAAGCTTTTTCTCCTCCGTTACCGAAAGGAGCGCATCTGCAATTTTCTTGCCCGTGGCATCAACGTTTTCGGTGGCTTCAAGCTCGACGCCGCTTTCGTTCTTTTGCATTTTGGTATAGATAAGTCCGCCAACCGCCCCTGCAAAATAAATATATTCGTCACCCGTTACCTGATAGACGTATTTGCCAACATAGGCGGGGTAATCGGGGCTTACAAGGGTGTTTTGCGAGCGGAGCGCCTCGGCGTGCGCCCCATAGTTTATTATGCGGAAGCCCGCGCTTCCGTCGGTTGGTGAAAATCTTATCTGATAGACGTTTTCATCATAAACCTCAGGCTCTCGCGAATCGTAAAGAAGCCCTTTTACAGCCGCCTTTGAGTAGTAAAAGCTGCCTTCTTTTATATTTTCAACTGCCAAAGCCGCCGCATTTACCGATGCAGTCTTAACATTTTCCATAAAGACGGAGCTTTTGCCGTCAACGGCTATTTCACCCCAAAGGCCCATGGTGTCGATACCCGCGTGGGTGTGGGTGGCGCTTACCGTTATTTCAGCCTCTGAAAGCAAGGGGTTTTTAACCATTTCCGCCTTTATTTCGTTTACCGTGCCCGATGAAAGTCCAACGCAATCAACCGACACCATAACAAGGGTTTTTCCACCCGTGTTTACCGCAAAGGCGCGGGCGTAAACGGGATCTAAAACGCCTGTTATCTCGTAGCCGTTTCGGTAACCCGCAATATAGAGGGTTTCGTTTTTAGGAATTTCAATTTCGGATTTGCCAAAGCCCGCGTAAAAGCTAACGCCTTCATGGGAAAAGGAGCGCACGGCGCTACCTTCGCCGCAGCCCGAAAGGGTGGCAGCAACCAAAACCAAAGCCAGAATAAGGGCGATTTTTTTCACAGTGCCACCTCCAGAAGTGCTTTTATAATTACGAAAACGGGCACGCCGTTTACCGTTGCAAAAGCAAGCGAGCAGATTGCCGAAACGGTAATTAAAATGGCAATCAGAGTGCGTTTTTGCCATCTTTTAAGGCGGAGCTTTCCTCTTGTTTCCAAAAATGCAAAGAGGATAAAGACAAGCGCAAAGAGCGAAAGAAGCAAAAGCGGCGGGGTTATCGGAACGCTTTTAAATTGCGAAAGCACCGCCGCAATTTCGGGCGGAAAAAAGAGGTAAAGAAGCTTTAAAAGAATTATGGGAAAGAAAGAAACCGCAAGAAAAACAAGAAAAAAGGCTATTGATTTTTTAAGCGTTTTTTTCATTTTTTCATCTCCTTTGGCTATATTTTAGCATAAAACCAACAGCTTTTCAATGTTTTTTTGAAACTTGCGCCGTGGTTAAATCCCCTCTGAAAAGCAAAATCCCACCGTTGCAGGTGGGATTTTTTCTTAAACCGCTATTCTGTGCTTTAATCGGAGCTTATCGGCAAGAAGTGCAATAAATTCCGAATTCGTGGGCTTTCCCTTGTTTACCGAAACGGTGTAGCCGAAAACCGCCTGAAGCTTTTCAATATCGCCTCTTTCCCACGAAACCTCTATCGCGTGGCGAATAGCTCGCTCAACGCGGGAGGGCGTGGTTTGAAATTTCTTTGCAATGGTGGGATAAAGTATTTTCGTTACCGCGTGCAAAAGCTCGGGGTTTTCCATCGACATAATAATTGCCGTTCTTATGTAATAGTAGCCCTTGATGTGTGCGGGAATACCAAGCTCCAAAATGCAATCGGTCACCTCCCTTTCAATTTCCCCCGAGAAGATGCCGTCTGTTTCCGTCTCGGCGCCTTCGCCTTTAAGTCTTGTTCCCGCGATCTTCTCAATTCGCTCGCAAAGCGTTTCGGGTTCAAACGGCTTTAAAAGGTAATATCCCACCCCCAAGCTGTTTGCCTCCCTCATAAGATAGTCACTCGAAAGCTTTGTAGCTATAATAAAAACGGGCGCGCGTCTCATATTTTCTTCCTTTATTTTCTTTATAACTCCTATACCGTCGATACCCGAAAGCAGAATATCGGTTACTACCACGTCGGGACGCTCGCTCTTTATGAGCTTTATTCCCTCTTCGCCGTTTCCGCTAACGCCGACAATTTCAAAATCCTTGCGATGCAGCTCGATCGACATCTGATTTCTGAAGGTCGTGCTGTCATCTAAAATCAATACCTTTACCTTTTGCATTTCACTTCTCCTTTCTTTTAAAGTGCAGGATAAATTTTACCATATTTTTACAATTTGCAAAAGGAAATAACCTCTTTTAACAAAATGCCTTTGAAACAGCTTTTTATGTGCGAATTTTGCGGTTTTATTCAGTTGCTACAACTTTTCACTTTCAATTATAAAAGGTTTACCGTTATATAAAATTTTGCCCAAGCATACTGCGGTTTTTTCTGCGTTTTTGCCGACAGCCTGCGACAACTCCGATAAAAATGCAAAAAATTGCTATCATCTGCAAATAATTGCTTTTTTTCGTATTTTGCTTGTATTGCAGATAAATATTTGTTATAATTTTATAAAGAAAGGACTGATCTCTTTTGCAAAAGAAAATAATCTCATTGGTTTTATCTTTAATTTTACTTATTTCAACTATCATTGGAGTGACTGTTATGATGACCTCCTGTTCAAGCGGCACAACCTATTATATTTCATCATCAAGCGGTAACGATGCAAACAGCGGTACCTCAAAGGGAAACGCATGGAAAAGCTTTGCAAATATTAACAGCATTGTTTTGCAGCCGGGTGATAAGGTGTTGCTCAAGCGCGGCGACGTGTGGAACGAGCGTCTTGAAATTTACGGCGGCGGCGATGAGAAAAGCTACCTAACCGTTTCCTCCTACGGCGACAAAAAGGCTCCAAAGCCGATAATCAAGCTTAACAACGCCATCGACGATATTTGCCTGCTTATTTCCGACGTCAATATCTTCGGCGGAGGTGACAGCGACTATGAGAAGATAAACCCGAGCCGCTTTATCACGGTTGAGGAGCTTGACCTTCGAAACGCCTACCTCGGCATCTACGTAAGAACCGAGATATCGGTTGAAAACGAGGGGCTTCTCATAAGAAACTGCGATATTGCGGAGATCTGGTGCGACGAGGTTCAGCGCTTGCTTGCCACCGCAAACGGCGGTAGCGTGGAAAAGATGCACGAGCTTTCCGACATTCCGAAGGGAAATCTTCCCAAGCTTAACAGAAACAATCTCAAAATAGAGCCTACGGGCGGCGGCGCGGGCGAGTGGCTTTTGGCAACCGCAATACGCTTTTCGGGCCACAGCGCCAAGATCTTCAGCGGCGTTGAGATCTGCAACGTTGTTATGGATAACGCAACGGTTGGAATCGAAGGAATCCGAATGGATAACGTAAATATCCACGACGTTATCAACACAGGCTCCTACGGCGGCATTATCCGTTTTTCCGCAAACTGCAAGAATATCACGGTAAACAGAGCAAGACTTATGGGCGGCAGCGAGACCTACACCTTCTTCGGCGGCACCTGCGGAAGCTTTTTGGGCGAGGTCGATAACGTTACCGTTTCAAATTCGGAATTTGCCTACGAATATAACCTCGGTGAAAACGACGGCTGCGGCTTTGACTTCGAATACGCCTGCAATCACATCAATTTCGTCGATAACGTCCTTCACCACAACGATGCGGGCGGCATTCTCTTTATGCAGCTTCCCGATCCGCAGGCTCACGAGTCTATCACCCTTGCAAGAAACCTCTTTTACGGCAACTTAAGAAACACCAAAAACGCAGGCTATAACTACGACGTTATTCTTTACAATAAAAACGGCAAGGACAATATGTTCTTGATCGACAACTTCTTCTTCACCCCCGAAAGAGCAAACGGCGGCAAGACGAAGTTCTACGGAAATCTGGGCGAGCAGGGCTATCTCGGCGGCACCGTTATCTCAGGGAACGTCACCGAATATCTCACCGAATACCGCACGAGATTTTCCTTTAACAAGGACGGAAACGGCGAGGGCTTCAAGGCTCACACCGGAAGCTTTAACGTTTCGGGCGGAAGCGCAACGATAACCGCCGACGGCAAGCTCGGCGCTGCCCTTCTCACTCTTCCGATAAACGGATACTGCTACAACGAGATGCTTTTAAACGTTACAAACGATGCCAAGGGCGTTTTATACTGCCAGTATAAAACCTCCGAGGGAGTAACGCAGAGCAAGGAGATAAAAATAAACGGCGCGGGCGGATATCTCCTTCCCCTTTCCGACAAGCAGATTGCGGGAAATATGAGCGACATCGTGCTTATCTTCAAGCCCTCTGCATCAGGCGGAGAGATCTCCTTTGATTTCCTTCAGTTTATTCCCGATATGAATGCAACTGCAACCAAATCGGGCGCAAACACCATTGACGTAACCTTTGGCGGAGAATGCTTCCCCATGCTTGCAATTAACCCCGATAAAAAGGATATTTCCTTAAACGGCTACACTATCACTGCTCTTGAAAAGGTAAACTACAACACCGTAAGGCTTACCGTAAGCGAAGCGGTCGGAAATCTTAAAGGGCAGCAGATAACCGTTAACGGCGACCTCTTTATTGCCTATTTCGGTGACATTATAAAGGGTCTTGACTGTGACCGCACCATAAGAGAGGACGCAGAGCTTCTTGGCGCACCCGCACAAAACGGTTACTATTACGCCGGCGGCACCGCAACCTTTGTTTCGAAATAATTTAACTTAAAATAAATCCCCCTGCCATAAGGCAGGGGGATTTTGTTTTATTTTTTGCTCGTGCCGCAGGAGCATTCCTCTTACGCATAGCGGAAAAAAGAGGTATACAAGTCTTGTGCGGTTAAAATTTTACCCAAAATAAAAAGCACGCATCTTGGCGTGCTTTTCTTCTTATTTTCTATGCTTGTGAAAGCTCTTTTGCTTTTCGTAGTTTTTATCCGAGGTAACGGCGTCAAACTCCTTAAGTATTGCCTTTTGCTTTGAGTTAAGGCTCTTTGGCGTTTCAACCAAAACAGTAACGAGCTGATCGCCTCTGCGGCTCGTTCCCAAAATCACAGCGCCCTTTCCCTTCATTTTAAGAACCGCGCCGTTCTGGGTGCCCTCGGGAATATTAAGCTTCTCGCTGCCGCCGTCGATAATCGGCACGTCAACCGTCACGCCGAGCGCCGCATCAACGAAGGTGATGGGCAAAACGCAGGTGATATCGTTGCCGTTACGGGTAAAGAATGAGTCCCTTCCCACCGAAACGGTGATAAGAAGGTCGCCCTCGATTCCTCCGCGAAGACCCGAATTTCCCTGACGCTCAACACGGAGAGTCTGACCGTTATCGATACCTGCGGGGATATCAACCTCGCGCACGATCTTTTTGCTCATTCTGCCCGAGCCTCTGCAGCTTTCGCAGGGGGTCTTTATAACCTTACCCGTGCCGCCGCAGTTGTTACAGACGGTAACGCTCTGGAAGGCGCCGAACATGGTGTTCTGCTGACGTCTTACCTGACCGCTACCACCGCAAACCGAGCAGGTTTCGGGAGAGGTTCCCTTTTTCGCGCCGCTTCCGCCGCACTCGGAGCATTTTTCACGGCGGGTATATTCCACCGTTTTTTTACAGCCGAGCGCCGCCTCGCGCACGTTAAGTATTACGTTATAACGAAGGTCCTCGCCGCGTTCGGGGGCGTTGGGGTTCTGTCTTCTGCCGCCACCGCCGAAAAAGCTTGAGAAAATATCGCCGAAATCCACGTTGAAGTCGCCGTAGCCGCCACCGTAGCCGCCTGCACCCGCACCGTAGGACGGGTCAACACCCGCGTGGCCGAACTGATCGTATTTCGCCTTCTTGGTGTCATCGGAAAGCACCTCGTATGCCTCGTTTACCTCCTTGAACTTAACCTCTGCCTCTGCATTTCCGGGGTTTAAGTCGGGGTGATATTTTTTGGCAAGCGAGCGATAAGCCTTCTTTATTTCATCGGCAGATGCCCCTTTTGAAAGACCGAGCACCTCGTAATAATCTCTTTTTTCTGCCATAGTTTAACCTCGCGCGAATACTGTCGGAGTATTCTCCGACAGTATTCGTTTAATTTTTTAGTTATTTGCTTCGCCGTTATCGGTGAAATCGGTGTTTACGGTGCCGTCGGGATTTACTGCGCCTGCGGCGTCAGCACCCTGTGCCTGTGCCTGCTGATAGATCTTTGAGGCGTATTCGTAGAATTTCTTTTCCAAAGCCGCCTTGGCATCGTTGATCGCGGCGGTATCGGTGCCCTTAAGAGCCTCGCGGGTCTTTTCGATCTCTGCCTTTATTTCGTTCTTCTCATCGTCGGTGAGCTTGTCGCCGACCTCTTCAAGAGATTTTTCTA
>JAZRNU010000028.1:0-10296 GCA_045648325.1 Eubacteriales bacterium | reverse complement strand
CGAAAAAGGAAATCTTTGTGTTACCCGAAAAAACCGAAGCCTTAAATTCCTTGTGCTTTGCAAGCAGGGCAACGAGAGAAGCAATCTGATCGTCGGAAATAGTAAACGAAAGCTCAACCGTTTCCTTTGCGGGATATGATTGAGAAATCATATCTACGTCGATATTTGCGGCACTTAAGGCACCGAAAATCGAAGCAAGCACACCGTGACGGTTTTCTACCTGCTTAAGTGTAACGAGTGAAACGTTTTCGGTTACGGTAATATCTGTGATAGCTTTTTTCACAAAAAACACCCCAATTATATTATTTTACAGAGAAAGTACGTCTGCAAGAAGGTCCTCCATACTGTAAAGCCCATTTTCTTTACAAGCAATAAACTTTGCGGCATTCACCGCACCTGCGGCAAAAACACGCTTTGAATAGGCGCTGTGGGAAAGGGTAAGGACCTCATCCTCTCCTGCAAAGATAACGTCGTGCTCACCAACGATGGTTCCGCCTCTTACAGAGCTTATTCCTATCTCGTTTGCGTCGCGCTTCTTTCTGACAGAATGTCTGTCGTAAACGTATTCCGCATTGAAGCTTACCGCTTCCGAAGCGGCGTCTGCAAGCATTAAAGCAGTGCCGGAGGGGGCATCAATTTTCTTGTTATGGTGCTTTTCAACGATTTCAATGTCATAGCTTCCGCCAAGCACTGCCGCGGCCTTTTTAACCAATGCTGAAAGAAGATTTACGCCAAGCGACATATTTGCCGTAAAGAAAACGGAAACCTGTTTTGAAGCCTCTTGTATAAGCTTTTTATCGTCATCGTTAAGACCTGTTGTTGCAATAACAACAGGGGTTTTTGTTTTTACGGCATATTCAAGCATTCCCTTAAGACATGACGGATGAGAAAAGTCAATAATAACGTCTGCTTTTCCGTCTATTTCGTCAAAAGAGCGGTAAACGGGGAAATCTGTGGCCTTCTCGGCAATATCAACGCCTGCGGCAACAACGCAATCCTTATCGTCTTTTACAAGATCGGTAACGTTTCTGCCCATATAACCAAAGCAACCGCTAACGATTATTTTAAGCATTTTAACATCCTCACTTTCAAATTACAAAAGGGAATAGCTCTTAAGCACCTCTTTAAGAAAAGCGGCGTTTTTGTCGGAAAGCTCGCAAAGAGGAAGTCTTAAATCGCCAACCTCCATGCCCATATAATTCAATGCGCATTTTACGGGAATGGGGTTTACGTCGATAAAGAGATCGTTCATAAGCTTGAGATATTTGAAGAAAATATCTTTGGATTTTTCATATTCTCCCTTGAAATAAAGGTCGCAAATATCGTGCATTTCGGTGGGTATAACGTTTGAAGCAACGGAAATTACGCCCTTGCCGCCGAGTGCAAGCACAGGGAGGGTCTGGTCGTCGTTACCTGAATATACGTCAAGCTCGGGGCATTCTGCGCAAAGTGCGGCAATGGCGGAAATATTTCCCGAAGCTTCCTTTGTAGCAACGATGTTTTTATGACCTGCAAGCTCCTTGTATGTGTCAAGCGCAATGTTGCAGCCTGTTCTTGAAGGAACGTTGTAGAGAATCATAGGAATATCGGCATTGTCTGCAATTTTAAGGAAATGCTTTGCAAGACCTGCCTGCGAAGCCTTGTTGTAATAAGGAGTTACCGACAAAATAGCATCGGCGCCAAGATCCTTGGCTTCCTTTGAAAGCCAGATAGCATAATCGGTATCATTGCTTCCGGTGCCTGCAATAACGGGCACTCTGCCAGCAGTTGCCTTGATTGCACATTCAATGGTTTTGGTGTGCTCCTCGTCGGTAAGAGTTGAAGATTCACCGGTAGTACCGCAGATTACGATAGCATCGGTGCCTTTTTTGATCTGCAAATCAACGAGATAAGCAAGCTTTTCGTAATTAACTTTATTGTCGGGTGTAAAAGGTGTTACGATTGCAACGCCTGCGCCTGTAAAAATACTCATAAAATCACCTGATGTGAAAAATTATTTTTTGGTTATATAACCCTTTGCAGTAAGAAGCTCTGCAAGAAGTACAGCACCGCCTGCCGCGCCTCTCAAGGTGTTGTGAGAAAGGCAAACGAATTTGAGGTCATACTGACTGTCGGGTCTGAGTCTGCCAACGGAAACTGCCATGCCTTTTTCGAGGTTACGCTCGGAATTTATCTGAGGACGGTTATCCTCTCTGAAATAATGAACAAACTGCTTGGGAGCAGAGGGGAGGTTAAGCTCCTGTGCTGCGCCCTTATAGCTTTCGATTACGGAAATAGCTTCTTCAATGTCAACCTTTTTTTCAAAAGAAGCAAAAACGGCTGCAAGGTGACCGTTTGTTACGGGAACACGAATGCACTGGGTGGTGATTGCGGGCTCGGTAGCGGAAACTATCTCGCCGTTTTCAATCTTACCCCAGATCTTAAGAGGCTCTTTCTCGGATTTTTCTTCCTCGCCGCCGATGTAGGGGATTACGTTATCTACCATCTCGGGCCAGCTCTCAAAGGTTTTGCCTGCGCCGGAAATTGCCTGATAGGTGCAAGCAAGTGCTTTGGTAAGACCGTATTTTTTATCAAGGGGCCATAAAGCGGGAACGTAGCTCTGGAGTGAGCAGTTTGATTTAACTGCAATGAAGCCTCTCTTGGTGCCAAGGCGCTTTTTCTGCGATTCAATAATCTCACAGTGAGAATCGTTAAGCTCGGGAATTACCATGGGAACGTCGGGAGTAAAGCGGTGAGCACTGTTGTTTGAAACAACGGGACACTCTGCCTTTGCAAATTTTTCCTCAAGAGCCTTGATTTCGTCCTTCTTCATGTTAACTGCACAGAAGATGAAATCAACGCTGTCAACGATCTTCTGGAAATCTGCCTCGGTATCGAGAACAGGCATTTTAAGTATTTTTTCGGGAGCCGCAGTATCAAGAGCCCAACGTCCGCCGAGAGCCTCCTCGTAGCTCTTGTTTGCAGAGCGTGCAGAAGCAGCCAAAACAGTTATATCATACCAGGGGTGTTCAGAGAGTAAAGTAATAAATCTCTGACCAACCATACCGGTACAACCAACGATGCCAACCTTCAATTTTTCCATTTTTTAACACCAATCCTTTATATATTTACTCAAAATTTTTACAAAAAATGTGTTTATTGCTTGAAACAATAAAAAAACCGGTTGAAATACCGGCTATCTTTGTTGTATAATATAACTGATAATTATATTTAACAAAAGATAGCACTTCATTTGAAACATCAAATGACAGTCGTGAAGCTTTCACCGTCACGACCAGGCAGTGTCTTACCGGCAAACACCCCCTTCGGCGCAAATGCCTTTCGCACAAAAGCCTGCCGGAGCAAATAATGTGTTACTTATCACTAACGCACCTCTATCTGTAATATTATATCTCTATTATTATATATTGTCAACCGTTTTTTTGCTACAAAATGCATTTTATAAGGAAGTTGTATGAAAAAAATTAATTTTAAAAAGTTAATAACTAGCGTATTATCCTCGGTTATGGCGGTATTGTTGCTTGTTGTAATAACGTTGCCGTTGTTCAATACCGAGGTAAGTGGCGGTATTACCTTCAGCAAAGGGCAGATAGTACGTGTATTGGTTGGACCTGATGACGTGCCTTATTCCTCATTCCGCGTTGGTGATTACGGAAGTGATTATAACGAAACTGATTATAACGAAACTGATGAGCTGCACCCGTCGAAGCGTTATTTTTCATTTTTCGTTTACGATAACGTAAATAAAATCGAAAGGCATATTTTCGATTCACAGCCGGGACAGTTTGCTTTAAGCTCGGTTATTGATGAAAATTTCTATTACAGCACAAACTGGGCTTCCGATTACGGCGGCTGGATTGATATTTACGACAGAAGCGACTACGGAGAAGCCGCAGGCAATTATCACGTTGAGGTTGATTACGGATTTTCCGATATTGACGAGTTAAACGTAATCAAAAAGGTATTTGAGGATTGCGGTTATTTTGTTTTTCCCGCATACGTTAACGGAAAATATTATTTAAGAATAAATCAGTATTTCTCTTTGGAAGAGGCACATTCTGCCATTGCCGATATTGAAGAAGCATATAATGAGGCAATTGCAGAGCTTAATTACAGAGAGCCCGAATCGTCAATACCCGAAGACCCTTCATCAGAGCCTGAATCGTCTGATTCATCAAGCTCTGACGTATCTTCCGATTTGCCGCCGTCAAGCTCCGATTTACCTTCGTCTGACGTAACTTCTTCAGAAACGAGTTCGGATGTTACTTCGTCGGAATCACAAGAAAGTGAAGTGACTTCATCGGATTCTGTTACAAGCGATGCCGAATCTTCCAATGAGGTGGATTCAAGCAGTGATGCATCGTCGGAAACGGAAATTGAAAATTCTTCTGATGTAAATTCTGAGATAAATTCAGATGAAATAATGCCGATAAACGAGATTGATGAAGAAAATAGTGAAACTGAAGGAAGCTCTGACGTGGAATACGGCGAGAATTCTTCCGTTCCTGAAGAAAATTTGGATTCATCAAATTCGGAAAACAGCTCATCTGACAGCTCGGACGACGTTACTACCTCTGTTCCTGATGATTCATCTGACGTTACAACCTCTGTGCCCGACAATTCATCTGATACCGATTCGGGTAATTCCTCCGATGACTCGCAAAGCAGTGAATCACAGCCCGAGGAGCCGAGTGAGCCCGAATTTATTTACCCCGAATATACTTACACCGTTGCGGGTGGAAGCAAGACCTGTATAACTGTTGTTGACGAGAGAAGCGGTGTTATCTATTTTGAATTTGATTGTGAAAACAGCTGGCTTCGCGTTGTTCCTTCAGTAAGCGGAACTGTATATCACCGAGTTTATTCAATGACCGCATCTGCGGCAAACCGTAATCTCGGAAGAACGTATAACGGCACTATTGATATCGCAAGAGTTGCCGAAAACGATTACAATATAGCTACGGTAAATAACGTTGACCTTGACAGCTATATTGTCGGCGTATTGATGCGCGAAATGGGCAATTCCAAGAATGAGGCGCTTTATGAAGCATACAGAACGCAGGCGATAGTTGCAAGAACCTACGTGTTGAGAAAAATTCTTACCGAAAACGTTCACGGCAGAAATACGGCGTTCGGTTATGATATTTGCGATGGATCACATTGCCAGGCATACCGCGGCAATACCGTTAGCGCCACCGAAATGGTTGCTCGTGCGGTGGAAACAACCTCTAAAATGGTAATTACAGTGAAAAACTCAAAGGGTAATGATACCTTGATTGAAGCTATTTATTGCGCCTCTAACGGTGGATATACTCTTTCAAATTACCAGTATTGGAACACAACGTTAAGAAGCTATCTCCAGCAGGTTGAGGATACCTATGAAAATCTCGACACGGCAACAAACGGTAGATGGGAAACGAGCTTTTCTCCCTCTGATCTTGGCGAATATCTCAATTATTTGCGTGTAAACAAGCCCGATCAGTACAGAAAATTGAGGATTTATACTCACGATGGATTTATAACCGGAAGTGAATACGAAAACCCTGAAAGGCTTTCTGAAGCGGTTGGCGACATTGTTAAATTCTATGCCGAGGTTGTAACACCTCTTGGCGATATTCCCATGAAGTTGGTTTTTGAAGATGAAAACGGCATTAAGGTTTATATGCAGTTCGGCTCCAATATCAAATCGTTTATGTCTGCGGCATCGGGAATGGGTATAAACGGATTTGAATCGGCTGTTTTAAAAAGCCCTAATTTCCATATTTATTATGCCTTTAACGATTATTACGTCACAGGAACCGAAGCATCGGAGCTTTATGAAAAAAGACTTGACGAAACCTACGTATTAACCGCAAACGGAGTTGAGGCAATTAAAGATTATCCTCACGATCTTAAAATTGCAGACGTTACGGGAATAGGCTATTTGCCAAGCAAAAATTATAACTACATAATCAAGGGCACCGGTTGGGGACACGGCGTCGGAATGAGTCAGGAAGGCGCTTTTGGACGTTCGCGCGCAGGTCACACCGCAGATCAGATAATCAAGCATTATTATACCGGCGTTGATATTACCTTGATAGAAGAATAACCGATTTTACTAAAATCAACAGTATTTTACAAGAATTTCAAACGAAAAAGCGTTATAATTTTCATGTAAGGAGATGTTGATATGTCACTTGTTGAAGAAATAAAGGAATATTTACAAAAGGGAAGTGCACCGAAAGTAAAAGAGCTTGTTGAAGCTGCACTTTCGGAAAATATACCCGCTGAGGAAATTCTCAATAACGGTTTGCTTGCAGGTATGAGCATTATCGGCGAGAAATTCAAAAACAATCAAGTATTCGTTCCCGAGGTTATGGTTGCGGCAAGAGCAATGAATGCAGGTGTAACCATATTAAAACCCTACCTGATAAATCAGGGCGTAGAATCAAAGGGAACGGCTGTTATCGGCACAGTAAAGGGCGACCTTCACGATATCGGTAAAAATATTGTAAAGATGATGCTTGAGGGCAAGGGTATTAACGTAATCGACCTCGGAACAGACGTTTCAGCAGAGAGATTTGTTGATGCTGCAGAAGAACACAATGCAAATATCATTTGTTGCTCGGCGCTTCTCACTACAACGATGGGTGAAATGAAAAATGTTGTTGACACCGTTAAAAGCCGCGGCCTTAAGGATAAAGTAAAGGTTATGATCGGCGGTGCGCCCATTACACAACAGTTCTGCGAGTCAATCGGCGCTGATTGCTATACCGTTGACGCTGCCTCTGCTGCTGATGCCGCACTTGAATTTTGCACAAATAAATAAATTTTATAATTAAAAAATCCCGCAGTAATTTACTGCGGGATTTTTATTGATTTGTTATTTCTCCTCGGGTAATTCCGAAACGCTTTCGGTTGCTTCCAAAACGGTTGCCTCTGACATAACGGGCTTTAATTTAATGTGCTCCTCTTCGTCGGCCATTTTATCCTTATATCCTGCTTTCATTCCAAGGCAGGCGGCAATAACGTATGCTACACCGTTTATTATAAAGCCCAAAACGGCAAACAGCATTGCGGGAGGATACATTAAATAATCACTTTTGCCAACCGTGTTTACGTTTAAGCAAAGGCAAACGAAGCTGTCAATAGGACCGCAGGTAAATACGTTGAAATAAAATCTCAAGCCGATATAGAAATTTATCAAAACGCAAAGAGCCATGCAGATTACGGGTATTTTATAATCAAATTTTTCACCGTATTTAAAGCGACGGTAACCCATATTGCTGCCTATTAGGAAAATAAGCAGGAAAATAATAGCGGTCATTATAAGATAATAGCAAAGGTTTCTGATCCATATATACGGACTTAAAACGATTATTGCAATTCTTACAAGGTAACTTAACCCTGCCGCTGCAAGTGTTGCCGTTGTGATAAATAAAAGAAAATTCAAAAATGTTAGAATGTATTTTTTAAACATATAGCCTCCAAATAGCTTTGTGTATTAATTATACCATATTTTGAAAAAAATATCAATCATAAATTACAAAGCGCATTGTTAAACAACACCGCGTTTTTTGTAAACAAAGGTATATTTTATAAAATAATGCAGATAATAAGGCTAAAATAAAATAGGAGAAAAGATATGTTTAAACACGAAAAGAAATTATTTCACCCCGTAGAAATAGAAAAGCCCAATCCCCAATATGCCGTTCTGCTTCAGGAACAGCTCGGAGGCGGTAACGGAGAGCTCAAGGCGGCAATGCAGTATATGTCGCAGAGCTTCAGGGTAAAGGATAAGGGAATTAAAGACCTTTTTCTCGATATAGCTGCAGAGGAACTCGGTCACATGGAAATGATCGGGCAGACGATCACTTTGTTAAACGGTCATGACGTTGACGCAGAAAAGGTGTGCGCAGGAGAAGTTCAAACACACGTTTTGCTTGGTCTTAACCCCGGGCTTATAAATTCGTCGGGTTATTCATGGACAGGTGACTACGTTACGGTAACAGGTGACCTTTGTGCCGACCTTTTGAGTAACATTGCATCTGAACAACGCGCAAAGGTTGTTTACGAGTATCTTTACAGACAGATTGAAGACAAAAAGGTAAGAAAAACAATTGAGTTTTTGCTCGAAAGAGAAGAGGCTCATAACCAGATGTTCAGAGATGCTTTTAACAAGGTTATGGAAAGCGGATCCAATAAGGATTTCGGAACAACCGAGGCGGCAAGGATGTATTTCTCGATGTCGGAGCCGGGTCCAAACGAATTTGCCGGAAAACCCGTTAAGCATACAAAATTTGATAAATAAAAAAACGCCCGACTGTTAAAGTCGGGCGTGTTTTGTTATTCGGTTAGAAATCCTCGATAAGAAACGTCAAAAGGCATTTTACCTAATGTAGCACCTTTTGAATTGTAGTATATATACATTTCGCCGCCGTAGAAGAGAATGCTTTCGCTTTCCATAGTGGTGGGTACGTGGAAGGTGGTAACGTATTCTGCGTTTGTTGTGTAAACAACCACAACGTTATCCTCTTTACTGCTTAGCGGGAAATAAACGTATTTGCCGTCAAAGCCCATACCCTGGTAGGTATATCCTTTAATTCCTTCAACGCTTTCAGACTCGCGCGATACGATCAATTTTGTGGTGCACTTATAATCGTCTGAAAAAACGAAGGTGCGGAAGGTTCCTGCGCAGGTATAATAACAATCGTTTGCTGCATCGTAATCTATACCGCAAATACCGTAAGGAACAAAGTTTGCCGCTGTGTAAACAACCTCGAGAGTGTTTTTGTCAACAAAACTGATTCTGCGAGCGTTACCGTTGCCGTTAGCGGTGTTTTTAGAGCTCGGACCGTGGCAAACAACCAGATATCCCGTTTTTGAGTTATAGGTCATATCGTTTCCGTGACCAAGGTCAAGGGGCTCGGAAACTTGTATTTCATTGCCTTCGATGTCGGTCTTGACGATAATGCAGTTGGAGTCGTCACTCATACGGATAATGAAATAAACGTATTCTCCGTCTGTTGCGGCGCCTTGCGCGGTGCGGAACTCTTTGTCGCCTATCGTTTTTCTTCCGTATTTAAAAATGAGCTCGTGATTGGCGTTAATTTCAAGGCCTAAATCAAGCGCTGTGGAAATAGGGAAGCTGTTATCGGAAATTCTCTCTAAAACAAAGCCTCTGTCAATAATCAGCGCGGCATTATCCTTATTCATTACCGTTGATTCAAAGGTTGCAAGAGCATAAGCCAAGGCTTCGTTATCTGAAGCGGAAAATACAAGGCTTCCTTCGTTGGAAACGTAAACCTTATATCCGTGAAGTCCGAGCGATGTGTCACCCAAAGTGAAACGAACGGTGCTTTTCGAGTCTTTGGC
Organism: Eubacteriales bacterium; assembly: GCA_045648325.1. Classification (GTDB taxonomy): domain Bacteria; phylum Bacillota; class Clostridia; order Oscillospirales; family RGIG5299; genus RGIG5299. Next base: position 942 of record JAZRNU010000028.1, on the reverse strand, counting down.
TTCAAGCTCAACACCGTAGTATTCGCTTAACGCGCCGTTAAATGCCAATATGGCATCGGGTGAAACCGATTCGTCTGCAACTAACGTAAAGCTGCTTGTGCCGTCTTTAACAAGCGTAAGCTCCTTGGGAGTACAGGACGAAAGACAGGCTGTAACAAGTGAAAAACAAAGAATAAGGGCGATTACCGAAGAAATTATACGTTTCATGGCAATTTATTATAAGTTATAGTACTTATCAAACTCTGCAGGATGGGGAATTGTAGAAAGCTGACGGCATTCCTCGCGCTTGGTTTTGATGAAGTTCTTAATGAGCTCCTCGGGGAAAACACCGCCTGCGGTGAGGTAATCGTGATCTGCTTCTAAAGCATCAAGAGCACCTTCAAGAGAGGTGGGAAGGCCCTTGAGCTTTGCTTTTTCCTCGGGGGGAAGGTTGTAAAGCTTTACGTCATAGGGACCCCAACCGTTTGCATGAGGATCGATCTTATTCTTAACACCGTCGATACCTGCCATAAGAATTGCGGCAAAGCAGAAATAGGGGTTGCAGGTTGCGTCGGGGTTGCGAAGCTCAAAGCGACGCTTTGAGGGTGATTTTGCATAAGCGGGAATTCTGATAACTGCGCTGCGGTTTGAGGTAGCGTAACCAACGGTAACGGGTGCCTCGTAACCGGGGATAAGTCTCTTAAACGAGTTGGTGCTGGGATTGGTGATTGCGCAAAGAGAAGAAATGTGCTTCAAAAGTCCGCCCATAAAGTAGTGTGCGGTTTCGCTGAGATGAGAATAGCCGTTATCATCGGAGAATACGGGCACACCGTCTTTGAGAAGAAGCATATGAACGTGCATACCGCTTCCTGCTTCACCCATAATGGGCTTTGGCATAAAGGTTGCTGACATTCCATATTTTCTTGCTGTGTTATGTATGATATACTTAATCATCATTGTTGC
>JAZRNU010000027.1:0-10111 GCA_045648325.1 Eubacteriales bacterium | reverse complement strand
AGTTGCCCATACGGAATAACGATTTCGCGCGATCTGCCATACCCACGCCGAAAAACTCGTTGGAATCGTTCCTTTATTCAAAGCCGTGATGAAGTCGGAGGCCAAGCGGTCTTAGGAAGACAAGCAAGTTGTTCAACTCCTTGGCTCACAGAACGACATGGCAACGATCCGACTTAGTTGCCCATACGGAATAACGATTTCGCGCGATCTGCCATACCCACGCCGAAAAACTCGTTGGAATCGTTCCTTTATTCAAAGCCGTGATGATCTGGAGTGAAATATCCTGTGTCAGATCTTCCGCTTCAATGTTGTTTCCTGTCTTTTTTAAGCAGAAGTAAAACAGCTTCTCCATATAGTTTTCGGCAAATTCATTGTTAAGCCGCTCACGCATTTCGTTCGTTTCTTGCATTTCCTCGCCTCCTTTCACCCATATAGTGTGGCATTTCTCAAATTGCTGACAAGATTATTGAAAATATTATATCATAAAATTGTGAATTAGTCTACATAGAAGTATTTGTATCTACAAATGCAGGGTCTGAAAAGAAAAGAGGACGAGGAGTTTTATATCTCTTCGTCCTTTTCCTGTCGGTAGGTGACATATTCTATTGAATTTCAAAAACTGTCCTTAGGAACACAACGCCATAGGAGAGACTTTTTTATTTTTATTTGAAAAGCTTATCGACAAGGCTCTTTGCTTTTTCGCGTCGGGCGGCTTCGGTTTCACTATCAAGAACGAAGCTGCCTCCCGAATCCTTAAATAACACGTTTCCTTCGCGTGTGTGAGGCGGAAGCGCCGAAAGAGGATAATTTTCCGTATTTTTGTTTTCATCCTCTAAAACGGCAATATTTTCGATAATTCGGTCAACCGTGTAACGCATTATTTACCTGCCTCCGTTACCACGCCGAGGTTACCGTCATCGGTTACGAAAAATACCACGTCGCCGTGGTCGGCAGTAGAGTAGATCTCGCTTCCCGACATTTTAAGCCGCTTTACCACCTCGTCGGCCGGGTGCTTATAGCTGTTTTTCGCAGCAACGGATATTACCGAATATTTCGGGCTCATTGCAGTCACGTAAAGAGAGCTCGAGGAGGATTTTGAGCCGTGGTGCCCCACCTTGTAAACGTCGCAATCAAGCTCACTTGCATATTTTTTTATCATCTCGTCCTCGGAGATCTTTTCGGCATCTCCCGACAGTATAAAGCTTCTTCCCTTTATAGTAATTTTAACTACTACCGACCAATCGTTCATTTCCTCGTATTCGTCGGAATTGGGGGCAAGTATTTTAACCTTTGCCTCACCGAGCATAAACTCATCGCCGCTTACGGCTTCGGTTATTTCCTTACCCTGCTCGTCTATACATTCAAGCAAGGAGATATAAGTTTTTGAGGTGTGGGTCACGTTTGGCATTATGATATTATCGTATTCGTATTTGCGAAGGATATTTTCCATTCCTCCGATATGGTCGGAATGAGGGTGAGTGGCAATAACGTAATCGAGCTTTTCTATTTCCTGCTCGTTTAAATACCTTTCAAGCTCGGTTTTTGCCGACGACTCGCCCGCATCGATAAGCATAGTTTTGTCGCCGCATCTTATAAGAATGCTGTCACCCTGACCGACGTCTATAACGTGCATGGTAAACACCGCATCGGAATAGTCGGCGGGAGTGCTTGTAAGATATTCGTAAGCCATTCCGAAGGCAATCAGTGCAAGCGCCAAAATTACCACGGAAATTTTAGATAATATTTTTGAGTGATTTCTTTTTTTATTTTTTGCCATTTCAAAGCACTCCTTTTGTTTTTTGTTTATTTTATCATATTTCCGTCCTCTTTGCAAGAATTTTTACCTTTATAAAAAGCAAAATCTTCGCCCTTTGGCGAAGATTTATGCTTCAGTTCATTATTGCAATCGGCAGATTCAAGAAAAACGCCGCAAAGGATACCCACAGGATATACGGTAGCAGTAAAAATCCCGATATTTTACTTATTTTTCCGTAATTTACCGCCATAACGATAATTATTGCAAGAAACAGGATAATTTCTGCAAATGCAAGCCACGGCATTTTTATGCCAAAGAAGCATACCGACCAAAGCAGGTTGAAAATGAGTTGGATATTGTAGATAAAAACGGTATCCTCCCTTTCTTTTTTTGTTTCTGATTTTTTAAGCGCAACAGCCCCCGCTATAACGGCAAGAATGAAAATCGCCGTCCAGACTATTGCAAACACCAACGAAGGAGGATAAAGCGACGGAAGCTTTAAGGTTTTGGGATAATCCTTGTTAAGTGCAGTTACAATACTGCCTGCCGCAGCACACACCGCCGTGGGAACAGCAATAAGCAAAATATCTTTTATTTTTTTCATAAAATCACCTTTTTGAAATATTTTTTGTATTTGTGGCTTATTTTGTTGTTGATTAATGCATTTTATTCCTGTATAATTATATTATCTTATCTGTTTTTTATAACTTTTTTCTCTGTACGGGAGGTTTTATGAAAAAAAGAGTTTTACCTTTTATTTCCGTCTTGCTCTCGCTTTGTCTGTTACTTTGCGGGTGCGGAAAATCCCTTGAGAAACAGCTTGAGGAGGAATCAAAAATGAATTTCAACAAATATAATTACGATTTGTATTTAAAAACCCCAATCTGGAAGGGCGATCTTATTGCGCACGAAACTCTTCTTTTTGTTGAGGACGAAAACGGTAGCTACACAGCAGAGCTTATGTATAAGCCCGAAAGAATAATCTGTGTAAAAAGCGCAACTCTTAAGGAAAGCTACGTTGAGGGTGTTGATTACACCATAGAGGGTAATAAGATAACTCTTATTACCTCCGGCAGTATGCCAAGGCTTACCTATGATGAGTATTATCCCGAGGTAAACAACGGTGATGCCATCGAAAAGGTCGGCGGCGGTTATCTTAAGCTTGTGGGCGGCAGTTATTTCCATGAGCATCAGGTTGCGGTTTCTTACAGGCACAACGAAAGCTGGACAGGACCCGTGCCGGAATACAAGGGCGACCTTCTTCCCCGCTCCGTTTCAAAGCTTGAAAACAACGAGCCTATAAAAATTCTCTTTTACGGCGACTCGATTACCTGGGGCGGAGATACGAGCGGTCTTTACAACGTTTCGCCCAAAACTCCCATCTGGCCGCTTATGACCGTTTCGGGACTTGAAGAATATTACGATAATGCCAAAATAAACTACGTCAACACCGCAGTCGGCGGCTTTAACAGCACCGAGGGTGTGCAGCACATGAAGGAAAAGGCTGTGGACATTGCCCCTGACCTTTGTTTCCTTGCATTTGGTATGAACGATGCCACCCAGGGCACCTCTCCCGAAAAGGTAATGCAAAATATCGTTACTATTATGAACGCTATTTCAGAGGTAAACCCAAACTGTGAATTCGTTATCGTTGCAACGATGCTTCCCAACGCCGAGGTTTATTTCGGCGGTGGCTCAATGCTTAAAACCCATGATAAACAAATAGATGCCTTTTTGACTCTTGAAAAAGAGGGTGTTGCGGTTATGAATTTCACCGAAATAAGCAAGCATCTTCTCACCTTAAAGAAATTCCGCGATATGACCGGCAACAACGTTAACCACCCCAACGATTTCCTTGCAAGAATCTACGCTCATACAGCAATCAAAACTCTTTGCAAGAATTATTAAAAGGAGTTTTTAAAATGAAGATTTCACTCAAGAAAATTCTTTCGATTGCTGCAGCAGCGGCGTTATGCTTCTCTCTTGTTCCCGCAATTTTGTCGGGTTGCTCGTCGGTTGGCACCACCTACTACATAAGCAGCTCGGAAGGCAATGACGAAAACGACGGTCTTTCGGCAAAATCGCCTTGGAAAAGCTTTAAAAATATCCGAGATATGCGCTTTACCGAGGGCGATAAGATTTTGCTTAAGCGCGGCGACGAATGGAACGAAACCCTTTATATTCACGCAAACGGCACCGAGAGAAACTGGGTCTTGGTTTCGGGCTACGGTGACGAAAAGGACGGAAAGCCCGTTATAAAGCTCCAAAACGGCAGAAGTGACATTTGTATCGTGGCAGAGGACTGTGCCACGAAAACCCCTTATGCCAACGGCTTAAACTTTATTCACATTGACGGAATAGAGTGCAGAAACGCGAGAATGGGTATTTATTTCCGCTATTATTTCGACACCGAAAACCGCGGCGTTAAGGTTACCGATTGTGATTTTTACTCTATGGATTATCCCGAGCTTTTCTCAACTCTTACCGATCTTGAGCTTGACGAACCCCGTTTTGCCGCAGATATGGCGGCAGGAAAGGATTCACTTTCAAGCTATGACGGCGGCATTTACAGAAAGTCAGGCGGCGGCGTAAGAGAAATAGCTTGGCCTGCAGCAATTATGGTTGGCGGCAACTTCCTCAATGCCGACAATAATGAAATTTATTCCTCAAAGGTTTCGGATATTTCGATTGACGGTTGCTTCTTCCAGGATTGTCTTGTTGGCATTTCCTCGTGGTTCTGGGGTGCACACGATCTTACGGGCAACGTTGAAAAGCGTCTTACGAATAATTGGAGAATTACAAACTGCGTTGCAGACGGAACCCTTGCAGGCGCCGTGACTATGGAAAACGCAAACGGCGGCTACACAGGCGACAGAAACGGTTGGGGCGTTATTGATAATTTCAGACTTATCGGCGGCTTGGAATATAAGTGCATTTACGGCTCAACGGGCGCCTGCTTCCAGACCTGCAAAAACTTTTTGGTTGATAACTGCGAATTTTCCTACGTTAACAACAACGGTTCAAACGACGGCTGCGGCTGGGATTTTGAGGGAAGCGATTACGATATTATATTCTCAAACAACGTGCTTCACAACAACGAGGCTCACGCTATTCTTATGATGCAGGCGGTTGGTCCCTGCAAAAACGTTACCCTTTCAAATCTTCTTTTCTACAACAATATTTTAAATCCCGCAAGCTCAAGCTACAATGCCGATTTTACCCTATTTAACGCGGCAACCAATCACAAAAACATTGATTTTCAGAACACCGTTCACTATATTATAAATTCGCATAAGGTTACCAATGAGCGTCCGCGTCCCGTTAACATCAAATTCAGCGGTCTTACCACCGGAAACGTTTCGGACAACTCGGTTGACGGATATTTTACCCGTTTTGGATTTAACAACAGCGGCTCAACCGACGGATTTATGGGCGACAAGGTTTTGAATTTGAGATCCGAAAACGGAAGGCTTTCATTTACCACCGAAGGCAAAAACAGCGCGGTTTACGTTGCGGGACTCGGTGTAAACCATCTTCTTTACACCGAGCTTGCAGTTAAGATGAATTCAACCAAGGCAGGCACCGCAACCGTTTATTACACCACCTTGGGAAGCAGCGAGTGGAAGCAGGCGGAAAGCTTTAAGTTTGAAAGCGGCGAGGGAGTTTACACCGCATCGGTTGACGCTTCATCTCCGATTACGGGATATTTTATCCGCTTTGGAGTTGACGGTGCAAATATTTCAATAGATTACGTTGATGCTATTGCAGACGTTTCCTCCTCGCTTGAATACCTTGGCGATAACAAGGTTCGTTACACGGTTTCGGGTAAAAGCTTCCCCGTTTTCTCAAAATACGTTTCGGCTTCGGATTTCACCGTTTCGGGTGCATCGGTTTCAGACTTTGAATATGAAAGCTACAAGAGCGTTGTATTTACTCTTGACGGCGACGCTTCGGGAGTTTCGGTCACTGCAAGTCCCGAAGCCTTTACCGAATATTTTGCCGATCTTTTCTCAGGTAAAAACGGCTGCACCAAAACCCTTGAAGAGGAAGCCGCTTTAAGAAAATACGGCGAGGTTCAGAAGTATTTTGAATATCAGCTTACCGCGTCGGTTGAAAAAGCAACCCAAGGCGGCTGCTGTGGAAACAAGGCGTAACCAATAAAATTTAAACGGACAGAGGTTTTTCTCTGTCCGTTTTTTACGAAAACAATATTATTTCAACAAACCATTTGACATTTTAGTTTTTATTTGTTATAATATTATAAAATATAATGATTTAAATGCATTGACCGGGCAAAGTAGCCGCTTCAATACTTATCAGAGAGAAAGGGTCATGGTCTGAAAGCCCTTTTTAAGCAAATTCGGTGAAGTTCTCCCGCGAGCTTGTTGCTAAACACAAAAAAGTAGAGCAACACGGTGTCCTCCGTTAAAGGGATAGGATATATTCGTATCCGAATTGCTCACTTTATAGTGGTTTTGGAATTTTACTTCCGTTCTATGAGAGCGGAAGTTTTATTTTTTATAAATTATCGCAATTAAAGAAAGGCGTGTTATAATTTGAAAAACGAACTTAATGCGATCAAGGAAAAGGCTCTTATTGCTTTAGAGGCCTGCAGTGACACCGAAACGCTTGAGGCGCTTCGCGTTAACTACCTTGGCAAGAAAGGCGAACTTACCGCCGTTTTAAAGAAGATGGGCGGTCTCTCTGCAGAGGAGCGTCCCGTTATCGGTCAGCTTGCAAACGAAATCAAGAGTCAGCTCGAGGAAAAGATTGAAACCTTGAAGGCTGAAATCGGCAAAAAGCAGATGTATGCAAGACTTGAAAAGGAAAAGATCGACATCACTCTTGACGAAAAGAGCAAAAAGCTTGGCAAAAAGCACCCCCTTAATACCGTTTTGGAGGATATTGAAAATATCTTTATCGGTATGGGCTACAAAATAGTAAGCGGTCCCGAGGTTGAATACGATTATTACAACTTTGAGGCGTTAAACATTCCCGCAGATCACCCTGCAAGAGATACGCAGGATACCTTCTACATTAACGAAAAGGTGCTTTTACGTACCCAGACCTCTCCCGTTCAGGTAAGAGTTATGGAAAACCAGAAGCCTCCTATCCGCGTTATCGCTCCGGGCCGTGTTTACCGCTCCGATGAGGTTGATGCAACTCACTCTCCCCTTTTCCATCAGATAGAGGGTCTTGTTGTTGACAAGGGCATTACCATGTCTGACCTTAAGGGCACTCTTGAGGTATTTATCAAGCGTCTTTACGGAGAGGATTCGGTTGTTCGCTTCAGACCTCACCATTTCCCCTTCACAGAGCCCTCGGCAGAGGTTGACGTCCGTTGCTTCTCATGCGGAGGCAAAGGCTGCAGACTTTGCAAAAACGAAGGCTGGATAGAAATTCTCGGTTGCGGTATGGTTCACCCCAAGGTTTTGGAAAAGTGCGGCATAGACCCCGAGGTTTACAGCGGCTTTGCATTCGGCTTGGGTCTTGAGCGTATCGTTATGAGAAGATACAATATTGACGATATGCGTCTTCTCTACGAAAACGACGTAAGATTTTTAAATCAGTTCTGATTTCGGAGGTCGGTTTATTATGAATTTATCACTTAATTGGTTAAACGAATACGTTGACGTCAAGGATATAACCATCAAGGATTACTGCGATGAGCTTACCATGAGCGGATCAAAGGTTGAAGGCTATGAGGACCTTTGCGAAAAGGTTAAAAACGTTGTTGTGGGCAAAATTTTAAAGACCGAGCGTCATCCCGACGCTGACCGTCTTACCGTATGCAAGGTCGACGTGGCAAAGGGCGAGCCTATTACCATCGTCACCGCCGCAACAAATATGAAGGAGGGCGACCTCGTTCCCGTTGCGCTTGACGGCTCACTTCTTTTTGACGGCACAAAAATTAAGGCAGGCAAGCTCCGCGGCGTCCTCTCTGAGGGAATGTTCTGCTCCATTAACGAGCTTGGTCTTACCGTTAACGATTACCCCTACGCCGCTACCGACGGGCTTTTCATCATAAATGAGCCCTGCGAGATCGGTGAGGACATAAACTCCGTTGTAGGTCTTAACGACAAGGTTGTTGAGTTTGAAATTACTCCCAACCGTCCCGACTGTCTTTCAGTTATAGGCCTTGCAAGAGAAACTGCGGCTACCTTTAACAGAGAGCTTAACGTTCCCACTCCCGTTGTTACCGAAAACGGCGGAAACATTGCAGATTATCTTTCCGTTTCGGTTTCTGCTCCCGAGCTTTGCTCCTGCTACCGCGCAAGAGTTGTTAAAAACGTTAAAATAGAGCCCTCGCCCGCTTGGCTTCGTCAAAGACTTCGCAATTCGGGTGTTCGCCCCATTAACAATATAGTTGACATTACCAACTACGTTATGCTTGAATACGGTCAGCCGATGCACGCATTTGATTATTCCTGCATCGACGGAAACAAGATCGTTGTAAGAAAAGCAACCGACGGTGAAATCTTCCTCGCTCTTGACGGCACCGAAACCGTATTAAACGCAGAAAACCTCGTTATTGCCGACGAAAAGAAGGCAGTTGCACTTGCAGGCGTTATGGGCGGATTCAATTCGGAAATTACCGAAAACACCGCTACCGTTGTTTTTGAAAGCGCCAACTTCCTTGGCTCATCGGTAAGAAAGACCTCCCGTCAGGTTGGTATCCGTACCGAATCGAGCGGAAGATTTGAAAAGGGTCTTGACCCCGCACTTACCGCCGCGGCTCTTGACCGCGCATGCGAGCTTATTACCCTTCTTTCGGCAGGTGAGGTAGTTTCCGGTGAGATTGCAGTTGAAAACTACTGCAAGGAGCTTAAAAAGATTGCTTTTGAACCGAAATGGACAAACGATTTCCTTGGCACCGACATTGCAGAGGAAAAAATGCTTGAATATCTCAAAAACGTTGGCATAAACTATGATAAGGAAACCAATCTTTTGGAAATCCCCTCAATTCGTGCAGACGTTGAAACCAAGGCGGATATTGCAGAGGAAATTGCAAGATTTTACGGCTACAACGTAATCCCCACCACCTTGATAAGAGGCACAACCACCGAGGGCGGCAGAAATCCCATGCAGGATTTTGAAAAGAAGATTGAAAATTATCTTACCGCTATGGGTCTTAATCAGATTGCTACCTATTCCTTCATAAGCCCCAAATATTACGATAAAATAAATCTTCCCAAAGACAGCGAGCTCCGCAGCTCGGTTAAGATCATGAACCCCTTGGGTGAGGATACCGGCATTATGAGAACCACCGCCCTTCCCTCAATGCTCGAAACCGTTACGAGAAACATAAATTACCGCAACTCCGAGGCCGCATTGTTTGAGATTGCAAAAATCTACATTCCGAGCGCGGACGAATATGAGCTTCCCACCGAAAAGCAGGTTATCGTTTTGGGCCTTTACGGTGCCGATACCGATTATTACACCGCAAAGGGCATCTTTGAGGAGCTTTGCGATAAGCTCGGTGTTACCATCACCGACATTGCTTTGGAGCAGAAGGTAAGCTATCACCCCTACCGCACCGCTAAATTTATGTCGGGCGATAAGGAGATTGCCGTTATTGGTGAAATTCACCCTGCTGTTTTGGCAAACTACGGCACCGACAAACGCGTTGTTGCCGCTGAAATCGATATGGAGGCACTCTTTGCTTCTGCAAAGTTCGAAAAGGAATACACTCCCCTTCCCAAATTCCCCGCAAGCGAAAGAGATATTTCTGTTGTTTGCACAGAGGATACCTATGCGATGGATATTGAAAAAACCATCGTAGGCGCGGCAAAGAAGCTTCTTTCTTCCGTTTCAGTATTCGACGTTTACAGAAGCGATGCCCTTGGCGAAAACATGAAGAGTGTTTCCTTTAATCTTACATTCAGAGCAGCCGACAGAACCCTTTCTGACGAAGAGGTCGACGGCGTAATGAAGAAGATACTCAAGGCGCTTTCAGAAAAAGGAATAACCTTGAGAAGCTAAATTTTTACAAGACTATTGATTTTGTGATTATTTTGTGATAGAATTTATATATAAACCTAAATGGAGGGATCAACAATGTTTGGCAAAGGTACCGTTACCTTTTCACTTGGAAACGACAAGAATGACGAAATGAAGAAAACCATGAACGAGGTTTACGCCGCTTTAAAGGAAAAGGGCTACGACCCGGTTAACCAGATTGTAGGTTATATTCTTTCCGAGGACCCCACCTATATTACCAATCACAAAAACGCAAGAAGCCTTATATGCAAGCTTGACAGAGATGAGCTTTTACAGGCTCTCGTTAAGAATTATCTTTCAAAGCTTTGATTTAAAATGAAGTCGGATCGTAGCCATGTCGTTCTGTGTGCCAAG
>JAZRNU010000026.1:0-2293 GCA_045648325.1 Eubacteriales bacterium | reverse complement strand
TAAACGCCAAAGGGCTACCGCCCTTTTGAAACCCTGCGCACCCAAAGCTCGGCTTCGCACCAAAAGAGGGGTAGATGCGAGCGAGGCAAGAGCCTTTGGCTTTGTGAGTCCTTGCCTTACGCATAAGAAATAGCAAAAGGAGCAAAGCTCTCTTTTGCATTTCGCGCAAGCGGAAGGCGGCTTGTATCTTTTTTATTCTCGCGAGCATAGGGGAAACCTCCCCTTAAAAAGATTCTTTTTCCCCTTTTCTCATCTTTGAGAAAAGGGGGAGCCCCCGCGGCTTGAGCGGGAAAGAAAATGCGCCCTCCGCGTAGCGAAAAATTCACCGCTGCGAAGCGCAAAAAACCACCGCAGCTTTTCTCTTTTTCCGCCCCTTAAACTTGTAATACTCGAATTTTGACAAATTGCACAAAAGGCGCGATTATTATATGTGAAAAAAATACAAAATAGTACTTGAAATATATTGATTTAATATGTTATACTTTAATATAAAGAAAAATACGACTGTTTAAGGTGGTAATTAGCTATGATATCTAAAAAAATTACTGTTGATCATCCCTACGGACTTCACGCACGTCCCGCAACCTATTTCATTCAGAAGGCAAACGAATTCAAAGCAAACATCGACATTTTGCGCGAAGGCAGAAGAGTTAATGCAAAAAGTCTTCTCGGCGTTTTGTCGCTCGGAGTTGTAAAAGGCATGGAGATAACCATTGTTGCAAACGGCACCGACGAAGAAGCCGCTGTTGACGCTCTTTGTGAGCTCATCTTAAACGGTCTTGATTCAAAATAACGGTCAAATCAAAGCTGCCCGTTTTTCACAAACGGGCGTTTTACTGTTTAAAGAAGGTTTATTATGCTCACGATTATAACCGGTCACTATGGCAGTGGCAAGACCACTCTTGCCCTGAACCTTGCGGTTGGCTCTGCAAAAAGCGGAGTTAAAACCGCCATTGCCGACCTCGATATCGTAAACCCGTTTTTCCGCACGGCAGACTCTCTTCCCCTTTTAAATGAGCTGGGAATAGAGGCAATTATTCCCTACGGCGCAAACTCCAATCTGGAGTCGGTCTATTTGCCGCCCGAGGTTGAAAAGCTCTTTGGCTATAACGGAAACGCTTTTCTGGATATCGGCGGCGACGACGACGGCGCTATCGTTTTAGGCCGTTACGCAGAAAAAATTGCAAATGCGGGCTACGAGATGATATGCGTTATAAGCCGCTACCGTCCCTTTACCAAAACACCCGAGGACGCCGCCGAGATGATTGCCGCAATAGAGGCAACCTCAAGGCTTAAGGTCACGGGGCTCGTAAACACCTCGTCGCTCGGTGAAGATACCGACGCAAAAACGGTAACCGATTCTGCAAAATACGCAAAAAGAGTTTCGGAGCTTTCGGGCAAGCCTCTTTTATACACGGCGGTAAAAGAGGACGTTTATTGCGTCCTTACCGATGACGAAAAGCAAGCGCTCGGAGAAATTCTCCCAATAGCGATATACACAAAAAGACTTTTTTAGGAGGTACCTATAATGAATAAAGTAACGTTCAAGACAGAGCTTTGTAAGGGCTGCGGCCTTTGCGAGGAAGCCTGTCCCAAGAAAATCGTAAAGCTCAATCCCGACAAGCTTAACGCAAAGGGCTACAACGTTGCCGAGGTTTCCGATGAGGATATGGCAAAATGTATTGCTTGCGCAATGTGTGCAAGAATGTGTCCCGACTGTGTAATCACCGTCGAGAAGAACTGAAAGGAAGATCAAAATGGCTGAAAAAGTACTTATGAAGGGCAACGAAGCTATTGCCGAGGCCGCTATAAGAGCAGGCTGCAAGCATTTCTTCGGATATCCCATTACTCCTCAAACCGAGGTTTCCGCTTATATGGCAAAGAAGATGCCCAAAATCGGCGGCGTTTTTCTTCAGGCGGAAAGTGAAATCGCCGCCGCAAATATGGTGCTCGGCGCTGCAAGCGCAGGTGTGAGAACGATGACCTCGTCCTCCTCCCCCGGCATCTCCCTCAAGCAGGAGGCCATTTCCTACATAATCGGTTCTGACCTTCCCTGCGTAATCCTCAACATCCAGAGAGGCGGCCCCGGTCTCGGCGGCATTCAGCCCTCACAGGCAGACTAATTCCAGGCAACCCGCTCTCCCGGTCACGGTGACGCCCACATGCTCGTTTTCGCTCCCCCTTCCGTCCAGGAGATGGTAACTCTCGTTCCCGACGCCTTTGATCTTTCCGATAAATACCGTATGCCCGCAATGATTCTTGGCGACGGTGCTCTCGGTCAGATGATGGAACC
>JAZRNU010000025.1:0-6911 GCA_045648325.1 Eubacteriales bacterium | reverse complement strand
TCGGTAACTCTCATTTTTTTGAGGTTGCCTATTTTTTCACTTCTTCTCTTAAGCTCCGCCTCAACGTCGGAATAAGGCACACCGCACTCGGCAAGCATAACGGTTAAGTGATAAAGCAAATCGGAGGCTTCGTTAACGATTTCCTCCTTGTTGCCGTTTTTGGCGGCAATAATGGTTTCGGCAGACTCCTCGCCAACCTTCTTTAAAATTTTATCAAGACCTTTATCAAAAAGGTAGCAGGTGTAAGAGCCCTCCTCGTAATTTTCCTTTCGGCTCATTACAACCTCATAAAGCTCGTTAAGCTCAGACATTCAGTTTTCCTCCTTATCTATTATCTTATTGAAGAAGCAGCTTCTTCTTCCGGTATGACAGGCAACACCCGTCTGAATTACTTTTATAAGCAGAGTATCGTCGTCGCAATCGGAATAAATTGAAACAACCTTCTGGAAATGACCGCTCGTGTCACCCTTGTGCCAAAGCTCGTTTCTGCTTCTTGAGAAAAATACTGTGTCACCGCATTCAAGCGTTTTTGCAAGCGACTCCCTGTTCATATATGCAAGCATTAAAACCTCGCCGTTTTCGGCGTCCTGCACTATTGCGGGAATCAGCTCCGATTTTTTAAAAAGCTTATCAAGATCCATAATAAACGTCGGCAAAAATTATCTTCTTACCGAAATACCCTCCTTGTAAAGATGCTCCTTAACGTCATGTACCTTAAGCTCTCCGTAATGGAAAAGGGAAGCGGCAAGCGCTGCGTCAACACCCGTCTTTTTAAATACCTCGGAGAAATGCTCAAGCTTGCCCGCTCCGCCCGATGCAATAACGGGAATATTTACCGCGCGGCAAATTTCATCAAGAAGTGAAAGATCGTAGCCGTTTTTAACACCGTCGGTGTCCATCGAGGTAACCAGAAGCTCACCTGCGCCGAGCTTTTCGGCTTTAACAGCCCATTCAATGGCGTCAAGTCCCGTGGGAACACGTCCGCCGTTTATAAACACCTCAAAGTGACCGTCAACGCGCTTTGCATCTATTGCAACAACAATGCATTGCTTGCCGAAAATGTCGGCACCCTCCGAGATGAGATTTTCGTTTTTAACCGCGCTTGAATTTAACGAAACCTTGTCTGCACCTGCGCGAAGCACGGCCTTGATGTCTGCGGCGCTTTTAAGACCGCCGCCAACGGTAAGAGGCATAAAAACCTCATCGGCACAGCGTGCAACAACCTCGCGCATCGTTTCTCTGCCCTCAAACGAGGCGGTTATATCAAGAAAGCAAAGCTCGTCGGCGCCCTGAAGCTCATATTGCTTTGCAATTTCAACGGGGTCGCCAACGTCCTTAAGGCCAACGAAATTAACGCCCTTAACAACTCTGCCGCCCGTTACGTCAAGGCAGGGAATTATTCTTTTTGCAACCATTATCTGTTCCCCCTTGCCACCAAAACGGCTTCCTTCAGATCAAGAGTGCCCGAGTAGATGGATTTACCGCAGATTGCGCCGTAAAGCTCCATATCCGCAAGCGCCTTAATATCCTCAATCGACTTTATGCCGCCGCTTGCGGTAATATCGCAGGAAACGGCGTTTTTAAGCTCAAAAAGCTGGTCGAGGTTGGGACCGTTTAACGTTCCGTCCTTTGAAATATCGGTAAAAATTATGTTTTTTACCCCTGCGGCCTCGCATTTTTTTGCAAAGTCAATAAAATCAAGCTTAGAATCCTCTGTCCAGCCCACGGTGCGCACCGTTCTGTTAAGCGCATCAATGCCAACTGCAATTTTATCTCCCCAAAGTCTTACCGACTCCGTAACGAGAGAAAAGTTGTTAACGGCGGCAGAGCCTAAAATAACTCTTGAAATACCGTTTTCAATGTAAAATTCAATATCAGCAAGTGAGCGTATGCCGCCGCCCACCTCAACGGGAAGCGACACGGCGTTTTTAATATCAAGAATGGTTTTGCTGTTTATTTTAACGCCGTCCAAAGCGCCGTCGAGATCAACGGTGTGAATGTAACCCGCGCCTGCCTCTTCAAAGCCCTGTGCCGTTAAAACAGCGTTTTCCGCAACCTTTGATGCGGTTGAGTAGTCGCCCTTATAAAGTCTTACGCAGGCGCCGCCCTTTAAATCTATTGCGGGAAGAATAATCATTAAAGCGCCTCCGTTTCCAAAAATCCTTTTAAGATGTTAAGCCCTATCTCACCGCTTTTTTCGGGGTGAAACTGGGTGCCGTAAACGTTTCCGTTGCAAACCGATGCAACGACCTCTCCTCCGTAATCGGTAACAGAGGCGATGTATTTATCATCGGTCTTTGCGGCAAAGGAGTGAACAAAATAAACGAAATCGCCGCTCTTTATATTTTTGGTAACGGCACAGTCCCTCTTTATTTCAAGGCTGTTCCAGCCCATGTGGGGGATTTTAAGACCCACCGCGTCAATGGGGCGGACCTCACCCGGAATAAGCGAAAGACCTTCCGTTTCCTCAAACTCAAAGCCCTTGTCAAAGAGAATCTGCATACCAAGGCAAATTCCCAAAAATGGCTTTACTGCCGCCGCTTTTTTAATAACGGGAATAAGCCCCTTTTCCTTTAAAGATGCCATTGCAGCGGGAAAAGCGCCAACACCCGGCAAAATAACCTTGTCTGCAGCCATAATTTCCTCTTCCTTATCGGTGAGGATAACCTCTGCACCAAGATATTTAACTGCTTTCATAACGCTTTGGATATTTCCTGCGTCGTAGTCGATAATTGCTATCATTCCAAACTTCCTTTTGAAGAAAGCACCGCGTCGGTGCCCGTTTTTGTAATGGCTTCCTTGATTGCGTGAGCAAGAGCCTTAAAGAGGGCTTCAACCTTATGATGGTCGTTGTCGCCGTATAAAAGCTTTAAGTGGAGAGTAAGCCCTGCGTTTTGCGAAAATGCTCTTAAAAACTCAATGAGCATCTGCGAATCGAAGTCGCCAACCTTTTCGGCCTTAAGAGGGCAGTCAAGCACTAAATAAGGTCTTCCCGAAAAGTCAAGCGAGCAAAAGCCGAGAGCCTCGTCCATAGGCACGAAAAAGCTTCCGTAGCGGTTTATTCCCGCCTTGTTACCAAGAAGCTTTGAAATGGCAGAGCCAAGCACAATGCCCGTATCCTCAACGGTGTGATGCATATCAACGTAAAGATCGCCCACAACCTTTAAATCAAGGTCAAATCCTGCGTGAACGGCTAAAAGGGTTATCATGTGGTCAAAAAAACCAACTCCGGTAGAAACGGTAGCCTTTCCGCTTCCGTAAAGCTCTAAAGAAAGCGAAATATCGGTTTCCTTTGTTTTTCTGTTAAAATCCATTTAAAACAATCCTTTCGGGCTCAATTTAAAATTTCAGACACAGCAGAGATAACTTCGGCGTTTTCCTGCTTTGTGCCTGCGGTAATTCTCAAAAATCCGTTAAAGCATCTAATTGCAATGCCCTTTTCAAGAAGCGCCTCAAAAATGCTCTTTGCATTTTCGGTTACAACCACCACAAAGTTAGAGGAGGATCTAAGCACCTTGAAATTCTCTCTTTCAAGAGCCTTAAGACCCTTGTAAAGCTCTTTTCTTCTCAAAACTATCTGTCTTGAAACCTTTTTAACGTAATCCTTTTCCTCTAAAATCACCCTTGCGGCAACCTGTGAAAGAGAGTTTACGTTGTAAGGCGGCTTAACTGCCTTGATAACGTCGGTAAGACGCTTGGGAGCAACTGCAAACCCAACGCGAAGCGCGGCAGAGCCAAGAGCCTTGGAGCAGGTTTTCATAACAAGCAAATTGTCAAAATCGTTTACAAAGGAAATTACCGACTGATCCCAGAACTCCATATAAGCCTCGTCGGCAACAACGAGAGTGCCAACCTTGCCTGCGGCGGAAACGATCTTTAAAACGTCATCTCTTTTAATACCGTAGCCGGTGGGATTGCAGGGATTTGAGAAAATAAAAATACGGGGCTTTTCCTTTGTGATTTTCTTGATAATTTCATTTACAGAGGGCTTTAAATTCTTTTTCTTAAGAGAAATTACCTCGTTACCGAGAAGCGAAGCGTAAAAACGGTACATTGAGAAATCGGGCTCGGTAACAAGAATTTTATCGCCATTATCCAAAAAGGCGTTGTAGATTACCGAAATCATTTCGTCAGAGCCGTTTGAAGCCGAAACGCACTCCTCGTTTACGCCGTAGCAGCTTGCAAAGGCGCGGCAAAGAGAGGTAGCAAGCGGATCGGGGTAACGGTTTATATTTACCTCTGAAATTTCCCTTAAAATTTTATTTTCAAGCCTTTTGGAGGGCAAGATAAAGCTTTCGTTTGCATCGAGTCTTATCTTAAAGCTTCCCGAAAGCGGCTCGTAGGGAGTAAATCCCTTTGATTTTTCAGATAAATTAAACATTTTCGTCCTCAAATCTTACGGTTATTGAGTTTGCGTGGGCGGTAAGTCCTTCCTTGCCGGCGATAACCGTTATATTGTCCTTAACCCTTGCAAGGGCTTCCCTGGTGTAGCTTATAAACTGGGTTTTCTTTAAATAATCGTCAGTTGAAAGGGGGGAGAAAAAGCGCGCGGTGCCCGAGGTGGGAAGAACGTGGTTGGGACCTGCAAAATAATCTCCGAGCGGCTCGGGCGAAAATTCGCCCAAAAATACAGAGCCTGCATTTTCAATTTTGTCAAGATATTCCTCGGCGTTTAAAAGGGCAATTTCAAGATGCTCGGGGGCAAACTCGTTTGCAACCTCAAAGCATTTTTCCAAATTATCCAAAACGAATATCGCGCCGCTGCCTAAAAGCGCCTCGCGTGCAAATTCGCTTCTCTCAAGGTAATTGAGCTGCCTTTCAAGCTCTGAAACAACCAAAGAGGCAAGCTCCTCTGAATCGGTAACCAGAATTGCCGAGGCAAGACGGTCGTGCTCCGCCTGCGAAAGCATATCGGCGGCAATGAATTTGGGATTTGCGTTTTTATCGGCGATAATAAGTATCTCGGAGGGGCCTGCAATCATATCGATATCGACCTTGCCGTAAACCTCTCTTTTTGCAGTGGCAACGAAGATGTTTCCGGGGCCTACGATTTTGTCAACCTTCGGAACAGACTCGGTGCCGTAAGCAAGCGCGGCAACGGCCTGTGCGCCGCCCATTGCAAAAATTCTGTCAACCCCCGCAACGTAAGCAGCGGTGAGAATATCGGGGTTAATGGTGCCGTCCTTTCTCGGAGGAGTTACCATAATAAGCTCCGAAACGCCCGCAACCTTTGCGGGAATGGCATTCATAAGCACGGTGGAGGGGTAAGCGGCGGTTCCGCCCGGAACGTAAAGACCAACTCTTTTAAGTCCTCTTATTCTCTGGCCGGTAACGGCGCCGTTTTCCGAAATAACGTAGCCCTCGGGTAACTGGCGGGCGTGGAATTTTCTTATGTTGCTTGCCGCTTCCTTTAATGAAGCAAGGAAAAATTCATCAGCCTTATCTGCGGCCTCTTTAGCAAGCGAAATCGGCACCTCGAGTGCTTCGGGTGCCTTTCCGTCGAATTTTTCGGTATAATATTTAACAGCCTCGTCGCCCTTTTCCGAAACGGCGGCGATAATTTCCGAAACTGCCTTAGTAACGTCCTTATTAACGCCCTCGCTTCTTTTTTTCAAAAGAGCGATCTTTTCAAAAACGGCGTCTCCTTTATAAATAATATTCATATTATAAATTCTCCTTGATAGTGGCAAGGAAGGCGTCGATTTTATCCTTCTTAAGCTTCATGCTTGCAACGTTTACTATAAGACGTGCGGAGGACTGCGCAATTTCCTCAATAATATTAAGACCGTTTTCCTTAATGGTTGTGCCCGTTTCAACAATATCAACTATACCGTCGGAAAGTCCCAAAAGGGGAGCAAGCTCAACCGAGCCGTCGATTTTAATAATTTCAATATCAATGTTTTTCGAATCGAAATATTCCTTTGCAACCTTGGGATATTTGGTTGCAATAATTTTTTTCTTATAGCCGCTTGTGACGGCCTCGTCGTTTTTGGCAATAAGAGCAAAGCGGCATTTGCCAAAGCCGAGATCCATAATCTCATAAAGCTGCTTGCCGTGCTCCATAATGGTATCCTTGCCAACGATGCCCATATCGCAAACGCCGCGCTCAACGTAGGTAATAACGTCGGGCGATTTTGCCAAAACAACCTCAAGGTCGAAGTTGGGAACGGGAATGAAGAGCTTTCTTCCCTTGTTTTCAAGCTCGTTTACGTCAAAGCCGCAGGCTTTGAAGAGCTCAACCGTCTTTTTTTCAAGACGGCCCTTTGTAAGTGCAATTCTGAGGCTCAAAACAATTCCTCCTTAACTCCGTTTTCGGTAACGCTGTAAAGCGATTTGGCGTTTATTTTTTTGCAGTAATCAGCGGTTTTTGAAAACGTATCGAATACTGAAATCTCTGCCGAAACCTTTTTTGCCTTGAGCGATTCAAAAAGCTCAAAGGCTTCTTTTTCAAAGCCGTCCTCATAGAAGATAACGGCATCGGGAATTTTAACCGCAGGCGCCTTGCAAATAACGCTGTTTATTGCGTCAACGTTTGCGGAAAAACCAACTGCGGGAAGGAAGCTGCCTTCCTTTTCAAAAAGCGAATCGTATCTGCCGCCCGAAAGCGAAGCCTCACCCTGCGACTCAACGTAGCCTCTGAAAACAATGCCGGTATAATAATCGATCTTGTTTACAAGACCGAGGTCGATCATAATAACGTCGCCGTAGCCAAGCTCCGAAAGCTTTTTGCAAACAACCGAGAGATAAGAAAGAGCACTCTTTGCCTTCTCGTTGGGAGCGCTTTTAAGCGCCTCGTCTATAACCGAAATATCTCCGAATCTTCCGGGCATCTTCAAAAGCTCGGTTGCCCTGTCACCGTATTTTGCAAGCTCGGTATCAAGAAGCGCAAAGTTCTTGTCGGCAATAATTCC
>JAZRNU010000024.1:0-7114 GCA_045648325.1 Eubacteriales bacterium | reverse complement strand
ACGGCTACGGTATGCTTTGCGAAATCTTCTCCTCTATTTTCTCTATGGGTCTTACCTCAAACCACACCCATATCGGCGGAAAAGGCGGCACCTGCCACGGCTTTATGGCTATCGATCCCAAGGTATTTGGCGATGCCGAGGCTATTAAAGAGCATTTCTCAACCTTCCTTCAGGAACTTCGCGAGGCTCCCAAGGCAGAGGGCGCAGAGCGCATCTACACCCACGGCGAGAAAGAAATTCTTGCATATTCCGACCGTCTTGAAAACGGTATAAACGTAAATATCAATACTGTTGCCGAAATGAAAGACCTTTGCGATTACCTCGGAATGGACAGCGTTGAATATCTCGGCGACGTTGATTTCTCCACTGCTAAGCAGAGCTCTTACAAATAAAAAAACTTTTAAATATCCTCGGAAAATGCTCCGAGGATATTTTTTTATTAAAAACTTGCCAATATCGGGAATAAGTTGTATAATATAATCAGTAAATAAAAGGAAAAAGATAGTATGAAGATTACCGAAATATTAAACAGCGGCAAAATGTCTGTTTCGTTTGAGGTTTTCCCCCCTAAAACCGAAACGAGCTTTGAAAGTGTTAAGTGCGCCACCGAGGAAATAGCCAAGCTTGGTCCTTCCTTTATGAGTGTAACCTATGGCGCAGGTGGCGGAACGAGCAAATACACCCTCGATATTGCAAAAAATATAAAAGACCTTTACGGTGTTCCCACTCTCGGGCATCTTACTTGCGTTTCATCTTCTAAAGAAACGGTCAGACAGAAGATTGAGGAAATAAAGACCGCGGGCATAGAAAACGTTATGGCGTTAAGAGGCGACATTCCCGCCGATATGCTCGGAGCAGACAGAAGTAACTGGGATTACAACCACGCAGTTGAGCTTGTAAGGGAATTAAAGCAATCCGACGCTGATTTTTGTATCGGAGGAGCCTGCTATCCCGAAATTCACCCCGAAAGCGCAAATCAGAAGGAAGATATTGCGTACCTAAAGGAAAAGGTTTTTGCAGGCTGTGATTTTCTTACTACGCAGATGTTTTTTGATAATAATCTTTTATACAACTTCCTTTATAAGATACGTGAGGCGGGAATTACCGTTCCGGTTATCCCCGGCATAATGCCTATTACCAATGCAAATCAGATTGAACGTGCAATAAAGCTTTCGGGCTCGTTTATTCCGCAGAGATTTAAAAGCCTTGTTGACAGATTCGGTTCTGATCCTTTGGCAATGAAGCAGGCGGGAATTGCTTATGCCGTTGACCAGATAATAGATTTATTTGCAAACGGTATTACAAACGTTCACGTGTATTCAATGAATAAGCCCGACGTTGCGTGGAAAATTATGTCAAGCGTTTCGAATATAATAGGAAAAAGCATTTCGGAGAAAATATAATGAATTTTTTGGATTTTCTTAAAAACAACGTCGTTATTTTCGACGGCGGAATGGGCACATTGCTTCAAAGCTACGGCTTGAAGGCGGGAGAAAGCCCCGAAAGATTAAATATAACCCGTCCCGATATAATAACCGAAATTCAATCAAAATATTACGCGGCGGGAAGCAATGTTGTAACCGCAAATACCTTTGGTGCAAATACGCTCCATTTTTCTGAAAGCGAGCTTGAAGAAATAGTAAAAGCGGCTTTTGAAAATGCAAAGAAGGCAAGAAATGCTGCCGAAGACGGACGCGAAAGATTTATAGCGCTTGATATCGGCCCTTTGGGCAAGATGCTCAAGCCTCTTGGTGAGCTTGATTTTGAGGATGCGGTAAGCGTATTTGCAAAAACCGTAAAGCTCGGCGTAAAATACGGAGCAGACCTTATTATAATTGAAACGATGAACGATTGCTACGAAACCAAAGCGGCGCTTTTGGCAGCAAAGGAACAAAGCAATCTTCCTGTTATTGTTTCAAACGCCTACGGTGCCGACGGAAGATTGCTCACCGGCGCATCTCCCGAGGCTATGATTGCAATGACTGAGGGAATGGGTGCAGACGTAATAGGTGCAAACTGCTCGTTTGGACCCAAACAGCTTATACCGATAATAAAAGAGCTTTTGCAAAAGGCTTCTATTCCCGTAATTGCCGAGCCGAATGCGGGAATGCCAAAGGTTGTAAACGGAAAAACCGTTTTTGACGTTTCGCCAAAAGAATTTGCCGAAGACGTATACGAGCTTGTTAAATCAGGCGCACGAATTGTAGGTGGCTGCTGTGGCACAACTCCCGAGCATATAAAAGAATTGGTTGAAAAATGCAAGGGATTATCTCCCGTTTCAATAACAGAGAAAAACAATACCGTTGTGTCGTCTTGCACAACGGCGGTAGGGTTTGGAAAATCCCCCGTTTTAATCGGTGAAAGAATTAACCCCACGGGTAAAAAGCGCTTAAAGCAGGCGATTACTGAAAACGATATATCTTATATTTTGTCGGAAGGAATAGGACAGGCTGAAAAGGGCGCTCATATTCTTGACGTAAACGTGGGCATGCCAGGAATTGACGAAAAGGAAATGCTCAAAACCGCCGTTTGTGAGCTTCAGACCGTTTGCGGGCTTCCTTTGCAGATAGACACTGCTGACGTTTTTGCAATGGAGGCATCGCTTCGCCGCTATAACGGCAAGGCTATGATAAACTCCGTTAACGGCAAAAAAGAAAGCATGGAAGCAATATTTCCTCTTGCAAAAAAATACGGTGGCGTAATCGTTGCGTTAACACTTGACGAAAACGGAATTCCCGCCACGGCAGAAGGCAGGGTAGAAATTGCGAAAAAGATAATTGCCACCGCCAAGGAATACGGAATTGATAAAAAAGATCTTGTTTTTGATACTCTGGCAATGACGGTAAGCGCCGATAACAACGCCGCGCAAACAACGCTTGAAGCATTGAGGAGAATTAAAAACGAGCTTGGCTGTCATACCTCTTTGGGCGTTTCAAACGTTTCATTCGGACTTCCCAACCGCGATGCCATTAACTCAATTTTCTTTGCAATGGCGCTTGAAAACGGCCTTTCTGCGGCAATTTTAAACCCTTATTCGTCTGAAATGATGAAATGTTATTATTCTTATAAAGCGCTTAAAGGACAGGACGAAAACTGTGGCGAATACATTGCAAAGGCTCAAAGCTTTACATACGAAAGCGTGTCACAAGTCGCTTCAAACGAGCGAAAAGAAGAGATAAATGCCACCGAGTTGCAGGGTGCAATAATCAAAGGGCTTAAGGATAAGGCAAAAGCAATTACCGCAAAGCTTCTTGAAACCGAAAAGCCGCTTGATATTGTAAATAATGAGATAATTCCCGCATTAAATACCGTTGGAAAGAATTTTGAAAATAAAAAGGTTTATCTTCCCGAGCTTTTGATGAGCGCCGATGCGGCAAAATACGCCTTTGAGGCGGTAAAGGAGGTTATGGGAAGCAGGGAAACCGAAGGTGAGAAAAAGACCTTTGTAATCGCAACCGTTGAAGGCGACATTCACGATATAGGGAAAAACATAGTAAAGCTTTTGCTTGAAAACTACGGCTTTTACGTGGTTGACCTCGGAAAAGACGTACCTCCTGAAAAAATAGTTGATACAGTAATAACCTTAAACGCGAGGGTTTGCGGTCTCAGCGCCTTGATGACGACCACCGTTCCCGCAATGGAGGAAACGATAAAGCTCTTGCGAGAAAAAGCGCCGTGGTGTAAGATTGTTGTAGGCGGCGCCGTTTTAACGGAAGAATACGCAAGAAGGATCGGCGCTGACAAATACTGCGCCGACGCAATGGAAACGGTAAGATACGCCGAAGAAATATTTAAATAAAAAACATAAAGAAACCCGAGCCGATTACGGCTCGGGTTTTAAAATTCATTATGTCGGTTATACAATAACTTTCGATATGCTCCATTGTTTTTCGAATTTTTGCGTGATATAATTTTATCATTAAAAGAATGGTGATGTTATGCATAACAAATTTAATAATATCTTGCTGTTTTTAAATCATGAAAAATATTCCGAAAGTATGTCGGATTCTGCATTTTTAGATTTAAATATAGATATTATAGCAGACTTTTTACTTAAATTAAACTGCGATTTTCCAATAAATCTTTTGAAACGTCCAGTTGAGAATAGTTCTGATGCCAAATTCAGAGTTGCCACTTTGAGTGAAATTTTAAAAAATCATAAGATTTACAACGCTTTATATGCAGCTATGTTAAAACTGAAAAAATTGTGCTATTCGGTTGATTCTTATCTGGATGAACAAAATGAAGAACGGAGAAAGCTGCTATTTTTATGTTGTTTGTTAAATTATAAACAGACAGTGACTGCACTTTGCGACGCTACTTCTTCTGCGAAATCAATCGGACTTATTCGCCTTCACGATCTTTGCTTTAAAACAGAAATTGAAAGTTCTTTTGTTT
This sequence comes from Eubacteriales bacterium, assembly GCA_045648325.1. GTDB lineage: Bacteria > Bacillota > Clostridia > Oscillospirales > RGIG5299 > RGIG5299. Next base: position 2,716 of record JAZRNU010000024.1, on the reverse strand, counting down.
CGATATGTAATCGTGCAGAAAATTCATATTTAAAAATGAAAAAACTCCAAGATAATCTTGGGGTAAAAACAGATATGAAAATTACTGCATATTTCAGCGATAGTGAAGATCACAATCTACAGCGCTTGGCTTCTCTTTTAAGCGAAATTTACGGAGTTAAAACGTTATTTGACGGTAATATATATAAAAACGGTGATTTTGATTCTTTTGAGGAAAAGATTTTTGAAATTGTAAAAAGAGATAACGCTACGCTTTTTTATGAAATTCACAAGATTTATCGTGAAAATGGCATTTTTGATGAAAAATTCGAGGAAATAAGAACATTATATCCGCAACTCTGTTTTTATCTCACACTTGTTGATATGTACAGAACTATGGAGGAACACGGAGTAAGTATATGTGAACCGACCTTTACAGAGGGTGCCTTTTGTGCAGAAGAATGTATATCTCCGGCCTTTTTTGTTATGCTTTATTCCACAAACCGTTTGATCAATATTGTACCTAACAATGTTGCTTTAAAAAAGAACAATGCAGCTATAATCACAGGAGCCAATCAAGGAGGGAAGACTGTTTATCTCAAAACTATCGGACAACTTTCACATCTCGCTCGATGCGGATGTCTTATAACTGCTAAATTTTGCAGGTTACCGCTTTATGACGTTATAGAAACGCATTTTCTTAAACCGGAAAAATACGGGCAAGGACGCTTGGCAGAAGAAATATTGCGCATTGAGGATATTTTTAAAAAGTTGACAAATAATTCCCTTGTTCTTTTTAATGAAAGTTTTAATACAACTCGTCGGATAGACGGCCTACGAATTGCAACACATTATATTAAGAATATACTTGAAAAAGGGGCAACGGTAGTATTTGTAACTCATTTTGCCGAGTTGTACGATTCGGTGAATTACAGAGAAAAAACAATAGAATTGTGTGCTGAAACGAACGAAGACGGGAAAAGAAGCTATCGTATTATTGCCGATCGCGGAGAAGGAAACTCTTGTGCGCATGACGTTGTAAAAAAATGTGGTATGACATATTGTGATATTATCGCAGAATTGAACGGAGGAGAAAAATGAAGGATATTGATATCTTATTTATGCCCGAAGACGATTTATCAGGTGAAATTTTGGGAGAAAAGTTTTTAGACGATATAAACATAGAAAAGATAATGCATATTGCCTGTATAAATGATTCGAAATGTTTTTTGAATATAATCTGTCACCCGCTTATTTCGTTAGAATATATTTTGCGTCGACAGAAAATACTGTCTGATTTTCTTAACAATGGTTCACTTGCCGAAAAATTATTGGAAGTTTGCGTAGGTGCGGAAAAAATAAAGCCGCCGGTTTATAATACTAATTATCGATCGGTAGAAGCACGGCAAAAGCTTTTGGATAATCTGAATCTTATAGATGCTGCCTTCAAAGTTTCATCTGACTTGTTTGAAATATTATCTGAGGCGAATTTGCAAAGTGACGATCTCATTGACTTACGTAGTAAATTAAACATAACAGAGAAAAATGCGGAAATTAAAGCTTTATTTATGAAAGAAGCAAAAATGCTTCTTTCGCCGTCACATTTCGTTAAATTGCATTTTGAAAATGGATTTAAACTGAGCACCGTTACGCCGGATTTGCGTTTTGTTAATACGAAAGATATTGAAAACATAGTGATAGAAAAAGGGAACATTAACTGCAAAAATGATTTTGAAATACAAAAAAGAGTTGATACGATTGAAGAAACGTGTATAATAACATTAAGCGGCATAATTTCTACCGTAAATCATCACATTCGTTCCGTTTGTCGTGAATTATCAAACCAACTGTTATTCTATATTGATGCAGTTAAACTCTGCAGATTTTTCACATTAAATTCACCGATTGCATTTCCCGTTTTTTCTGATAACTGCGGTATTGTTGCCGAAAAGCTATTCAGTTGTGAGTTACTGCTTGAAAAAAAGGGAGAGATTGTTCCGAACAATGTAAAAGTTGATAGCGGTCATATATATTTTGTATCCGGAGAAAACCAAGGAGGAAAAACCACGTTTGTTAAAAGCATAGCCTTTGCACAGCTTCTTGCTCAAAGTGGGCTTGCAGTACCAGCAAAAAGCTATCACTGTCAACTGTTTAGCAGTATGATAACACACTTTCCCACTGCGGAAGACACAGATTACAATGATGGTAATCTTGCAGAGGAACTGAACCGTTTAAAAAAAGATTTTAAGGTCATAAAAGACTCACCGCTTATTTTTTTTAACGAGTCGTTTGCAACAACTACAGAAAAAGAAGGCGCAGAGATTTCGGTAGATTGTCTTAATGCGCTTGCGACGGTAAATCCGATAATATTTTTTGTTACGCATAATTATTGTTTGCTGTCTGAAATGAAAAATCATTTTGGGGATAAAGCAAAAAGCTTGGTTGTACTTTCTCGAAAAGATCATTCGAAACACAGCTACACCATAGCAGAGGGACCGCCGTCTAATGAAATTGCAACCGATCGTTTGATACGGAATTTAATTATAAAATATAACGAGAAAAAGCCGAATTTTGATATATAAGATAAAATATTAAAGTTGTGCAGTTGCAAGGACGGTTTATTTATTTACAAGTTGTATGTGAACTGTGTAATATGTAATAATTGAAAAATGAAAAAATAAATCCCGTTGACTTTTGTCAACGGGATTTGGTGCGAAGAAAGGGACTTGAACCCTCAC
>JAZRNU010000023.1:0-2953 GCA_045648325.1 Eubacteriales bacterium | reverse complement strand
CCCCTTATGCAGCTTCGCACCTGCCCTCTCAAGGGTGCAAAGGGTTGCGGTGATTGCAAAGGAAGCGGAGAAATTACCGACAGAATGAATATTCGTTTTCCGCTAAAATGTAACGGAAAGAGATTTACCACTCTTTATAATTCCGTTCCGCTTTATGTTGGTGACAAGGATATTCACTCGGATTTCGTTATTTTATATTTTACCGTTGAAAACGCAAAAAAGGTAAACAAGATATATAATATATATAAAAACAAAAAAGCTCCCGATTTTGAAAGAACAACGGGACTTTACTTTAAAAATCTCAAATAAAGGAATTTTTCTATGAAAAAGTTAGAGTTGCTTGCCCCAGCAGGCGATATGGAATGCTTAAAAGCCGCGTTTAAATTCGGTGCCGATGCAGTTTACGTAGGCGGTCCGTTTATGCAGCTTCGCGCCGCAGTAAAGGGCTTTTCATTGACTGATATAAAGATTGCCGTCAACTACGCTCATTCTCTTAACAAAAAGCTTTACGTTACCGTTAACTCCTATGCCAAGGGTTATGAGTTTGAAGCAATAGGAAAATACGGCAAGGAGCTTTACGAAATCGGTGTTGACGCCGTTATAGTTTCCGACCTCGGTGTTATTTCTCATTTAAGGAAAGAGGTTCCCGAGCTTGAAATTCACGTTTCAACACAAGCAAACTGCCAGAATTCTTCTGCCGCTAAGGTTTATTACGATATGGGTGTTAAAAGAGTTGTGCTTGCGCGAGAAATGACTCTTGAAGAAATCAAGGCATTTTCAAAGGAAATTCCTTCCGACCTTGAAATTGAGGCATTTGTTCACGGTGCTATGTGTATGTCCTATTCTGGAAGATGCTTTATAAGCTCTTATCTTACAGGAAAAAGCGGAAATCGCGGCGAATGCACCCAGCCCTGCAGATGACAGTATCATCTTGTTGAGCAGACCCGTCCCAATGAGTTTTTCCCCGTTGAAGAAAGCGAAAAAGGCACAACTATTTTGTCCTCGCGTGATATGAAATGCATTGATTTCATAGATGACCTGATTGACGCGGGAATTACCTCCTTTAAGATTGAAGGCAGAATGAAGTCGCCCTATTACGTTGCAACGGTTGTTAACGCCTACCGTCACGCAATAGATAAGACCGCTCCAATAGACCTTTTATCAAAGGAACTTGACTGTGTAAGCCACCGTCCCTATTCGAGCGGATTTTATTACGGAGAGCTTGAGAAATACACTCCCGACGATGATATGGCTTACAAGCAGGATAAAACCTTTGCGGGAATTGTAAAGTCTTGTGAAAACGGCAGAGTTACTCTTGAGCTTCGTAATTTCTTTTCGGAGGGCGACGTTTTCGAGGTTGTTTCACCCGATTCAATCGGCCTTTCTTTCACCGTTGCAAATATAGTTGATTCAAAGGGCGAAAAAATTACATATGCGCCTCACCCCACGGAGCTTATTACAATAGACTGTCCCTTCCCTCTTACCGAAGGCGATATTTTAAGAAAAAGATAAACAAAAAAGTGCAGAAAAAATTTTCTGCACTTTTTATTTTTAAGTTTTATTGAGAATGTAGTTTAATCTGCCCACAAGCTTATCGTCCTTGAAATAAAGGCGAGGCACACGTTTTCCGATAACACAGCATATTTCGTATTTTATTGTGTCTGCGGTTTTTGCCATTTTTTCAAGGGTTGGCGCTTTGTCGCTTCCGTCACCGAAAATTACAGCCTCGTCACCCTCGCAAACGTCGGGAATACCCGTAATATCAACGATACACTGATCCATACATATCTTACCGAGAATTTTTGCAGGCTTACCGTTTACCGTTACCTTATATTTACCCGAAAGTCTTCGCAAAAGTCCGTCGGCATATCCGATTGGCAACACGGCAATTTTGCTGTCGCGGGTTAGCTTTTCGCTTCTGCCGTAGCTTATTTCCGCGCCCTCTTTTACGTTTTTTATCTGCGAAACCGCAGATTTCAAAACCATTGAGGGAGTAAGCTTAATCTCGGTTTTGATTTTATCATCGGGCAAAAGCCCGTAAAGAATAAGCCCGGGACGCACCATATCCATTGCGTATTCGGAATAATTTAATATTCCCGCACTATTTAAGCAATGCTTTATTCCAACCGAAACGCCCATTTTCTCTGCCTCCAAAATAATTTCGGCAAAGCGGCTATACTGCATACGGGTATATTCCCCGTCTTCGCCGTCAGCATCTGAAAAATGGGTGTAAATTCCTTCGATATTAAGACCGCTCATACCGGATATTATTTTGATCTTCTCGACGGTTTCGGTTTTGTCGGCATCTGAAAAGGCCATAAATCCAAGCCTGTTCATTCCCGTATCAATTTTCAAATGAACGTTTGCGGTCTTACCGTGCTTTAGTGCCTCGGCGTTAATTCTTTCGGCGTTATAGAAGTTATAAACGGTAAGAGAAATATTATTCTCTATTGCAGCCGGAATAAGCTCCGAAGGGGTGTAGCCCGTTATCATTATAGGCGTATTGACAGAGGCGTTTCTTAACTGCATTGCCTCGTCTATGCTTGATACTCCGAAAAAGTCAACTCCTGCCGCTTCAAGCTCGGAAGCCACCATAGGAGCACCGTGACCGTAGGCATCGGCCTTGATCATAGCCATTACCTTAACGCTTTTATTTGCCGATTTTTCAATGTAATTTTTAATTTCCTTGTAGTTTTCAACTACGGCGTTTAGCGAAATCTCCGCCCACGCTCTCTTCAGTATGCTTTTCATGCAATACTCCCTGCATTTATTTTCACGAACTGCTTTATGACTCATCAGAGCTGTTTGCATTTTCGCTTGTTATCACTTTAAAATCATTAACGGTTATATAGTAAACGTCGCCGTTTTCAAGAGTAATTTCAAAAGACAGCGGCAAAAGGCTATCGGGCGATACTGAAACGGTAAAATCCTCGCCCTTATAGGTCACCTTGCC
>JAZRNU010000022.1:0-7635 GCA_045648325.1 Eubacteriales bacterium | reverse complement strand
CAAGTCCCACAGAGGCGCCCGTAAGTCCGCCCGAAAAAATTCCCAAAAATCCTTTTTCCGAAACCGCCTTTTTTACGCCGTTAATAAGCACGGTTCCAAAGCCCGAAATAGGCACCGTGACACCTGCTCCCGCAAACGAAACGAGCTTATCGTAAAGCCCGAACGCTGCAAGAACCATTCCCGAAACCAAAAATGCCACGAGTATTTTTGCGGGAGTAAGTCTTGTTCTGTCAATGAGTATCTGCCCTATTAAGCAAATAACTCCTCCTACCGCAAACGCCTTTATACAGTTTAGCAAAAGCTCCAATAAAAACACCGTCCCTTTTGCTTTATCTTGCGCCGTTTCAGCTTAAATTATTCAAAAATTCCCTGGCGTTGTTATAAAGAATATCCTCGCGCTCCGAGTCGGTAAGGGGCACTCTCATAAAGCGCTCAAGCTCGTCGTTTATATCCCACATGGGATAATCGGTGCCGAAAAAGCACCTTGAAACGCCGAAATCTCTTATAAGCTTTGCCGCCGTTTCGGGAGGCATCTGATAAAGCGAGCTTGAGGTGTCTATATAAATATTGTCAAGCCCCTTATATTTCTCCGAAACGTCCCTCCACTCCGACCAGCCGCCGAAATGTGCTCCGATAACGGTAAGCGAGGGAAAATCCCTCATAACGCGCACCATCATATCGGGGTGGGAGTAATTGTGGCGGGGATCCCCCGTATGAACCTGAAGGGGAATTTTACCCGCAATTTCCTCGTAAAGAGGATATGCTTTTTTATCGTCTATTGCAAAATGCTGCATATCGGGGTGGATTTTTACCCCTTTTAAGCCCATTTCCCTTGCTCTTTTTATCTCGGCGGAAATATTTTCGTAATCGGGGTGCATTGTGGCAAATCCCACGAAAATATCGGGAAAAAGCTCTTTTGAGGAGGCTATGTAATCGTTTATTTTTTCAACCTGTGCCGCAGTTGACGCCACCGAGTGAATAAGCGCGGTTTCAACTCCGGATTCCTTGCAAAGGGAAACGAGCTTTTCTCTCGTGCCGCCGTGCGCCATAGTTATATCGTAAAAATTTCCTATTGCCTCTGCCGCCTTTAACGCTATTTTGTCGGGGAAAATGTGGCAGTGCATATCAATTATTTTCAACTTAAAGGGCTCCTTTAACAACTCAAAACATCTCCCGCCTTTAATGCGGGAGATGCTTTACTGTTTTTTCGTTATTCTGCTTTTTCTTCAGCGTCGCAGCCACAACCGCAAGCGCAAGCGGGCTCCTCACAGCAGTCATCTTCAATGCAGAAATCAACGTCATCGTAATTGGTGTTTTCGGGCATACAGAAGCAATATTTGCCTGTGCGCATTTTAGATACGACTGCAACTGCGCCGAGTGCTGCTGCCGCGCCAACTGCCGCGCCGATAGCTGCGGCTATAAATACCTTTTTATCCATAGTTTCATTCTCCTTTTATATTATTTTATACCGAATTTTTTCATTTATGCTTTGATTATATCAATCTTGAAGCCAAAAGTCAATCTTTATTTGTTAATTTTTTAAACCTCGGTGGAATTTCCCTCGCCGTTACCCTCGGTGCCGCCGTTTCCGTTTAAATTTTCCAAAACTTCCTCGGTGCCGCCTTCGGTATCACTGTTTACGGGGAATTCTTCCCCCTCGCCTCCCTCAATTACACCGGAGCTGTTTGCGGGAATATCGGAGCTGTTTCCGGGCTCCTCAGGCTCGGGCTCGGGCTCGGGCTCGTGGGTGGGAGTGGTTATCAAAACACCGGAGAAGTTCCACGGGTGCAAATAAGCCACTTCGTTAGGCGTGTGTGCCTGACAAATTGCATTGTAAATGCTTTCGGTGGCGAACTTACTCATTACCTGACCGGGATTGTGAACAACTGCAAAGGGTATGGGATTTCCTTCCGCATCGTTTGGCGGAACAAAGCTCGATTCCTCGCCCTCCGTTGCCTCGGGAGGAGTATAGAGATCGTTTGCCATTCCCATATATATCTCCCAGCCCTCAACGTTGTTATAGATATTCATATAGGCAGGAAGTCTGTCGGAAACGTAAAGGGGGAAAAGCTCGTTTTTCGCAGCCAAGGGGTAAACGTACTGTGCGTCCTCAATATAAAGGTCGGTTCTTGTGAAATCTCTGTAAACGTCGAGGAATGCTATTGCGTATACCTTGCCGTTTGAGCAGTTGTCGTGAGCAAGCTTACCCGAATCCTCGCAGATATAAAGCGCGTGGTGAACGTCGCAGGTTTCCTCGGGAATATTTTCATTCTTTACCCAGCTTTTCTTTACAACGGGATCGCTTTCGGAATGTCTGGGGTCAAGCTTACAGATATCGGTTGCAATTTTGCCGCTGTATTTGCAGTATTCAACCTCGGTTACGCCTGTGGGCATATCGAATTCACCGTCATCGTAGCCCTTTGCGTCGTAGATGGAGCGCATAACTCTTGACCAGAGCGCCGCCGCCTGTCCCGATTCGCCCGAGGAAATCCTCGCGTTGCTGTCAAAGCCTATCCAGATAGTGCCAAGAAGCTCGCTTGTAAAGCCTGCAAACCAGAAATCGTGATCATGCGCAGAGGTTCCGGTTTTACCGTAAACGGTTATCTTTTTACCTGCCGAGGTAGAAAATCTTGCCTGCGAGCTGTATCCGTCGTAAACAAGCTCGTAAAGAAGATCTCTCATTATAAAGGCAGTTTGCTCCGAAAGTGCAACGTTTGACTGTATGCTCTTTTCCAAAATGGTGTTGCCGAGTGAGTCAACGATTTTGGTATAAAATCTCGGCTCGTTGTAAACGCCGTTATTGGGGAATATCTGGTAAGCCGCGCATATTTCAGTAACGGTAAGACCGTTTGTTACGCCGCCGAGTGAAAGCGAAAGGGTTACGTCGTTTGCCACGCCCGTGCCCACGAGATTTTTAACTCCGCATTTTTCGGTAAGAAAATCGTAGGATTTCTGGGGGCTAAGCTGAGTTGCAAGGTCAACGGTGGGACCGTTAAGCGACATTGCAAGTGCACGTCTTAAAGGCATTACGCCTCTGTAATAGTCTATAAAGTTTACGGGCCAGGTACCCTCAATGCTGTTGGGAAGGTCGTTTAAGGCGCTGTTTCCGTCTGCAACGTTTTCCTCAATTGCGGGTGCAAAAACGCCTATGGGCTTCATTACCGAGCCTACCTGACGGAATGCCGAGGTTGCGCGGTTAAAGCCTCGTGCATATTCCTTTTCGCCAATACCGCCGACAATGCCCAAAACGTCACCCGTTTTGTAGTTCATAATTATCATGGCGCTTTCGAGATACTCTATTTCGCCCGTTTTTTCATCGGTTACGGTATTTTTGGGGAAATTTTCACGGTTTTCGTAATATCCGTCCATAATATTCTGAACGGTTATATCCATGGGAATATAAACCTTGTAGCCGCCCTGATAAAGCATTTTCGTTGCAATATCGGTGGAAACGCCGTAGGTCTTTTTAAGGTCGTTTATTACAACGTCGATAACGGTGTCAACGTAATAAGACTGTGCCTGCTTTTTTTCTTCCTCATCGGAGGTTCCAAAGGCAAACGAAAGCTCCGTGGTCGCAATCGCCTCGTCATATTCCTCTTCTGAGATCATCTCAAGGCGGTACATCTGCTCAACGATAAGCTTTGCTCTGTCGAGGTTTGCCTCTCTGTTATCCGAATAATAGGGGTTATACATAGAGGGATTGTTGGTAATACCAACGATACTTGCAACCTCTATAAGAGTAAGCTGTGAGGGATCCTTGCCAAAGTAAAATCTCGAGGCCGACAAAATTCCCTGAATCTGTCCGCCGTAGTTGATATAGTTGAGGTAAAGCTCAAGTATATCGTCTTTTTCGTAGATCTTCTCAATATAAGTGGCGTTAAATACCTCTTTTACCTTTCTTATTGCGGTCGCCTCATCTGCACCCGTAACGTTTTTAACAAGCTGCATTGTTATTGTCGAAGCGCCGAAACGGCTTCTGAAGCTTAAAAAGCTGTTTGCCGTTGCCAGAATGAATCTACGCCAGTCAACGCCGTCGTGCTCGTAAAAGCGCTCGTCCTCGATTGCAATGGTAGCCTGCTTGAAATATTCGGGAATATCGTCATAGCTTATCCACTGACGGTCCTCACTTACGAAAAGCGACTCAAGCTCAACGTAGGTGTTAAGCTCGTCATCGTAGGCGTAAATGTAGGTGGTTGCCTTCATATTAAGGGTTTTAAAGGTGTTTGCAATGTCGATGTTCTCGTAATTGTTGAGAATATGGAAAAAGCAAACGCCTCCCATTATCGCCATAGCCATGCCAAACAGCATACAGCCGATTACAAGGCGCACGAAAAAGCCAAAGACCTTTTGTCCTTTGGTTTTGGGCATAACCGCCTCGCCCTCTTTGTTATATTCGGGCGCGGTTATCTTTTCCTTTTTTCCTTTAAGCAGATTTTTCTTAACCTCCGACGCCCTTGTTTTAAAGGAGCCGGTGCTCTTTTTCTTCTTTTCAGGAGCCATTTATATTCCTCCCATTATTTGCTTTCAATGTTGGTGTAGTATATCTTCATATCAATTTTGAAGGAAGGATAAGTAATTTCCTCTTCAAAACGGTCTTTTTCTACGTTTATGATATTAAAAACAATACCCTGAAGATCCGAAAACTCTTCGGCGGTTTTTACTCTGAGATATGCGCCCTTTTCGGCGTTATCCGAGGTTGCGTTTTTATCGTAGATACCGTTGTTAATATTTTTGAAACCGCCCGGTACAACTCTTGAGATAATTTCAATATTCTCTGCGGCGATAAGTCCGTAATCGTTTGTGGAAACCGCAGCCTCCGCGTAAACGGTGTTTACAAGACGGTCGGTGATGCTGTCCTCCGATAGGTCAAGCTCGATTTTATTTATATCAACGAGCTTTTCGGTGCCGGTAAAATCCGATACGGTGCAGTTAATATAATCGTAGTTGAAAAGATATCTCGCACAGCAGCTTACCGTTACGTTCATAAGACCGTAATGCTCGTTTTCCCCGCAGGCAGTAAGAGTTGAAAGGTCAATATCGTTCACAAGCACCGAGGCAAAATCCTCCTCGTCGTAGTGCCCGTAGCTGTATTCAAAAACAAAAAGCTCAACGCCGATATTATTTTCAACGCCGTTTGTAAAGGGGCTTACGAAAAACACCTTGTTTTCGGTTGCAATAACGGCAGGAGCAATGGAGTAGGTCTTTTTTACGTCGCCCACAAGCTCGATCATTGCTCTGTGGATCTCCTCGCTGTATTCACCCGTAGGGTCTGCAATCTCCTCAATAAGCGGCTCGAAATCCACCGTTGAATTTTCCTCGCGCGGCACAAGAGTTACCGTTACGCCGTTTGGAGGGGTGGGCAAGAAAATCATCATTGCAATTCCTATAACAGGAAGGCAACAAAGCACTATAATAAATATCTTCAGTTTTCTTGCATAAGAAAAGGGCTCGTTTCTGCTCATTTTACTTCTCCGTTTTTAAAAATAGTTTTACTTGATATTATATTATATCTCTTTAGTCCACCCTTTTGCAAGTCTTTCTTATATTTTTTTACATTTTATCGCTAATTTTCATCTTTCAGACAACAAAAAGCCGCCTGTTTTTCAAACAGACGGCTTTAATAGATGCCTTTAGTGGATAATTCTTACTCTTATAACACCCTCGATGGCAATAAGCTTTTCGTAAGCGCCCTCGGGAATTTCGTCGGTTGCCTCCATGATGGTGTAGGCGTTTTCCTTTTTGCTCTTATTTATCATATTCTCGATGTTTGCGCCCGCTTCACCCATAACGCCCGAGATCTGTGCCAAAACGTTGGGGATATTCTTATGGTTTACGCAAACTCTTGCCTTACCCGAGCGGGGAAGCTCGGCGTTGGGATAGTTTACCGAATTTTTTATGTTTCCGTTTAAAATATAATCGGAAAGCTCTTGTACTGCCATAACCGCACAGTTATCCTCACTCTCCTCGGTAGATGCGCCGAGGTGAGGGATTGCAATAACGTTTTTCATATTTGCAGATGCGGGGTTGGGGAAATCGGTAACGTAGCGCTTTACCTTGCCGGATTCCAAAGCCGCTTCCATAGCAACGTCGTCGATAAGAGCGTCGCGCGCGAAGTTGAGAATTACAACTCCGTCCTTCATCATTGCGATTTCCTTTTCACCGATCATACCCTTGGTGTTTTTGGAGGGATCGTCGCTTGCGATAAGCGGAACGTGAACAGAGATGAAATCGCACTTCTCGTATATTTCTTCCTTTGATTTTGCGTGAATAATATCTCTTGAAAGATTCCATGCAGCCTCAACGGAGAGATAGGGGTCAAAGCCGTAAACAGTCATACCGAGATGACGTGCGGCGTTAGCAAGAGGTCCGCCGATCGCACCGAGACCTATAACGCCGAGGGTCTTTCCCTTTATCTCGTTACCCGCAAACTGCGACTTATTCTTCTCAACCGCCTTTGCAATGTCGGGGTCAGCTGCGTTTTCCTTAACCCAGTTGATGCCGCCCACAACGTCACGCGAGGCAAGCAAAATGCCGCAAAGCACAAGCTCCTTAACTGCGTTTGCGTTTGCGCCGGGGGTGTTGAAAACTACAACGCCCTTTTCACCCATTGCATCTGAAGGAATATTGTTGGTGCCTGCACCTGCACGGGCGATTGCAAGAAGGTTATCGTTTACGGGCATCTCGTGAAGAGAAGCCGAGCGAACCAAAATGCCATCGGGATTTTCGCAGTTATCGCTTACAGCGAAATCTGCAGTAAAGTTATCAAGACCGATCTTTGCGATCTTGTTCATTGTTTTAATGTTATACATTTTTGAAAAACTCCTTTAGCCGTTTTCCTTTTCGAATTTTGCCATAAATTCAACAAGCTTTTCAACGCCTTCAATGGGCATTGCGTTGTAGATAGAGGCTCTCATACCGCCAACCGAGCGGTGACCCTTGATGTTAAGGAAGCCTGCTGCGGCTGCCTCCTTGCAGAACTTCTTATCGAGATCCTCGTTGCCGGTTACGAAGGTAACGTTCATAAGCGAACGGCTTTCCTTCTCTGCGGGTGCCTTGAAGAGGTTGGAATTATCGAGATAATCGTAAAGGATCTTTGCCTTTTTCTCGTTGTGCTCCTTCATATTTGCAAGACCGCCCATATCGTTCTTGATCCACTCGAGAACGAGCTTTACGATATAGATGCAGTAGGTGGGAGGAGTGTTATACATCGACTCGTTTTCCGCATAGGTGGAATACTTATACATGGTGGGAATAACGAAATCGTTTTTAACCTCTAAAAGATCCTCACGGATAATGGCAACTGCCATACCTGCAGGGCCCATATTCTTCTGAACGCCTGCATAGATAAGACCGAACTTGGAAACGTCAACGGGCTCGGAGAGAATGCAGGAGGACATATCCGCAACGAGGGGAACGTCACCGGTCTCGGGGATATAGGGATATTTGGTGCCGTATATGGTGTTATTGAAGCAGATGTGGAGATAGTCTGCGTCTTTTGAGATCATATCCTTCGTTACAACGGGAACGCCGGCAAAATTCTTATCCTTCGATGAAGCGATAGCGGTGCATTCGCCGAAAAGCTGACCTTCCTTGTAGGCCTTGTTTGAGAACTGACCGGAAACGATATAGTCCGCC
>JAZRNU010000021.1:0-4134 GCA_045648325.1 Eubacteriales bacterium | reverse complement strand
TTCATCCTTTATTTTTAATAATTATATTATACTATAATAACACGGCTTTGTCAAAGCTTTTTAGCAAAATAAAGCCCCTTGAATTATTTCAAGGGGCTTTATTTTACGCTAAGCTGTATTCGCCGCGGATAAGTATTACCGTATCGGAGGCAGTTTTAAAGCCTCTTTCGGTTCTTGTTGCCAATATGTAATGACCTGCGGTAACGGTTGCATTGTTGGAAATTACCGTACCCTCGGTAAGATCGTAAAGTCCTGCCGTTGCACTCGGAGTAATAGCGGTAACTATTCCCGTTCTTATAATAACCTCAGCGCCCTCTCCGAGCATTACGGTAGAATTTGCGGGAAGCTCAACCGTCTGATATCCCGTATTAACGCCCGAAAGTGCCTGATTTATCATATTCTCTATTTCTGCCTTGAACTCTTCACTGTCAAAAACACCCGAGGCATTATTCTCCACCTGTGCTTTCAGCTCTTCTACCTGTGACCTTAACTCTTCATTTTCAGCAACAAGCGAAGAAACCACGCTGTCAAGATAATCCTTGGTTATAAGCGGATTATCTGCATCTCCAGGCTCTGCATTTGCAGAAATAATAATGGCAAACGACATTACTATGAGTAATACCGATGCGGATATTGCCGTAATAAGCTTTGAGCTCTTGTTCATAACCTTCTCCTTTGTTTAAACTTCTTACTTATATTTTATTTATTAATCCGAAGGAAATAAAAAGCGCTTCGTTTACGCATTTCATTGCTTCCTCCGATAAATGCCCCATCTTATCCTTTAAACGTTTTTTATCAAGTGTTCTTATCTGTTCAAGCAAAACAACCGAATCCTTTTGCAAGCCGTATTTTTCAGCCGAAATTTCTATATGTGTCGGAAGCTTCGCTTTATTTATCTGACTTGTTATTGCCGCCGCTATAACCGTTGGACTGAATTTGTTACCTACGTCGTTTTGTATAATCAGAACAGGCCTGATACCGCCCTGTTCCGAACCTACTACGGGACTAAGATCGGCGTAAAATATGTCTCCTCTTTTGACTGTCAATCCCTTCACTCTCCGTAAAACTGTTTTCACAAGCAGAAAGAGCCTCAGAGCATACAAAAGACGCTTCTTCGGATTTCTCTGAGTTTATTTTTGCCATAAAGCGATAGCCTTTAATCATGGAAAAGTAATTAAACAGATTTTTTTTCATAGCTCTTTCCTCCTATTACATTTTATTTTTACAAAGAAAGATTTGTGAAGGGTTGTGAAGTGTTTTTATATATTATATATTATTTTTTGAAGATATGCAACTGTTAAAATTTACAAAGGTCGGCTTTTACAAAATTTTCAGATATTTCAGTCAATTTTGCGGTTACAACGTCGCCTTCCTTTAAATTTCCTTCAATTTGCAGATAAATATAGTTTTCCGTATAGCCGTATGCATATCCATCCTTTACTTCTTCTATAAGCACGGAAGCATTTTTGCCGATAAAGCTATTTATATATTTCTTCGAAACAATATCTGCCTCTTTTATAAGTAAGACCGCTCTTTCGTTTCTTATTCCCTTTTGAACAGAGCCTTCCATTGAAGCGGCACGGGTACCGGGGCGCTCCGAATAAGGGAAAATATGTGCTTTCAAAAATTCGCATTCTTTAACTATTTCAATGCTTTCTTTGAAATCTTCCTCGGTTTCACCGGGAAAGCCCGTTATAATATCGGTGGTAACCGATGCATCGGGCATATGCTCTTTTATAAGTGATACCGCAGCTTTATATTGTGCCGCAGTATATTTTCTGTTCATTGCCTTAAGAATCTTATCACTTCCGCTTTGCAATGACAAATGGAAATGTCTGCAAAGCTTTGTTAAAACTGAAAGACGTTTTACCGTGTCTTCGGTAATATAAACAGGATCAAGCGAGCTTAATCTTATTCTGAATTCACCGCAAATTGCATTTAGCTTTTCAAGAAGCATTGTAAGATCACTTTCACCGCTATCGGTTCCATAGCGGTCAAGATGAATACCCGAAAGCACGATTTCTTTAATTCCCGATTTTGCAAGTGCCGTTATTTCTCTTACTGCCTCACATTCGGGCTTTGATCGCACCCTGCCGCGAACGTACGGAATAATGCAATAGCTGCAAAAGGAATTACAGCCGTCCTCAATTTTTACAACAGCTCTTAATTTCTTACCTGCAGAGGCAACGGTCATTTCCTCAAATTCTGTTGCGTTACCAATCGGCTCAAACGATACGTCGCGCTTCTTTTCTAAAAGGAATTTCATAACCTTTTCATAAACGCCGTTTTTATTTGCGTTGCCCATAACTATATCTGCTTCAGTTATTCCCGTTGCTTCTTCCCTGTTGCCCTCGGGATAACAGCCGCAAAGAAGAATTACCGCATCCTTTGCATTCTTGCGTAAGCGTCTTACGGCTTGTCTTGCCTTTCGGTCACTTTCTGCGGTGACCGAGCAGGAGTTTACTATGATAATATCCGCCTCGTTGGATTTGTCCGTATGCTGATATCCGTTTTCCTGGAATTTTTCAGAAATTGCCTCTGACTCATACTGATTTACCTTGCAACCAAGGGTGTAAATGTAAAATTTCATTAAATAATCGCGCTCTCTTTATAAAAAACTTGACTTGTGGAAAAAATGCTGATAAAATATATACAATAATATTTTAAGGAGAGATTCTTATTATGTCAACATTTATTTTGTTAAATTCTATCAATGATGTAAAATCTTTTGTAACAATCGTTTCAAAGTACGGCTGTGACGTTGACCTTATCTCCGGAAGATACATAGTCGATGCCAAATCAATTATGGGTATTTTCAGTCTTGATCTTTCAAAAAAGATTGAAATCAGAATTTCCGACG
Organism: Eubacteriales bacterium; assembly: GCA_045648325.1. Taxonomy (GTDB): domain Bacteria; phylum Bacillota; class Clostridia; order Oscillospirales; family RGIG5299; genus RGIG5299. Next base: position 1,274 of record JAZRNU010000021.1, on the reverse strand, counting down.
GAGCAGATAAGGACGCTCTCCTCGAAGAAATCAAGCAGTTTATCGTTGAATAAACAACAGTCCCCTCACTTACCGTGAGGGGAATTTAGTTTTGGGAGAAAAACAATAAAATGAAAAAACTACTTTGCCTAATTTTTGCTGTAATGATAGCCTTGGTATTTACAATTTGTCCGTTTGCCGCAGCCACAGTAAGTGATTCGGTAATTGACCTTATCAGGTATTACGACAATAACACTACCGCAGAAAAAAATATTTACGAAAATGTTTCTCTTGCTTATCTTTACTATCCGATGCCCGAAAAGCATTATTCAAGCAGTATTGAAAGCTACAAAACAACTAAGGCTGAAATAGAAGCAGCCGAGGATCCTGCATTTGCTGCCGCAGAGTTAATTATATTTGCAGCTGCAACAAACACTAAATTAACAGAGCTTGCCACAGATTTTACCCCCTCGGAAATAATAATTGCCGCAAAAAAGGAAAACGGTTTATATTCCGATACCCTTTATAAAAGCGCAGTATGCCTTGCGGCATTATTTGCAGTAAATGCCGAAATTGATGAAAATGCCGCAGTTAAAGCATTTACCGACAGAAGAATTGCAAACGGTACCGGTTGGGCTGATGCAGGCGCAGAAGCAATTGATTACGAGCTTACCTTTTTCATTCTTTCCGTAATATCCCGCAAAAAGGCAGGTATTGCCGGAGATGCATATTTGGCTGTAAGAGAAAGCTTCCTTGCTTTGATTAACGAAAACGGTGAGGTTATAATTAACGAGGAATACCGTCCAGACATCGCCGCAATGGCTATTTCCTGTGCAAACGACTACGGTGTTGATGACGTAACGAGTGAATTCTGGAAAGGTATTTTAAATCCGTTATACAACCGTCAGCATGAAGACGGATATTTTACTGATAATGAGGGTAAAATAGATGAGCGTCTTACTGCACTCGCACTTTATGCCTTTACCTCCGAATACAAGGCTCAAAGCGGTATAGGAAAGCTCGTTGAGGGCAGAGGCTTTATCCCTCCCGATTTTTCTGATATCACAACAATCGCTGTTACAATTACCATAATTTCCGTTGTAGTTATATTCGTTATAATCTTTTTATTACACGCTATGCATAAAGGTAAAAAGGAGCGCATGGCTCAATAACTCTAAAACCCAGATATAGCGTAATTTTTAACATTATCAACAAAGTTATCAACAGATATTTATGCAATATTTTGTCAAAAAATGAATAATATGAATGTATTTGAAAAAATATACAACGTTGTA
>JAZRNU010000020.1:0-11385 GCA_045648325.1 Eubacteriales bacterium | reverse complement strand
AAGGACGGCAAGCCCTACGGCAGTGAGGATAATGATTTTATAGTTCTCGATCTTGACGTATATCCCTATTTAAAAATTGCATTTGAGGATGCAAAATCAAAGGGATTTCTTAAAGACACCGAGTTTGAGGATCTTTACATTTCCGCATATTCGATAGGCTGGGAGGTTCCCGGAACCTACGACGTTGAAATGTGTGCAAAGGATATTTCTTTAAAAGCAACGTATAAATAACAAAAAATACCGAGCGACCAAGGTCGCTCGGTATTTTTTTAATCATTAAATCAGTCTTGTTTTGTTTTGTAGGGTTTGAAGATTACAAGTTTGTAAATTAAGAAGTTCCAAAGTACCATCATCGACTGCACACAAATCTTGCAAATAAGATCTTCAAGACCTGTCATCTGAAGCAATCGAATAACGATATTTGTTACAATGAGATTGAAAATAAAGAGAATACCGAAGCGAGTGATTTCGGGAAGAATGGGATTTTTTGTTTTAAATGACCATTTGCGGTTCATCGTGTAAGAAAAAATCGTTCCCAAAAGCATCGAAACCGATTGGCACAGGTTAGTTCCCGTTACCGTGTAATCAAATAACGGAAAAAGGAATATATGCGCCATATCGTGACCGTCGATTTCTATCATCATCAAAAATGTGAATGACAAAAATTCAACGAGCACCGCAGACAGGCCTATTGCAATATATTTGTAAAGCTGTTTGCGGTTTTCTTTATTTGTTAAGCCTTTTATCGTGTCTTTGATTTGATTGATAATGTTCATTTTTTGCGGGATTCCTTTTCTGTTACGAATCCCGACCAAGAGTCGGCATATTGCAAAAGCAGAGTAAGTGGCTCTTCTTTTGTGGCAACCGAATGATTATCGTCAACGTACTGACCGTCGTGATAAACGATTGCCTGAACCTCCTCCTGTGAGAGCTTGATAAAAGGTAAACTTAAATAAAGGCTTCTTATCGGTACCGAAAGATAAACAAGATCGTTGTTGAATTCAAACGGATACTTCGGACCGTATCCGTACTGACGCTGACGCTCGGTAGGCTGGGCTGGAATATATTGGGGGTTGCCGGGCATTCCTACCTTGCCAAGATCGTGAAGCATTGCAACAACAACGCAGCTTTCTTCCGATATCGACGGGTATAGTGCTTCTCTTAATTTCAAAATGTTTTCACAGACATTCATTGTGTGCATAAGCAATCCGCTTTCACAACACAAATGAAATTTCGTGCTCGCAGGAGCTTTTAACCAATTGGTATTTTTCTCCATATAGTCAAGCAATCTGTCGAGCTGTGCTCTTCGCTCAACAACACGATTTTTCATTTGCTCGTATGTCTGAAGGTATGACTCCTGCATACGACACTTCCTTAAAATTCGTTGTAATCGGCAAGTAACTCCTTAAGAGCTTTTAATTCTTCTGCGGTAAGGGTAATACCCTTGCCCATCTTTTCGCCATCGGGAGCCCAGTCACGTATATCGTACTTAGCTTCCCTTCCAAGCCAGCTGATAAGCTTAAGCTTCTTTTCCCAACCGGTGGGATTCGTAGAGAGAGTTCCGACTTCTTTAATGATTTCGTAATTGATGTCAGGCATGTTGATTCCTCCCTGCGTTAAAATTTATCAATCACGAATCTATTATAACAATATTTTTCCATTTTTGCAAGTGTTTTTTTATCTATAGATAAATATATATCATTTTATTAGCTCTAAAAGGTCATTTTCAGCTATAATTTTAATTCCAAGCTCCTTTGCCTTTTGCAATTTGCTGCCTGCGTCCTCTCCCGCAAGCACCATTCCGGTCTTCTTTGAAACAGAGCCGGAAACCTTTCCGCCCATTGATTCAATAAGCTCTGTTGCCTCGTTGCGCGACATTGTGGGGAGAGTTCCCGTAATTACAAAAGTAATTCCCGCAAGCTTATTATCGGAAACGGCACCCTTATATTCGGTGTTCAAGCCGTATTCCTTTAGCATATCTATAAGCTCGGCATTTTTGGAAAGCGAAAAGAAGTTGACAATCGATTCTGCAGTGCGCGGACCGATATCGTCAACCGTCATAAGCTCGTCCTCCGTTGCCTTTGCAATATTATCCAGCGTTAAAAATCTTGCTGCGATGATTTTTGCGGTTTTTGAACCAACCTCGGGTATTCCAAGACCGAAAAGCAATCTTGACAGGCAGTTTTCCTTTGTTTTTTCTATTGAAGATAAAAGGTTTTCAGCCGATTTTTCCCCAAGACCCTCTAATGCCGCAATTTCTTCCTTGTTAATTCTGTATATATCGGAAATACCTTTAATTATGCCTTCTGAGTAAAGTTTCTCACAAAGTGCAGAGCCAAGGCCGTCTATATCCATAGCGTCCTTTGATGCAAAATGAATTATGTTCCTTACCGCCTGTGCGGGACAAGATGCATTTTCGCATCTTACCGCAACCTCTTTTTCATCGTAAAAAACAGTGCTTCCGCAAGAGGGGCAAACCGTGGGCATTTCAAATTCAGCACTTTCATTAGTGCGCTTTTCTTTAATTACCGATACTATTTCGGGAATTATATCTCCCGCTTTTCTTATTTTTACGGTATCCCCTATTCTTATATCCTTTTCCTTAATAAAATCCTTATTGTGAAGGGTTGCCTTTGAAACAAGACTGCCCGAAATGAAAACAGGCTCTAAAATTGCAAGAGGCGTTAAAATTCCCGTTCTTCCAACGTTTATTTCAATTGAGCGGAGCACAGTTTCCTTTTCCTCGGGAGGATATTTGAATGCTATTGCCCATCTCGGCGTTTTAGCGGTGCTTCCAAGCTGTTTTCGGAGCGAAAGGTCGTTTACCTTTATAACGGCTCCGTCGATGTCAAAGGGCAAATCCTTGCGCATTTCACCATAATTCTTAATTGCCTCAATGGCACCGTTTATATCAGAAACGGTTTTATAATGGGGAGAAACGGTAAAACCGAGTGTTTTTAACCATTCAAGCGTTTCAGAATGGGTTTTAAATTCTTTTTCACTCTTTTGAAGGTTAAATACAAATATTGAAAGCTTGCGCGATGCGGTGATTTTTGAATCAAGCTGTCTGAGTGAGCCTGCCGCGGCATTTCTCGGATTTGCAAATAATGCTTCACCCGCGGCTTCCCTTTTTTCATTAAGGCTTTGCCATACTGCGCGCGGCATATAGACCTCACCGCGTACAATAACGTTTTCGGGTGAAGTTAATTTAAGCGGAATATCTCTTATTGTTTTAAGATTTTCGGTAACGTCCTCTCCCGTAATACCGTCGCCTCTTGTAAGTCCTCTTACAAAAATACCGTTTTCATATTCAAGTGCAACAGATAAGCCGTCTATTTTAAGCTCTGCAACGTATTCCGCTTCTGCTTCTGCTTTTGCCAAAACCTTGCTGTCAAAATCCACTACCTCGTCAAATGAAAAAGCGTCCTGCAGGCTTTCGAGCGGCACGGCGTGGGTGCCCGAAGCAAAAGCGTCAAGCGCCTTTCCTCCGACTCTTGAGGTGGGAGAATCAGGCTCTTTTTCATCGGGGTACTTTTCCTCAAGCGAAACAAGCTCACGCAAAAGCATATCGTATTCGTAATCAGAGATAACGGGAGCATCGTTTACGTAATACTGCTCCGAATGGTATTTAAGCTCTGCCGTGAGCTCGTGAAGTCTTTTGATTTCATTCATTTCAATCACCGTTTCATATCAGATCTGTAATATATGAATTTTCGTCGCCAAGTCCTTCTATATTTGCAAAATCGTTTGGAATTGCGCCAACTATTACCGTTTCAGCAATAATAAAATGTGTTTCAATTGTAGTTTCGGCGCTGTATCCGGGAAGATATACGCCCGACGATACCGTAATCTTTACCGAAACGGTATGCCGTGTCTGGTTAATACCTGCATTGCTGAAGCAGTTTTCATAATCAGCATATACGGCACTTACCGGCATGAGGTCAAAGTTAAGCTCCGGCCCGTGCCCAGAAAAAAAGGTTGGCGATAATATGCTTCCGATTGGTATTTTTACCGAATTTGCAGTATGCTCCTCTACGTTTTCCACAATACAGTTTATAAGCTTTGATTTTAATAGATTTAACAAAACACCGTTTACGGTAACAGAGATTACCTTTCCGTCGTTATTATCTCTGTGAATAGTTATAATATCCGAATAATCGATTTTACTGTCCATAAGTACCGCAATTGCGGCATCGTTAATCGATTTCATCATAACCACCTCAACCTGCGAGGTCGCTATATCGGTTACAATGGGCTTGACAGATTTAAAATAGGTAATAAGAACAGCAGAAATTATAAAAGCAACGCAAACGGTGAAAATCAGCAATCTGAATTTCAACTTGATTTTTGCCTTTTCCCTTTTTCTCACGTAAAGCATAGTAAGAACCTCCCGAAGAAACTAATAAATTATATTCGGGAAGAAAGCTTTTTGTCAGCTTTTTATGATATTATTACCGCTTTTCCGTAATCTTCAACTTTTTCACACGAAAGCGAAACCGTTTCAAAGCCGTGTTTATTGCAAAATGCCTTTATTTTATCAAAATAGTCAAATTCTTCGATTTTTCCGAAAAAATAAACCTTATTATCAAACGAAAACCCCGCGCCGCCAATAAACCCGCAGTTGCAGCCCTTTAATAAAACCTTTCTTTCAGGCAAAAGCAGACAATCAACGCCTATTGAGCAAAGAGCATTATAAATCGTTACATCTTCAGTTATTGCGGCGTTATCATTTAATTTCAATACAGAGCAGTTTACGTAGCCTTGATTTACCTCAACCACATTATAACCGCAAAATTCATTTTGAAGAGTTACCTTTTTTCCTTTGATCAAATAGTTGTTAAAAACAGTAAAATTTAAAATACAATCATTGGGATACGGTGAAAAAACATTTAAATCAAGACATTCAAGCTCTGATGACAACTGATTTTCAGCAAAAAGATCACAGTAATAAGAATAGCAGTTTTTAGCTGCGTAAAGCTTTCCTAAAAAGCTTAAAAGCTGAAGGTCGGGGTGAGACGAAACAGATGTGTCAAGTAAATCAACTTTACAAGACGGAAGTGGAGTAAATCCACTGTTTTTAAGTTTATTTTTAATGTCATCGGGCATTTCCGAAGAAACAATTATAAAATTCTTTGTTATTTGCATAAATTTCACCTATAATATTATACACTTTTTTTAAATTAAAATCAAGTAAGACTTGACTTTAAAAAAGAATTATATATAATTAAATCAAGAAGGTGAGAAAATGGTTATCGGGCTTCCAAAAAAAGCAATCAGATTATTAGAGCGTTTTGATTCTATTGATAAAAAAGCATATCTTGTTGGCGGCTCGGTAAGAGATATTTTACTTTGCCGCGATTTCAATGATTTTGACGTATGCACAACTGCCCTGCCTCATGAAACAATCGAATTGTTTTCCGATTGCAGGGTTTTTGATTCCGCTTCAGCCTACGGCACGGTTACCGTTTATTTTGAAGACACACCGTTTGAAATCACAACAATGCGAAAGGAAGAAAAGTATTCCGATTTCAGGCACCCGAAATCTGTAATATTCACAGATAGCCTTGAAGATGATCTTGCACGAAGAGATTTTACAATAAATGCGCTTGCTGCTGATTTAAACGGCAACGTTTTCGACTGCTTTGACGGCATTTCCGATTTAAAAAATAAAATCATAAGAACCGTCGGAAACCCTGATATACGGTTGAACGAGGACAATTTAAGAGTCTTGAGAGCATTTCGTTTTGCGGTCTCTTTGGATGGATTCCGCATCGAGGAAAAGACCCTTAAGGAATGTAAAAAATGCCTTGAAAACGGTCTTGTTATTCCCCAAGATGCAATCGGTTCCGAGTTAGTAAAAGCAGTGGGAAATATAACCAAAAGCGCAGAAAAATACTCGTTTTTTTTAAGCGGTTTTTGCTCTGAATTTGCTTTTGATTCAAAGACTTTTTCAATAATCGACGATATAGATCCAAACGATTTTTCTATGCGCTTGGCTCTTTTATTTCGCAATGCAGATAGTGATTATGCAGACGATTTTCTTCGTTCTGCCATGCTTTCAAGCAAGACCGTAAACGAAGTTATTTTCTTACTGAATTGCCGTTACACGGAATTTAAAAGTGTCTGTGAGGTTACAGATTTTTATCTTGAATTCGGTAAACCAACTGCGGAAAGAGCCTTGAAATTTTTAGAGCTTTCAGGCAGAAATACCTCGATTTTTTCAAATGCGAAAGCCGTTTTTTTCTCTGAAAAACGGCCCGTTTCATTAACCGAGCTTGACATAAGCGGTAGCGATCTTATATCTCTTGGCTTATGCGGCAAGGAGATAGGAACTGCCTTGAATTTTTTACTGAAGGAAGCCGCTTACGGAAAAGTTTCAAACCAAAAGGATATGCTGATAAGCCATCTAAAAAGTAATTTCAATGGTCAATAATATTAGAACACCTCATATATTTAGTGAGGTGTTTTTTATGCTTTGGCGAGTTACTGAACTTAAATCCAAGGAAGTAATAAACATCAACGACGGTACAAAGCTTGGCTACGTTTCCGACGTTGAAATCGACATTTCAAACGGAAAAGTCGTTTCAATAGTAGTACCTATTTTATCGAAAAATTCTCCGGTATTTGCAAAAAAAGAGGAATTTATAATACCGTTTGAGGACATAAAAAAGTCGGGAAATGACTTGCTGCTTGTATCTTACGAGCAAAAGGAGGTAATTGATGCACGCAGAGAAAAGCGCAGTTTCTTTGGAATTTTTGATTGATTTCAAAGATTTTTAATATATTATATAATATTTATTATTGCAATATATATTTTGTTGTGATAAAATATATCTATGGAAAATTTCAAACGTATTTTTTTAATTTCAATATCGGCTATTTTCGTATTTCTTACAGGCTGTAGCAATCCAACCGAGCTTCCGAATAACAGCTCGGTTTCTTCCGATATTACCGATGATTTACCCATTGCCGCTTTGCCGTTTGATTTTTCCGACTCGGCAGATCCTTTTATATCGGAGTCTTCTTACAATCATTCGGTATTCCCTCTCATTTACCCCGGCCTTTTTGTCAACGATGCAACCTTCTCCCCTTCTCCGATGATCGCAAAGAGCTACACCGTTTCCGGAAATACCGTTCTTATTGAGCTTGCGGACATCTGTTTTTCCGATGGCTCGGCTGTTACCGCAACCGACGTTGTAAATTCTTATAATCTTGCAAAAAAGAGCATGAGATATTCTTCGAGATTTAAATACATTTCCTCTTTCAAGGCGGTTGACGGTAAATTTTCAATTACCTTCAAAGCAAACGCAGAAAGCAATATAACCCTTCTTGATATTCCCATTATTAAAAAGAACGGCTCCGATTTTCCTTTAGGTGTTGGAGAATATTGCTTTAATAACCGTGACGGCGAAACCATGCTTTTAAAAAACGAGCTTTGCAACGGTAGCTCAAAAATCGACGTTATAAGATTAACCTCGGTTGACGACGGCTTTTCAACCGTTCATTCTTTTAATAAAAAATCCGTAAGCGCCGTTACCGTTGATATGAGCACAAACACCGTGCTTTTAAAAGGAAACTATGAAATTTCGGAATATCTTACAAACAATTTTATTTTCATAGGTTTTAATACGAATACCCCTATATTTTCAGTAAGCGGCGTTCGAAAAGCATTTAACCTTCTTTTAGACAGAAGCTCACTTAACAACAGCAGTCAGTTTGCGGAATTCGTGTGGCACCCCGTAAACCCACTTCACCACTGTCTGCTCGGCTTTGATCTTCCCGAATCGGTTTATATGCCCGACCTCGCAGACGAGCTTCTTATTCAAAGCGGATATAAAAAGAAAAGCGGCTACTATAATATCAACGAGCTTAAGCTCATTGTAAATTCGGAAGACAGCTTCAAGGTGCAGCTTGCAAATAAAATTGCATCACAGCTTACTTCATTCGGTATTAAAACAAAGGTATCTGTGCTCAATTTCACCGATTATCAGTCGGCACTCAAAAACGGAAGCTTTGATCTTTATTTGGCAGAAACGGTTATGCCGATAAATACCGACGTTTCTGTTCTGAATTCTTCATCAATAAATTTCAGCGGTCTTAATTCCGTTTCCCTTGGCAAAATTTACAATGAAACCGCAGCGGGAGATCACTTCGGAAGCGCGTTTGACGATTACCTTAACGAATCACCGATAATTTCAATTTGTTACAGAAAGCAGTGCCTTGTTTACAGCAGAATCTTCACTGCACTGCCAAATTCATATCAATTTTCAATATATAACGGCCTATTTTCGCACGATTTGCAGAAAATTTAGCGAATTTCCATTTATTTACATTTTTTATGTATAAATTGCACAAAAATGACTTTTTTAAAATATTTTCATTTTTTTGTTTCGTTTAGTATTGCATTCTTTATATATAATACTGTAAAATAGATACATTACATACGGAGGTGCTTCCTATGCTCAAGTATAAAAATTCTTATGGAGACATTGTTATTTCGGATTCTGTTATCGCATCAATAGCCGCTAACGCCGTTACAAACAGCTACGGTATTGCCGGTATGGTTTCTAACGATAACGCTATTGAATCCATTGTTTCGCTTTTTAAGGGTGGAAACGACCACAGAGGTATTTCTATTTCCGTAGAAAACGATGAAATAGTTGCCGCCATTCACATCGCCGTTACATACGGTATAAACATTATGGCTATCTCTGAAAGCATTACTCACAACGCAAAATATGCTATTGAGTCCGCAACGGGCTTCAAAGTAAAAGAAATCAACGTTTTTGTTGATTCAATCAAGGATTAAGGCGGTGCTCAAATGATTAACGGCAAAATTTTTAAGGATATGGTTATTTCTGCCGCAAATAACCTTGAAAACTGTAAAGAAGAGGTAAACAACCTCAACGTATTCCCCGTTCCCGACGGTGATACCGGCACAAATATGTCGATGACTATTTCGGCGGCAAGAAAAGAGCTTTCTCTTATTGATAACAACGCTACCGTAAGTGCTGTTGCAGATGCTGCGGCTATGGCAATGCTCAAGGGCGCAAGAGGAAACTCAGGCGTTATTCTTTCACTTCTCTTCAGAGGATTCTCACGTCAGTTCAAGGGCAAAACCACTGTTTCTGCCTTTGAATTTGCAAAGGGTCTTGAAGCAGGCGTTAAAAACGCTTATTCTGCAGTAAGAAAGCCTACCGAAGGCACTATTCTTACCGTTGCAAGAGTTGCTTCAGAAAAGGGTATGAGAATTGCAAGATCTACCAAATCACCCGTTGAGGTAATTGAGGAAATTCTTTCCGCGGCAATTAACACTCTTAACGATACTCCCAAAATGCTTCCCGTTTTAAAGCAGGCAAACGTTGTTGATGCAGGCGGTGACGGCTTTGTTAAAATACTCGAGGGTATTTACGCCGTTATTAAAACAGGTGCGATTATCGAAAGAAAAGATAATGCAACCGAGGAAATTTCCGAAAAAGCGGATTTCGGCACCTTCAATACCGAGGATATTAAATTTGCTTACTGCACAGAGCTTGTTATATCCCGCACCACTCAAGCTGATTCCTCTTCCTTCAACGCATTCTTGCAGAGAATCGGTGACAGTATTGTTTTGGTTGAGGATGAAGGCATAATAAAGCTTCACGTTCACACCAACAATCCCGGCAAGGTAATTGAAGAAGGTCTTTCATTTGGTGACCTTATCAACATAAAAATTGAAAACATGAAGATGCAGCACTCTGAAAAATCATCTTCGGCAGAGGCTCCCGCATCTTCGGCACCCAAATATCCCTTTGCAGAGCCTGTTAACGATTACGGTTTCGTTTCCGTTTGCGCAGGTGAAGGTCTTTCTACCCTCTTTGCCGATCTTGCGGTTGACGTTGTTGTTGAAGGCGGTCAGACAATGAACCCAAGCACCGACGATCTTTTAAGCGCTGTTCAGGCAACTCCCGCAAAGACTGTTTTCGTTCTTCCCAACAACAAAAACATCATTATGGCAGCCGAGCAGGTTGTTTCCATTGCTGACAGACGTGTTATTGTGTTACCCACAAAAACCGTTCCGCAGGGCATTTCTGCAATGCTTGCATTTGACGGTGCAACCGAAGAGGAAGAAAATATAAACAATATGACAGAGGCGGCTTCAAGAGTAAAAACCGCAAGCATTACCTTTGCAGCAAGAGATTCGGAATTCGACGGCCACTCCATAAAGGAAGGTCAGTATCTCGGACTCGTTGAAGGAAAGGTTTCCACCGTTACCGATAACACCGAAGAATGCTTCAAAAACGTTATTTCAAAAATCGTTGATGACAGCGTAAGCTACGTAAACGTATTTTACGGTGAAGGTGTTTCGGAAGAGGACGCCAACAAGATAGTTGAATCACTTTCTTTTGAAAACGCTGAATTAAACGTTATTCCCGGCGGTCAGCCCGTTTACTATTACATCATCTCCGCCGAATAACTCCCGGTGAATTATATGGACAAATCAGTAAAAAATAATGACGTCTGCCCTGTTATGAAAACTTCTATAGGCGGTCAGGCAGTTATTGAGGGCGTTATGATGAAGGGCCCTTACAAAACTGCTCTCGCCGTAAGAAACGAGCAGACCAAAGAAATAACCTTAGAAACAGTTTCGGAGTCGAATAAAAAAAGCAAAATTGCCAAAATACCTTTTGTTCGCGGTTCCTTCATTTTTATTTCAAGCATGATAACCGGAACTAAAACGATAATGAGATCGGCAGAGCTTTCGGGAATTGATGACGAGGTTGAAGAGCCTTCGAAATTTGAAAAATGGTTCTCAAAAAAGACAGGCATCTCCGTTTTGGATATTGCTCTTACCGTTTCACTTATTTTAGGCCTTTTACTCAGTGTTTTTCTCTTTATATTCGCTCCCACCTACATTACTGCCGGAATAAATTGGCTTTTGGGTGGAATGCTTAATAAAAGCCTTATTTCAGTAGTTGAAGGTATTATTAAAATTTTAATACTTATCGGTTATATGCTTCTCGTATCGCAAACAAAAAGCATTAAGCGAGTTTTCGAATATCACGGAGCCGAGCATAAGACTATCTTCTGCTACGAAGCAGGTCTTCCTTTAACCGTTGAAAACGTAAAGATGCAAAAACGCGAGCACCCGCGTTGCGGAACAAGCTTTCTTATTATCGTTATGCTTATCAGCATGGTAATATTTATGCTTCCCATCTTCCCCGTTGATAACGTTTTATTGAGATTTTTATGCAAATTGGCCTTTTTACCCATCGTTTCGGGAATAAGCTACGAGCTTATCAAGCTTGCGGGCAAGCACGATAATTGGTTTACCCGATTTATTTCAGCTCCCGGTAAAGCTTTACAGAAGATTACAACAAGAGAGGCAGACGAAAGTCAGATTGA
>JAZRNU010000019.1:0-17786 GCA_045648325.1 Eubacteriales bacterium | reverse complement strand
TGATAACGCCGATCTTCTCATCGGTGATAAGGGAGATGGTCTTTTCAAAAGCCTCGGTGTGAGTGGGGAAGGGACAATCCTCTTCAACTACGGTGCCGTTGGCAAGCTTATGAATGATATTTCCTGCCATACCGATTCTTTCGCAAATGCCTTTTGCAAGAACGTGCTCGTTCTCCATGTCGATAAGCTGATACTTGAGAGATGAGCTTCCTGCGTTGATAACAAGTATTTTCATTAACTATTCCTCCGAAAAAGTTGATTTAATTTTATAAATGAGTTATAATATAACCGTGCGTTAAACCGCAAACAGCCATAATAACAATATTATAACTCCAAAACAATATTTTTTCAAGTTATTTTCGAGAAAAATGCCGAAAAATAACCCAAAAAAGCGGGGGATAATTATGATCTCGGGCGTAATTGCCGAATTTGACCCTTTTCACAACGGTCACGAATACTTAATTGAAAAAGCAAAGGAAGGCGCAGACGGGGTAATCGTGTGTCTTTCGGGCAATCTTACCCAAAGAGGCGAACCCTCTTTTCTTTGCAAAGCCAAAAGAGCCGAGTGCGCGGTCAAGGCGGGTGCCGATCTCGTTATTGAGCTTCCCTCCTTCTTTTCGGCGCAGTCTGCCGAGGGGTTTGCAAGGGCGGGAGTTTTCCTTCTTTCCCGCGCAGGGGCAACCAATCTTGTTTTCGGCTCCGAGTGCGGCGACGCGGCGCTTTTAGAAAGCGTTGCCTTGCTTTCAAAAAGTCTTTTACAGGAGATAAAGGACGAGCAAAGAAAAGGCACCGGCTTTGCCTTTGCAAGAGAAGCCGTTTTCAAAAGGCACGGGCATCTTAAAGAGGCCGAAATCATCTGCCGCGGAAACGATATTTTAGGTTGTGAATACATAAAAGCCATTTCCGAGCTTGCGCCCGATATGAGCTTTTTGCCGATTAAAAGGGAGTCTGACCGCAAGACGGTCGGCGAGCGCTTTGCGCCCGCTTCATTTATAAGAGATGCCGCACCCGACGCGGCAGCTCCCTATATGCCCGATTACAGCCATGAAATTTATCTTTCGGAGCTTGAAGCAGGCAGGGTGGCAGTGCGTGAAAGAGCTGAAAAGGAAATTATTTATTTTCTTCGCACCGCTCCCGTTTCCCTTCTCGGAGAGGCGCTTGAAATGAGCGAGGGGCTTGAATTTGCAATAAAAAAAGCGGCGGAAAAAGCAACCTCACTTTCAGAGCTTTTTTCTCTTCTCTCAACCAAGAGATACACAAACAGCCGCATTTCACGAGCCGTTTTAAACGCCGTTACCGGCAAGAAAAAATTCGATAAGGGCTTTTTGCCGCCTTATATAAGGGTGCTCGGAATAGGAAAGGAAGGCAGCGCGCTTATCAAAGCCGCTTCCCTGCCCGTTATTGTAAAATCGGCAGACGGAAATTCTCTTACGGGTGATGCAAAAACTGTTTTCGATTACGAGGTAAGCACCGCTGAATTCAGAAACCTTTGCACGAAAAGCTTTTTACCCTACGGCGAGGAATTCCGAATAACCCCATACGTTTTGAAATAAAAAATAAGAACGGAGCTTTTCCGTTCTTATTTTTATTTTTTAAAAATTATTTCGTTGCTTTAAACTTTGCGTCCTTTGAAAGGGCAACGCCAACGACGTTGATATTAACCGCCAAAACGTTAAGGCCGGTCATTGTTGAAACCGCCTGCTTTACGTTATCCTGAAGCTCGCGGGCAACCTTGGGAATCGAAATGCCGAATTCCACAACGACAAACATATCCAAAACGATTCCGTCATCAAGATAATCTATTTTAACGCCGTTTCCGAGATTTTTCTTTGCAAACATAGCTTTTACGTCACTTGCTGCGAATTTTCCGGTAACGTTTGCAATTCCTTCTGTTTCTCTTGCTGCGTTTATTGCAATGCCCGCAACAACGTCACGAGAGATCATAACGTTTACGTCGGTCTTTTCTATTTGTAATTTACCCATTAAGAATCTTTCCTTTCCGGATATTACTTCAATAAATTATAACATAAAAAAATCAAAAGGTAAAGTGTTTTTTTAAATTTAACACCGTCTAAATGTAAATTTTAAAAAACTGCAAAAAATTGCTCTCAAAAAATTGCTATTTAAAATTTAACAAAACACACTTGAAATATATGAATTATTTGATATAATAATAACAAAAGGTTTTATTTTACGGGAAAGGTCGTGATCCGGCGTGAAGCAAAATTGCAATACTTCCTTAACAGTCAAGGGCGAATGCTGCGTAAATAACCCTATATTTACCTCAAGGCTTCCCATAACCGTAACGGAAATAGGCCACTGCTACGCAAACAAGGACTTTTTTCTCGAAAGAGTTGACGGCAACTATTATTCAATAGTTATAACCGTTTCGGGTCAGGGAAAGCTTCACTATAAAAATGAGGATTTTATAATCAACAAAAAATGCTCATTTATGTTAAATACAAGCTTTTACCACCGCATTGAAACCTGCGGCGACGATTGGGAATTTTATTATTTTGACGTTTCCGGTCCCGCAATGGAGGAATACTGTCTTCTTTGCGAGGAGCTTGGCACCGCCGTTGGAATGCCCGAAAAGCAGGGCGAGCTTATTTTGCTTGTTGAAAAATGCGTAAAGCTTATAAAGGAGAAAAAGCATTACCGCGATATTCAGCTTTCTCTTGCCGTAACCGATATAATAACAAAGCTTCTTATGTCGAATATTAAAAACATTGAAATGTCGGCATCGGAAAAATATCAGATAGTAAAGGACGCCGTTGATTACATAAATGACCATTACAGTCAGGATATCGGCGTTGACGAAATATCAAAGCACGCCTCCTTAAGCAAATACTATTTTATCAAGCTTTTCAAAAACCATACGGGGCTTACCCCTTACGAATACCTTTTGAACAAAAGAATTACCGAATCAAAGGTTCTTTTGAGAGAAACCGAGCTTCCTATGGATCAAATAGCAATCAAAACCGGCTTTTCCGAAGCCACCGCATTTTCAAGGTGCTTCAGGAGATACACAGGGCTTACCCCAATAGCATTCAGAAAAACCTCAATGGATTACAACACAAAAAAATAATAAAAACCGCCTTTAAAAAGGCGGCTTTTTCTTTCTTTGCGGTATAAACTCTTTTGTTTTTGCAAAAACTACCTAAAAAAAGACAAAGAGGTTTTTAAAATGAAAAAACAACCGCTTATTATCCTCGTTTCCTTTTTCACGGCGGCAATTTTGGCAACGGGAGCCTTTGCAATGAAATGTCTTATTGTAAAAAACGTTGCAAAGGCAGAAATGCAAACCGATTTCACCGCGTCGTTATCTGCGATAACCGACGGCTTGGAGGAGCTTTCCATTTCGCTTAACAAGGCACGAAACGCCGTTACCGACGGCTTTTTTATCACCTCGCTTTGCGAGGCAACCGCGGCGGCAAAGGGAATCATAAACGCTCTTGATATTCTTCCGGAAAACAACAGCTGCTCGCTTACGGTAACAGCAACTCTTGCAAAGATTTCCGATTTTTCCGATTCTTTAATTAAAAAGGCGGCAAACGGCAGAGAGATAACAAAAGAGGAAATTGCCACGCTAAACGGCATTGCTGCAAGCGTTGGAACGCTTACAGAAAGCTTTAACAATCTGAAAGGCTCAATAGACGACGGAAGCACCGACCTTTCGGAGCTTTTTGCCTTTTCGGAAATGAGCTTTTGTGACGGTGCCGTTCCTTATTCCGATGCCGTTTCAGCCTGGGAAAAATTACTTTCGGAGTTCCCCACTCTTAACTACGACGGAAAATACAGCGACCATCTTAACGATGCCGAGATGCTGTTTTTAAAGGATAAGGAGGCTATTGACAGCGGTGATCTTCACAGCATGGCGGCAGAGCTTTTCTGCCTTTCCTGCGATGAGCTTTCAGACCCCGTAACCCGTAGCGGTGAAGAAAATCTATGCTATTTGCAAGACGGCGTTTTTGCCGAGTTTTCAAAAAGCGGTTATCTCGTAAGCTATATTTCGGCCGGCAAAAAGGGAGAAAACACCGTTTCGGTTTCAGAGGCGGAAAAAACCGCAACGGATTTTGTAAAAAAATACGGCTATGAAAATATGGCTTTAAGCCTTAGCTACACCGAAAACGGCGTTGCGGTTTTTGAGCTTATTTGCCAAAACGGCGACGTTTACTGCTACGGCGATTGTATAAAGATCGGCGTTTCCCTTTCTACGGGCGAGGTTTTAACCTTTTTCGCAAGTGATTACTTGAAAAATCACGACGGCGCCGAAATCGAGTTTGCTCACACCGAAGAGGAGGCCGCCGCGTTGCTTGCGGATTTTGATATTATTTCCTCAAGAAAAGCGGTTATCACCTCGGCGGGAGGAACTAAAATCCCATGCTACGAATTCAGAGTAAACGCCAAAGCTACCGCCTACGGAAACGGTGAGCACGAGCTTTTGATTTATATTAACGCCACAGACCTCACCGAGGAGGAAATGGCAATAATTTACCAGACCGAAAACGGAACGGTTATGATAAAATAAATTAAAAATCCACTCTTTTCAGAGTGGATTTTTTAAGTTATATCAGTCCGCCGTCGGTTGAAATGACCTGTGCGGTTATGAAAGACGCCTTTTCGCTTGCGAGATAAAGGATCGCGGAGGCAACGTCTGCCGCCGTGCCTATTCTCGAAACGGGAGTTTCGTCTATTATCATTTCCTTATCCTCTTTCGTGAGGTCGGCGTTCATATCGGTATCAATAAGTCCCGGTGCTACGGCGTTTACCGTTATTCCCGAGGGGCCGAGCTCACGGGCGAGCGCCTTGGTAAAGCCTATCACCGCCGCCTTTGCCGCAGAATAACAGACCTCGCAGGAGCCGCCCTTTATTCCCCACATCGAGGAAACGTTTATTATTCTGCCCCATTTGTTTTTCACCATTATATCGCTTGCCGCTTTAGAGCAAAGAAAGACCGATTCGACGTTTATTTCAAAGTGGCGCTTCCAATCGGAAAGCGAAGTGTCACATATCATTTTTTTCATTGAAACGCCCGCGTTGTTTACAAGCACGTCAACGCTTTCGAAGATGCGCAAAGCCTCGTTTATTAAAAATTTTGCGCCTTCTTCCGTAGAAACGTCTGCCTTAATCGCAACTGCGTTTTCAAGCTCAAAAGCAAGCTTTTTTGCCGCTTCTTCGCTTTTATTATAGTTTATTACAACGTTATAGCCGTTTTTTGAAAAAAGTCTTGCCGTTTCGGCGCCTATTCCGCGTGATGCGCCTGTTATTACTACCGTTTTCATAGTTATATCTCCATTGTGGCGTAGCCGTTCAAATCAAGCCCCGCCGTATTTCCCGCAAGATATTCAAAGTATCCCTGCGCCGCAGGCATAACGCCGTTATCGCCCGAAAGCTTTTTTGGGGGAATGAAAAGTGAAAGTCCGTTTTTATCCGCCTGCTCCTTTAAGTAGGCGCGGAGTCTGTCGTTTGCCGAAACACCGCCGACAGCCGCTATCTTATCTATTTTATAGTACTTTGCCGCCGCCACGAGCTTATCGCCGAGTGTTTTTGCCACGGTGTAGTTAAATGACGCCGCAAGGTCCTCTCTTTTTATTTCCTCGCCGCGCTGCGACGCGCTGTGAGCAAGGTTTATAACGAAGGTCTTAACACCCGAGAAGGAGAAATCAAAGGGGTTTTCCTCAAAGCTTACTATGGGGATTTTATAGGCTTTTTCGTTACCCGATTTTGCAAGCTTATCTATTTCGGGACCACCCGGGTAAGAAAGGCCCAAAACTCTTGCCGCTTTATCAAAGCTTTCTCCCGCCGCATCGTCGCGGGTTCTGCCTATATGCTCAAATTCGGTGTAGCTTTTTACCAGAATTATGCTTGTGTGGCCACCCGATGCGCAAATTGCCAGAAAGGGAGGTGTAAGATCCTTAAATTCGGTATAAAGCACAGAAATATGACCTCTTATATGGTGCACGGGAACAAGGGGCTTATTCAGGCTGTAGGCAAGGCCCTTTGCAAAGCAAACTCCCGTGAGCACCGCACCGATAAGACCGGGAGCGTAGGTTACCGCCACGGCGTCGATATCGGAATAGGTCATATTTGCCGCATCGAGTGCCTTTTTGCAGACGGCGTTTAGCGACTCGGTGTGCATTCTCGATGCGATTTCGGGCACAACGCCGCCGTAAAGCTTATGTACTTCTATTTGTGTTACCACCGATGACGAGATTATCTCTCTGCCGTCTTCAACTATTGCGGCGGCGGTTTCGTCACAGCTTGTTTCAATTCCGAGTATTTTCATAGTTTCTTCCTTTTTATTTAAGTGTAAGCGACATTAAAACTGCGTCGTCGTTTTTGTAATAATTTTTTCTTATGCCGTCGGTTTCATATCCGAGCTTTTCGTAAAAGGCGCGGGCGGGATTTTTTGATCTTACCTCTAAAAGTATCTTCTCGCTTCCGTTTTCTCGTGCCCTTTTTAAAAGCTCATTGTGAAGCATTTTGGCTATGCCTCTTTTTCTTTGGCTTTCAAGGGTAAATATCTTATCTATTTCGGCAAAGTCGGCGTAGATATCGGCTATAAGGTAGCCCGTTACAACACCCGCCTCCTTTGCAACGATTATATGAGAGGTTTTGCTTTCAACTGCCTTTAAAAGCTGATTTTCACTGTAAAATTCCTCAAAGCTTTGCTTTTCAAGCCTTGTTAAAGTCGGAATATCCTCGCAAGCCGCATCGTTTATTAAAACGGCGCTTATTATTCCCTCGCGGCTTGCAATGAAATCTGCCACAAAGCCGCTTTTTATAATGCCAAGCGCCTCTGCTTTAACCTCGGGGAGTGCGTTTTCAACGGTGTAGAATTCGTCGGCGATCTCTTTAAAGGAAAGGTCGTTTAAATTATCGCCAAAGGCTACTACTCGGTTTGCAAAAGCGGCGTTTTTTGCGCGTCTTGCGGCGTTTCCCTTGCCGCCCTTTTCAGAAAAAATCTCAAGGTAACAGGTTGAGGTAACACTTTCGGTGAAGCGTTCGGTTTTAACAAGGGGAAACTCCGAAAGCAGGCTGCTTTTAAGCTCTAAAACACTTGGCTCATCGCCTATAACAACGGCGTAGAGGTATTCTTCATCGTTTGAAGGATTTAAGTCTTCTTCATTTACAAATATCTGGCCGTTTACCTTTTTGCGCATTTCCTTAAAGCGGTTTGCCGCCTCGGAATAAAGCTTTCCGTGGGATATGTAAAGGGTTTTATCGCCTTTTTTCGCGCGGTAGATAAAAAGGTCAAGAGAAAGCTCGTTGCAGTATTTAAAAATTGCATTTACCGTTTCGTTTGACAGAGGATACCTTGTGATTTTGCCCGTTTTTGGATCGTACTCCTCAACGCCCGAAAGGGTAATTAAGGGGGCGGTGACGTCAATTCCCGAAAGGGCTGTGAGCGCGGAGTTTATTCCTCTTGCGGTTGCGGCGGTAAAAAGGGTGCCGTTAGCTGTTATTTGCCTCAAAAGGTCTTTTTTTTTATCGCAAATGGGGTCTTTATCCTTTTTCAAGGTACCGTCGATATCGGTAACGTAGAGGGTGCGATTTGTAAAAAGGCTTTTTGAAAGCTCTGAAAGGCTTTCGAATATGCCAAAAATTTTAACCTCGCCATCGGCGTTTGCCTTAATAAAATCCTCCTTTGAGGTAGTACCCGTGGTTACTGCCGCAAAGGGAAGCCCTGCGTTTTTAGCAGTCTGAAAGTCAATTAAGCTGTCGCCCACGTAAAGAGCTTTTTCTGCGCAAAGCTCCTTCAATGCCATATTCACTCCCGATGGGGAGGGCTTGGGCTCGGGTGCGCTTGAAACGCCTATAATAAGCCCGATCAAATCCTTGCCGCCGCCAAGCTCAAGCGATTCCTCAATTCTTATCTTTTCCTTTGAGGAAACTATTGCCGTTTTAATTTTGTTTTCCTTTAAAAGGTTAAGCATCGGCACGGTGTCGGAATAAAGGTGGGTGTTCTTTGCAAGAATTTCATCTGCCTTTTCTCTGAATAAAAGGCGCATTTTTTCAACCTTTTCGGGGTCGGTGCAGCCGGTAAGCTGCTTTATCGAATCTCTTACCGTCATGCCTACGGTGCGACGAACCGCCTCGCGCTCGCCGTCGTTATAGCCCATCTTCGAAAAGGCGTAGTTGTAGCAGGCAACGATTGCATCGGTGCCGTCTGCAAGAGTATAGTCAAAATCAAAAATAATACTGTCAAAAAACATAGCTTTACCTCGTTATTTTGCTTCAAACCAGCTTTTTCCAAAGCTTATATCCGCAACAAGCGGTACCGTAAGACTTGCGGCGTTTTCCATTTCCTCACGCATTATTTCCACGGCGCGCTGTGCCTCGTTTTCGGGGGCTTCAACTATCAGCTCGTCGTGTATCTGCAAAATGAGTCTGCTTTGCATATTTTCCTTTTCAAAACGATCGGAAACCTTTATCATCGCAATTTTAATTATATCCGCCGCCGTGCCCTGAATGGGGGTATTTCTTGCCACGCGCTCGCCGAAGGCAACAACGTTTTTGTTTGCCGCCGCAAGCTCGGGGATATATCTTATTCTGTTAAATGCCGTTTTGACGTATCCCGTTTCCTTTGCCCTTGAAACGGTCTTTTCCATATATTCCGAAACGCCGCTATAGGTTTCGAGATAGCTCTTTATATAGCTTCTTGCCTCGGGAACGGATATTTTAAGATCCTCCGAAAGGGAGTATTCGCCTATTCCGTAAACGATTCCGAAGTTTACCGCCTTGGCTCTCGTTCTCATTAAGGGAGTGACGAAATCGGGGTGCATTTTAAATACCTCGGAGGCGGTTTTGGTGTGAATATCCTCGTTGTGAATAAATGCGTCCTGCATCTCCTCGTCCTTTGCTATATCGGCAAGAACGCGAAGCTCGATTTGTGAATAGTCGCCGTCTACAAGCAAAAAGCCTTCCTTTGCCACAAACATCTTGCGAAGCTCTCTGCCCTCCTCCTTGCGGACGGGAATATTTTGCAAATTGGGCTCCTTTGATGAAATTCTGCCCGTTTGCGTTACCGTTTGCAAAAAGGTGGAGTGTATTCTGCCGTCGGCGGCAATTTGCTTTAAAAGACCGTCGGCATAGGTGGATTTAAGCTTTGAAAGGCTGCGGTATTCAAGAATAAGCTCGATTATGGGGTGGGCGCTTTTTAATTTTTCCAGCGTTGCGGCGTCGGTTGAATAGCCGCTCTTCGTCTTTTTGCGGGACTTAAGCCCTATCTCCTCGAAAAGCACCTCGCCAAGCTGCTTGGGAGAGTTCAAGTTAAAGCTCTTGCCCGCAAGCGAATATATCTCTTTGGTAACTCTTTCTATTTCGGCGCCGAGCCTTTCGCTGTAGCTTTTAAGAGCGTTACTGTCTGCCTTGAAGCCTCGGTGCTCCATTTCGGCAAGCACCTTTGTAAGCGGAAGCTCTATTTCGTTATAAAGCTTTTCCATATTGAGCTCTTTTAGCTTTTTGGTCATTTCATCGCAAAGAGCAGAAATTTTTACGGTGCAGTCGGCGTCAAGGGCGGTGCTTAAATCAAGAAGATCGGAAACGGCGCCCGAAAGGGTGTAGCCCGATGCCGAGGGGTTTAAAAGATATGCCGCGGTTTCGGCATCGAAGTATGCGCCGCGAAGGGAGATGCCGTTTGCAAGGGTAAGACGGTAAAGCTCCTTTAAGCCAAAGGTGAGCTTTTTGATTTTTTCGTCCTCCAAAACGCTTGCGATCTCGCGTAGGTCAGTTACCTTTAAAACGACAATTTCGCCGTTATAATCAAAATATATGTTTTCTTCCTTTAAGAAAAGAGAAATTTCTCCCTTTTCCTTTGCAAGAGCGGAAATTTCGGCTCCGCTTTTTTCGGTTTTATTGGCTTTTAGCTCGCTTTTTGCAGTTTCCTCCTCGGTGGGGGCGCCGAGCTTTTTTATAATTGAATTAAATCCCAGATACCGAAGAGCCGCAAGCAGCTTTTCGGTGGCGGTAACGTTATATGAAAGCTCCTCGAAATTTATTTCAACGGGGACGTTTTTATCAATGGTTACGAGCTTTTTACTCAAAAAAGCCATTTCCTTATCGGCAATAAGCTTTTCTTTTTTACTGCCCTTCAGATCCTCGATGTTTTCGTAAAGATCTTCAAGAGTTCCGTATTCCTTGATCAAATCGAAGGCACTCTTCTCTCCTATTCCCTTTACACCCGGAACGTTATCGGAGCTATCACCCATAAGAGCCTTTACCTCGATAAGCTTATCGGGCGTTACGCCGTAGCGGGAAACGACCTCGGCTTCTCCCATAAGCTCGGTGGCGGTTTCGTGATTTTTCGTTACGGTAAGGGCAACCCTTGTGTTTTCGGTAATAAGCTGCAGATCGTCCTTATCTCCCGTGAGAATTACGCACTCCGCCTTGCCCTTTGCAAGCTCCGAAACGGTGCCGATAATATCGTCTGCCTCGTAGCCGGCAAGCTCAACGCAGGTTATATCCATTGCCGCAAGAAGCTTTTTGAGAAGCGGCATCTGCACCGCAAGCTCCTCCGGCATTCCCTTTCTTGTTGCCTTGTAGCCGTCGTACATTTTGTGACGGAAGGTGGGCTCCTTTCGGTCAAAGGCGCAAATTATTCCGTCGGGGCTGTAATCGGCAATGCTTTTAAGCAAAAGGTTGGCAAAGCCGTAAACGGCGTTGGTGGGCACTCCCTCCGAATTTGTAAGTGCGCTCTTTACGCCGTAAAACGCTCTGTTTATTATACTGTTACCGTCGATAACGAGAATTCTCATAATTTTTGCTCACTTTCGGCAAGATACAATAGTTCATTATATATTTTACCACCTTTTTCTTTTAAAATCAATGTAAAAAAGAAAAAGTCGCGGCAGAGTTTTAACGCTTTTCTGCCGCGACGTTATTAAATTATATCCAAAGCTGCTTTTTGCCAACCGAAACGTTGGCGGCGCCGCAGGCCTCTGCCTGCTTTATTTCTTCCTTTGTTTCAATAATTCCGCCGAGTATTACGGGAATATCGGTTTCCTTGCTTAATCTCGGCACTATTTTTGTTATAACTCCGGGCATAATTTCCATCATTGAGGGCTTTGAGTTTTTCACCGCCTCAACGGTGGTTTCAACCGAATGGCTATCGACTATGAAAAAGCGCTGGACCGTTTGCATTCCGAGATTTTTGGCAAGCTTTACCATATTGCTTCGGGTAGTGATTATTCCGTCTATTCCGAGATCCTTAACAAACTTAAGTCCAAACTCGTCCTTGCCTATTCCCTCTGCAAGGTCTATGTGAATGAAAATTCTTTTGTTTGCTTCCTTTGCCTTTTTTGCCTGCTTTGCAAGAAGCGCAATATTGGGATTTAACAAAAACACCGTTTTTACATCGGTATTTATCGCCTCATCGAACATTTCGTTTCTTACGGCCGCTATAACAAATCCGCTTTTCATACTCTCACCCGTGGTTTAAAGATTTTGCGTTGCAACTACCCTTGAGCCCATTACGTCTTCTATTATAACATCTCCAACCGAAATAGGCAAGTCGGGAGAGCATTTATTTATAATTTCCATTGCTTTTTTTATATCTTTTTTGGATATTGCAGTTTCGGTTTTTACCGAAAGAAGCTCTCCGTTTTTGCATCTCACCGTGGTGGTAAGGGTTCTTCGCGGGTCAATCAGCTCGTTTTTACCGTATTCGGCGCCTCTTTTGCAGCCGTTTCCCGTAACGGTTATATTGCCGTTTTCATCATTTACGGTAAGCTTGCACCCAATGGGGCAGACTATACACACAAGCTCCTTCATTTTGCTTCCTCCAATCCGAAATAAAGCTTTTGGGTTTTTGAAAACGCCGATGCATCAAGCTTAAGCGTTTCCATTTCTCCGGGAGTTACCTTTGCCTTTTTCTTTGAATATACCGTTTCGCCGTTTTCGTTTTTAACCGTTACCGTTACGTTTCTGTATTCCGCCGCCACTCTGAAATAGAATGAAGCATCTTCATTTTTCGTAATTATCTGCGGAACGGTGTAGCGGATCCTTCCATCGGTTTCAACCTCTACAAGGGTGTCCTTTTCCAGTTCGCCCTTTACCCTCTTTGCCGCGCTTTCGCCTGCGATTTCAGCCTCGTTTGAAACGTAGTCAACAAGGTCGTGAACGTGAAGCACGTTGCCCGCAGAGAAAATTCCCTCCACCGAGGTTTCGCGGTTCTGATCGCAGATTGCGCCGTTGGTTATGCGGTCTATTTTTACTCCTGCTCTTACGGTAAGCTCGTTTTCGGGAATAAGACCAACCGAGAAAAGAATGGTATCGCACTCGATTACTCTTTCGGTTCCCTCAATTATCCTTTTGTTTTCATCCAACGATGCCAGAGTTACCGCGCTTACTCTGTCTTTTCCGTGAACCTGTTTTACGGTGGTGCTCAAAAGAAGGGGGATATCGAAATCATTTAAGCACTGCTCGATATTTCGTGCAAGTCCGCTTGAATAGCTGTTTATCTCGCAGACCGCCTCTACCTTGGCACCCTCAAGAGTCATTCTTCGAGCCATTATAAGACCGATATCACCCGAGCCTACTATCAAAACCTTTTTGCCGGGCATATAACCTTCTTTGTTTACAAGCTTCTGCGCCGTGCCTGCGCTGAATATTCCCGCAGGACGCTCGCCTACGATTTCAAGCGCACCCTTTGAGCGCTCGCGACAACCCATTGCAAGAATTATTGCATCTGCCTCTATTTCAAAAATGCCGCGCTCGGGGCTTACCGCCGTTATAACCCTTTCGGAGGTTATATCGATAACGGTGGTGTTAAGCTCGTAGCAAATTCCGAGCTCCTTTATCTGCTTTTCATATTTCCAGGCGTATTCGGGACCGGTTAACTCCTCGTTGAATTTATGAAGTCCGAAGCCGTTGTGAATGCACTGGGTGACTATGCCGCCGAGAAACTCGTTTCTCTCAATTATAATTATATCCTTAACTCCGCTTTTGTAAGCCGCGATTGCCGCTGACATACCCGCAGAGCCGCCGCCGATTATTGCAATTTGCTTTTTCATCTTTTTCATTCCTTCGTTCTGCCCATTACTATTTCGGAGCCCTTGCCCTTTTTGGTAATTTCGGTAATCGGGATATTAAGCTCTTTGGAAATAAGCTTCATTATTGAGGGGGAGCAAAATCCTCCCTGACATCTGCCCATCTGCGATCTCGTGCGTCTTTTAACTCCGTCGAGGTCAAGCGGACGGGGCTCGGTGTTAAGAGCCTCAACTATTTCTCCCTCCGAGATGCGCTCGCATCTGCAAACGATTTTTCCGTAGGCACCGTTATTTCTTATTGCCGCGTTTTTCTCCTCAAGCGAAGCGTCGGCAAACCAGCTCATTGATTTTCTTACGGGGTTAAAGTCGCCCTTTTCGTTAAGAGGAATAATCTTGCCAACCATCTTTGCAACCTCTTTTGCAATGGCGGGCGACGAGGTAAGTCCGGGCGACTCGATAGCCGCAACGTTTATAAAATTCTCCTTGGGTGAATTTATTGTAAAATCACCTGTTGAGCCAACGGCTCTGATGCCGCAAAACGAGGTTATTCTTGCGCCCTTGGGAATTTGATTCATTTCCTTTGCGGTTTCTGTCATAACCGTTAAAATGCCGTTTGCAGTGGTGGATTTATCCTCCTTTTCGGTTATATCCTCGGAGGTGGGGCCAAGCAAAATATTGCCGTGAACGGTGGGAGTGACAACTATTCCCTTTCCCATTTTAGAGGGAGTTCTGAAAATCGTGTGGCTTGCAACGCCCACAAGTCCTCTGTCAAGAAGGACGTATTCGCCGCGTCTGGGGGTTATTTCAAAGGAATCGTCGCCAACCATTTTTGCAATTTTATCGGAAAAAACACCTGCCGCGTTAATAACTACGCGCGCCTCTACCGATTCATTCTCACCAAATACGGTATATCCGCCCTCGGTTTTCTCAATATTCAAAACCTCAAAGCCGCGCTTTAAAGAAACGCCGTTATCCATTGCGTTGCCAACCGCCGCGATTGCAAGCTCATAAGGCGAGATAATTGCACCCGTGGGGGCGTAAAGCGCCGAGGTGGCGTTATCGGAAACGTTTGGCTCCATTTCTTTAAGCTCTGCCTTGTCGATTATGCGAAGGCCCTTTACGCCGTTTGTGTTTCCTCTTTTCAAAAGCATTGCAAGGGTTTCTTCATCTTCCTTGTCAAAGGCAATTACGAGCGAGCCGTTTCGCTTGAATTTTACTCCAAGCTCCTTGCAAAGCTCCTCCATCATTTCAGAGCCCAAAACGTTCATTTCCGCCTTTTTGCTGCCTTCCTTTGCGTCAAAGCCCGCATGAACGATTGCGGTGTTTGCCTTGGTGGCGCCCATTGCAACGTCGTTTTCCTTTTCAAGAATGCAAGCAGAAAGCGAATATCTCGAAAGCTCTCTTGCTATAACACCGCCAACAACGCCCGCGCCGATAATTACAACATCATACATTTTTAACACTCCCAAATAAAAAAAGACGCACCAAAACAAACCACAAGGGTTTGTTTTGATACGTCTCCAATACTCTGTATCGCAGTAATTATATCACATATAATCGCAAAAGTCAATAAAAAACTCCCTTGTTTACCAAGGGAGTTTTTGTTTTAAATCAAACCCAACCGTCGGACCAGCCTTTATCGGTAAGCAAACCGCCGCATTCGGGGCAGTATTTGGGCGCGTCCATCTGATTTTCGGGAATATAACCGCAGGTCTTGCAGTAAACGTCGGGAGCAACGTCGTCAACGCTTCTTACAAACGGCTCGGAGTAAACAACGGTGCCGTCTTTATAAATGATATATGCAACTGCGGTAAAACGTCTTGCCTCGTTGGGAATTCCAAGCAAAACGGCAGTATATTTCATAAAGCTTTCGCCGTCGGTCTCGTACCAATAGTTTGCGGGAATATCAAGATAAGAGGTGTTTCCTATTTTGCCGTTTTCGGTAAAGGTAAGAGCCGCATCGCCCGTAAGTCTGTCGGTGGGGATAATAAGAGTGCCCATTCTTTCAATAGTGGTTGCGTTGTTAACGTCGTTATACATAGATACGTTAATGCAGAATCTGAGTCCAAGACCGCCCTTTACTCTGAACTGTGCGCCGTCAAAGGTGGGGATATTCCCAAAGGAAACGGGTGCCGTTTCTGCCGATGCAACGCCTGCAAAAAGCACAAGCGGCAAGACCATAACTATTGCCAGAACAATACAAAAAAGCTTTTTCTTCATTTTTTTCATTTCCTGTTTTAAAATTTCGTTTTAATATGCACAAACGATAAACTACTGTAATTTTACCATATTTCCGCAAAAAATTCAAGCTTTTTAAGATATTTACCCACAAAAATATCCGCAACAAAGTTGCGGATATTTTGTAGGTTTATGAAATTAAGGATTAGTTCCAATCGTTGAGATAAGGACCTTCGTTTTCACCCTCGGTAGTAGGAATGCTGACGGTGATAACGTCTTCAATTTCAAAAAGTTCAAATTCGATTTCAGGTGCATTGTATTTCTTCATTGTTGTTATCTCCTTTCACCGAATTATGCTATAAGATCATTGTAGCTGGTGGTAACAGCATCACCGTAGGTAACAGTACCGTCAGCGTAAATGATGTATGCAACAGCAACAAACTCTCTGTCGAGTCTGTTTTCCGGAATTCCGGTAAGAACACCGGTGAATGATACGAAGTTATCGTCTTTTTCGTAGTAATTCTTTGCAACGATGTCAAGGTAAGAAATGTCGTTTATCTTGCCGTTTTCGGTAATAACAAGATCTGCATCGCCAAGAAGCTTAGCAGGCATAATGAGAGTGCCCATCTTCTCAATAGAATCGTTGTTGTTTACGTTGTTAAGATTTACTTTGCTGATGAAACGGATAGCAGGATCGCCGGAAGTTCTGTACTGAACGTCAACGAATGCTGCTTTGTTCTCTTCGTAGTTTGTTTTGCCTTCAAAGAGACCTGCGGTTACACCATTGATTTCTTTGAATTCTGCAGTAGCGCCACTCCAACCGTAACCGGTCTGTTCAACAGTCACGTAAACCTGATTGTTATCGTCAACAATATCGGTTACATTAAACTCAAAATCATAGGGTACGGGATTTCCATCTTCATCTTCGCCCATAACCTGAAGTGCTTCGCCGTTAAGGTAGATCTTAACGTATTTCTTGCCTTCAACCTCGGTAATCTTGCCGATTCTCAAGGTGTTATCAACGTTATCAGCAAAGGTGTTGGTAAAAGCAACTATACCAACAGTACCTATACCGTAAAGAACACCGTTGCCGCCTACGTAGATTTCAAGAGAAGTTGCAGGGTTGCAAGCAGGAAAATAGGTACTTCCGCTCAAACCACCAAGGCCATAGGAGGTGAGTTTTTCTGCACTGATAAGGAAACCGGTGTGAGCAAGTTCGTTGGCAAGAGAGTTGGTAGTTTTATTAATGGTTACAGAAAGATTTTCAACATTAAGCTTATCATTGTAAATAACAGCTGCCTGACCCCAGTTACCGGTATCACTGTTGAGTTTGATTACACCCTTGGAGCTGTAAGAAACAATGCCGCCGGGAGCGCTTCCGTCTGCCATAAAGGGAGTGAGTACGCTCCAGTTGGAATCTGCGGGATCGAAGGGAACAACAGGAGTAATTGTTCCTGCTGCATCCAATGCAGCAACGCCATTAACTTTGTTTACAGTCATCGGCTGTGTAGTAGCACCACCGAAGGTCTGTGCGGTAAATGCAAGATAAGCAGCGTTTTCAGCAAACAAGGCAGCACCGCCCACAAAGGTATAAATCAATGCTTTTTCTTCGTCTGCTTTCTGAGCATATACTTCGATGTTAGCGCCGGTGTTTACGAAGGTAAAGGTTACAACGTCGCCGGCAGTGAACATATCTGCCTTGTAAACTGCAACGCCGCCATTTAAGTTGAAGTAAGCATCAATTTTTCCGCTTGCGTTTTCAGAAAAACGTACTTCTATTCCTTCGTAGGAGTTACGCTCTGAAAAACCTAAAGCATAAACGTAGGGTTTTGCAGCAGACAAAACAATAGTGTGTGCCTGCTCGGGGAATACGGTGTGACCTGCAGTAGGCTCGTGTGTCATATCGCCGATTACTACTTCTGCAGTAATTTCAGAGCTGAAGTCGAACATTTTCTTGGAAGAAATCATTCCTGCTGTCCAAGTGTTTGAATAAACTCCAAATGATTTTGTTTCTGAATTTACATTAAAAATTGAGGGGGTGATACGATTAGCAGCAGCGGAATCATTGGCGCTACCAATTCCCTGAAGGTCCTGGAAATCCCAGTTGTCAGACTGGTAATCCGTAATAGTCGGCGTGCCACTCGAGGTTTCATAAATCGAAACAGCTGCCGATGCCATGGGGATTGCTGCAAATGCGAGAGGCAATATCATGATTACTGCAACCGCAATGCAAAGAAGTTTTCTTTTCATGGTTTTTTTCCTTTCTTAAAATAAAATATTTTTTTGGTTTAACTTACTTAAGCAGTCGACAAATACAACATAA
The DNA here is from genome assembly GCA_045648325.1 of Eubacteriales bacterium. Taxonomy (GTDB): domain Bacteria; phylum Bacillota; class Clostridia; order Oscillospirales; family RGIG5299; genus RGIG5299. Next base: position 293 of record JAZRNU010000019.1, on the reverse strand, counting down.
TGGGCATTATGTAATAAAAACAAAAAATCCCGTCTTTTTTTTGTAAAAAGACGGGATTTCCGTAAATACATAATGGGCATTATGTTGTAAAAAACCGTTTTTGAAAGGAAAAACACCGCGAAATTTTAAAAAATCTCGGAGCGCGCGGCGGAGTGGTGCAAAAATAAAATGTAATATATATATTATAGAGTAAAGCTTTAAGCAGTATTTATCGTCAAAATGCGTTAATTTGCATTGTTGTACAAAAAGAGGTGTATTTTATCGTATATTTTGACAAAAAAACGGCTATTTAT
>JAZRNU010000018.1:0-5421 GCA_045648325.1 Eubacteriales bacterium | reverse complement strand
TCTAACGCAAAAGGCTTGACACTGAGGTCAAGCCTTTTAAATTTAATATTCAAAAATAGCAGATATATCGCAGTTTGGCTCCTGAATGTAAAGCTTCTTTTTTCCCGAAGATAACAGATATTCTAAAATATCACTGTTGCTTTTAATACTATCGGGAAAAATCATTCCGCACCTCGGACGGTATGCATCGGCATGATAGTCGCCGCCGCAGGTTATAATCAAATTATCTTTTTTTGCAATCTCTTGCAATTCTTTTGAATAAGAGTTTCCGTATAACGGGTGGCAGTTTATTTCAACTCCGTCTAAATAATTGGTATCCAAAACCGTTGTTCCGTTTCTGAAGGGGTGCGCCTGAATAAGAATGCCGCCGTAGGATTTTACAAGGGAATATAATTCCTTTTGCGTTTTATCAAAAATTTCGGGATTTTCTTTAAGAAAGCTTGGCTCAACACCGTAAATAAGCATATGCACGTTTGGGTAGAGCTCCATCGTTAATTCAATTCCGAAAAAAGCTTTATATCCGATTTTATCTGCATATTCCTTTGTTGCTGAAAATTCTGCAATGTATTTATCAACAAACTCATTTAAGCTTCCGTTTTTAACGTAGGATTTTTGGTAGTGATTTGTAAGGACAATTCCATCTATTCCAATGTCTTTTGCTTGCTTTATCACTTCGTTAAAAGGAATTCTGCAACAACTGCTGATTCCCGAAGAATGTGCGTGTAAATCAATCAGCATATATCTCACCTCATTACTTTAATTATACCACACTAAATTGCAAATGTAAATGAATTTTAACAGCTCGCTTCAAAAGTGTTGCAGAGGGAGTTTTTGTGTGATATAATATAGAAAAACGACGAAGCAGGTGATTGGCTTGAAAAGAAAATGGACAAACGAAGAAGCAAACGAATGGTATAAAAAATTAGGTTGGTTAAGAGGCTGCAATTTTATTGGAAGCGACTGCGCCAACCGCCTTGATATGTGGCAAAGCTATAAATGCGAGGAAAAGCTCGAAACGGCTGACCGCGAGCTTGCCCTTGCAAAAAAAATCGGCTTTAACACAGTAAGACTCTGGGCAAATTTCGACGTTTACTATGCCGAACCCGATTCTTTTATGGATATATTGGAGCGCTACCTTGTGCTTTGTGAAAAGCACGGTCAAAAGGTAATGCTTGTTTTGGCATATGAGGAGGATCTCCCAAGAGGCGAAAAGTTTATTCCCAAAAAGCTTGGAGAGCAAAAATATGCGCTCGGAGAGCATCAGGGAAGATTTCCTCTTACAGAAGAGGAAAAGGCTTTGGAGCCGCATCACTATATGGAATATCCAGAGCTTAAAGATCTTTATATTGAAATGGTAAAAAGAATAGTCAAAAAATACCGTAACGACGAAAGAATTTTTTGCTGGAATATCTGGAACGAGCCGGGCATTCTTCGCGGTGAGCGCATTATTGAATTTTTGGATATTTTGTTTGACGTTGTAAGAGCAGAAGATCCTGTTCAACCTCTTTGCGCAGATATATGGCACGATACTAAGGATAAGCAGTTTATGTTCAAGGTTGAGGCCCACGCGCTTGAGCTTTCCGACGTTATAAGCTTCCACTCCTATTCAAAGTTCAAATATTTTACCGAAACCCTTTACGAGCTTAAAAAGCTAAACAGACCTATTTTCGTTACCGAATGGCTCCATAGAATTCAGCACAACAACGTTTCCGAAATTTATCCGTTGCTTTATATTGAAAACGTTTCCTGCTACTGCTGGGGTTTTGTTGTTGGAAAAACCCAGACAAACGAGCCGTGGGACTTCTTGTGGGATCACTACGAAAAGGGAATTAACAAAGATCTCGATTTTACCAAATGGCAGCACGACCTTTTCAGGCCCAATTTAAAGCCCTACGACCCCAATGAAATAAAGCTTATTGAGCATTTCAATAAGCTGGCGGAGAAGAATTTCACGGCGGATTCGTTTTCGAATAATAATTTATTCGACTGATTTTCGCATTTCATTTCCTGCTATATCACACTTGTGATAATTTGTATGAGCTGCAAAAGCCCACACGTTATGATGTAATTAAATAAAAATTTGTCAAGACGGACGGTAAAAAATGGTTAAATATTTTTTAAATATGCTTCCGTATATGGCGCTTGTAACTCCGATATATCTTGTCGCGCGGGTGCTTTTCGTTAAAAAAAGGGGAATAAAAGCCAACCCTTGCCGCGAGTTACTTATGTTTGTATTTGTATTATTCGTAGCAGGAGTTGCTTCGCAGATGGTTATTCGCAAGCTTATCATTTCAGAAGAGGGAATTTCCGTTATACAAAACGGAATACACAAAACTAATCTTATACCATTTAAGGTATTTTACGAAACCTATATTGAGGTGTTTGAAAAGGGAAATGTTTATTATTTCCTTATAAATTTCCTTGGTAATATAGTTATATTTATGCCGTTTGGCTTATTTATTCCTGCACTTTGGGGCGTTAATGCAAAAAAGACGGTTGCTATCGGCTTTCTGGCATCACTGTTTATCGAGCTTTGCCAGATGTTTCTCGCACGCGGTACCGACGTTGACGATCTTATGCTCAATACTGTTGGAGCGCTGCTTGGTGTTATAATCTATAAAGCGTGTTTGAAACGGATAAAAAATAATTAAAAAATCGGAGGCAATTTGCCTCCGATTTTTTATTTGGCTATATTTCCTTAACTGTTTCGTTCATGCTCTTTTTAGAAAAATGAAGAGGATTCGGTTCAAATCCATCGGCAGGGTAGCCCATGGGAAGCAGCGCCGAAACAACGAGATTATCGGGAAGGGAAAGCGCTTTTTTAACAGTTTCACTATCGAAATAAGCAACCCAACAGGAGCCAACGCCCTGCTCAAACGCTTCAAGCATCATGTGTGTGCAAACGATTGCGGCGTCGGTTTCACCCGATTGATAACCGGGAGTAAGCTTGTTTTTCCAGCTTTTGTTAACGTCGTAGCAAACCACCATAATAACGGGCGCACCAAAGGTGCAACGGCAAACAGACGCAAGCTTTTCTCTTGCCTCAAGGCTTTTTGCAATGTAAACTACCTGCGGCTGATTGTTGCAGGCTGTTGGTGCAACGCGACCTGCCTCCAAAATTTTTTCAAGCGTTTCCTTTTCAATTTCACAGTCTTTAAATGACCTTACCGAATATCTTGCCTTTAAAAGATCTAAAAGCTCCATATTTTTCACCTCAAATTACCAAATAAACGGAATTAAACGGTATTTTACCTTTTCCTTGTATTCCATGTAGCCAATAAGCTCACGCTCTAAAAATTCTTCCTCGTACTTTATTCTTGCCGCAATAATAAAAGGATAGACAAGAAAAGCAACAAACGAGATAACCGAGCCCAGAACAAACGGCATTGTAAGGAACAAAAGCAGTGTAACGCAATACATCGGGTGACGCACTATTCCGTAAAGCCCCGTGTCAACAACCCTTTGTTCCTCCTTGACCTCGATGGTGCGGCTCAAATAGGTGTTTTCGCGAAGCACCTCGGCGTAAAGAATATAGGCAATAATAAAGACTGCCGCCGCGATATATGAAACCGCACTTGGCAAAGGTAACCAGTCAAAGCGAAAATCAAGCCCTGCCAGAACAAAGCCCGCGATAAACATAAGACCGCTTAATTTAACTACAATGTCCTGCTCCTTTTGCTTTTCCTTCGCATTAAGACGCGAGGCAAGAAGCGCGGGATTTTTAAACATCATAACGATTCCCGCGAAAAACATCGGCACGAAAAGGATAGCCATAAAAATCCAACCGTTAAAGAAGGCAAGTGACCCCGCGGGCAAAAACACCAACACTCCAACGAGAACAACGCCGAGCAAGAATTTGAGTATTGCCTGAATAAAAAGCTTAAAGGTCATAGAGATTTGCCTCCCAATTTTTTTGTTAATAGTTGCTACCAATTACCCAACCACACTTTCAACGTGGGTCATAAGGTCAAAAGGTATATTTTTGTGTCAAAAACGGGGACTGTAAAGCCAAAAGGTATGTTTTTTACTCGTAAATCCCATCGAAAAGCATTGAGATGCTATCATAGTCAATTCCGCATTTTCTCGTCCAACGGTTAACGGGATAAGCCGCATAACCCCTGTCGCTTAACGGTAATAGCATATCTTTTTCACAAATGTGTCCGGCAGTAACGCCAAACGAGTCGTTTGAATGTAAAATATTAAGAAACCCCAGCATATCAATAAACGCTTCGATCTGCTCCATCGTCATCGTCAAAAGCCCGGATTGCTTCAATTCTCGGCGTAGTTTTCCTGATGTTGTGTTTTGAGGTGAATTTTCTATGACCTCCATAATTTTTTTGAAATGCTCGTAATCCGAAACAGAGTGGTTGGGGCGTGGAAGCGTTTTGTATTCCTCTAAAAATATGATTGCCGTGTTCAGATCAAAGAGGAATGGAATTAACGCTTTAAAATAGAAATGCGCCATATCAACGTTGATGTTCCAAAATTGCATCTTGGGTTCTGTGCTGACAGTGTGCCGATATCCGCATATCTCGCAACGATTTTCGTTGTATCTGTCCTCAAATTCACCATCCTTGCCGACTACCGAGCCGACATATTTTTTCTTAAATTCGTGAGGGGGCAAATTTTTAATATAGTAGTAGCAAGCAAGTGCTGTTCTGTATTCGGGGGTATTATGTGCGACACCGTAGAGAAAATCTTTTGCCAATTCTTTAACCGAAAGCGTTGCAATTAACGCTTTGGCATAGTGTATCGCCTCATCGTGTGGATAAACAGTTTCGCATAGCTTCATCGTATCTTCACGAACGGCAGGGAGGTATTCGAGAACAGGCGTAGTCCAAAAGTCGCGAAAATCCTTGCGAGCAAAACGCTTTAAAAGTTTGAGTGCAGTAGCCTTATTGCAAGGCGAAGTGGGCGACGATTGGTACTCCTTGATCTCCTCAACATAAGCAGCATTGATTTCGCCAGATTGCGAGCCGTTTGTTTGCCAAGCTGCAAGCGGCAGAGTAAAACTTTCATCACCGACAGCATTTGCAATGGTTTCAGATATTGCTTTTACAATGTTTTTTTCTTCTTTCAAGGTGCTGCTCCTTTCGATATGTTATGCTAAACTGCTGTAAATTGTATTTTCGAGTATTGCTCAAAACTCACCTTTGTCCTTAATAATTTAGCGAAGTTTTTGCTTTGCAAAAGTGAAGTTACTCACTTCGTTCGTAGTGAAGTTTTGCTCGTTTCACTCGCAAAGTGAAGTTAAGTTCGCCCCCAAGTTACTTCCCATTTGCGCCACTCGTGGCGCAAACTTCACTGCCGATAGGCAACTTCACTTTCGTAAGAAAAATTCACTCGCCGCAGGCGAACTTAGTTGTCGAGTCGTCGCGTGAGACACACGACAGACTCGACGTGGGTCAAGACTCCAAAAGG
>JAZRNU010000017.1:0-2161 GCA_045648325.1 Eubacteriales bacterium | reverse complement strand
CAAATGAATCCTCAACACCAACCTTTAAAACGGTGCAGGGTGCCGATTCACAAGCGACTGAAGCAACGAGATTGCCAAGTCCGCCGTAAACGTTATGCTCCTCTGCGGTTACGATAGCGCCGGTTTCGTTTGAAGCCTTGATAATTGCATCTTTATCAATAGGTTTGATAGAAACCATATCAATAACTCTTGCGGAAATTCCTTCGGCTTTGAGTATATCGTGAGCCTTGAGTGCTTCATATACCATAAGACCGGTTGCGATTATAGTTACATCGTTACCTTCTCTTAAAGTATTGGATTTACCAAGCTCGAATTTATAATTTTCATCGTATAAGGGCTCTACTGCGAGTCTTCCCAAACGAAGATAAACGGGACCGTCTATTTCAAGAGCAGCTTTAACAACAGCCTTGGTTTCAAATTCATCGGCAGGGGAGAGAACTACCATGCCGGGGATAGAGGTCATAAGAGCAATATCCTCACAGCACTGATGAGTTGCGCCGTCTTCACCAACACACTTACCTGCGTGAGTTGCACCGATCTTAACGTTAAGATGAGGATAACCAACGGCATTTCTTACCTGTTCAAATGCACGGCCTGCTGCAAACATAGCAAAGCTTGAGCAGAAAACGGGCATTCCGGTTGTAGCAATACCTGCTGCAACAGAAACCATATTTCCTTCAGCAATACCTGTGTTTATAAATCTGTCGGGGAAAGCCTTTTTGAAAGTTGCAGTCATGGTTGACTTTGAAAGGTCAGCGTCCATAACAAGAAAATCGTTATTGGCACCGAGCTCGGCAAGAGCCTCGCCGTATGCATTACGTGTTGCTTTTTTATCTGCCATGATTATTCCTCCAATGCGGCAATAACAGCGTCAAGCTCTGAAATTGCAGTGTTATACTGTTCATCGTTGGGTGCACTGCCGTGCCACGATGCCTGGTTTTCCATATAAGAAACGCCTTTGCCCTTAACGGTCTTGCAAACAATCATAGTGGGCTTACCCTTTGTTTCCTTTGCGCTGTTAAGTGCATTTTCAATTTCCTCAAAGGAATGACCGTCGATAACCAAAACGTTCCAACCAAAAGATTTGAATTTCTCATCAGCGGGCGCAGAGGACATTACGTCGGCAGTATTGCCATCGATCTGTAAGCCGTTGAGATCAAGGAAAGCACAAAGATTATCAAGTTTGTAGTGAGCTGCAAACATTGCGGCTTCCCAGACCTGACCTTCTTCAATCTCACCGTCGCCAAGAACTGCGTAAACACGGTAATCCTTGTTGGTCTTTTTTGCGGCAATTGCCATACCGCAGGCTGCGGAAATGCCCTGACCGAGTGAACCGGAGGACATATCAACACCGGGAACACCCTTCATATCGGGGTGACCCTGAAGGAAGCTGCCCATTTTTCTGAAATTAACAAGCTCTGCTTCATCAAAATATCCCTTTAATGCCAATGCTGCGTAAATAGCAGGGGAGGCGTGTCCCTTTGAAAGCACAAAGCGATCACGGTTGGGATCCTTGGGATTTTTGGGATCAACATTCATTTCAACGTTGTAAAGATAAGATAAGATGTCGGCAATAGAAAGAGAGCCGCCGGGGTGACCTGACTTTGCAGAATAAACCTGCAATACTATATTCTTTCTGAGCTTTGCCGCAAAGAGCGCAAGCTCTTTTTCACGGATTTTTTCCATAACTTAGCCTCATTTCGATGTATTTTAATAAAACGCTAAAATATTATAACAAAATTCGAGCCGATTTACAAGTGTTTTGGAGCTTTTTTATAATTAAATTATAAATTTATCAATTTACTATTGAAAAATTCTGAGAAATAAGGTAAAATATATAGTATAATATGGAAAATTGAAAGGATGTTAATTCCAATGGTAACAGCAGGCGATTTTAGAAACGGCGTAACTTTCGAGATGGACGGAAACGTTCTTCAGATAGTTGAATTTCAGCACGTAAAACCCGGTAAGGGTGCAGCGTTCGTAAGAACAAAGGTTAAAAACGTAATTACCGGTGCGGTTTTGGAAAGAACCTTTAACCCCACCGATAAATTCCCCACTGCATTCATTGAGAGAAAACAAATGCAGTATCTTTACAATGATGAAGATCTTTACTACTTTATGGATCTTGAAACCTACGATCAGCTTCCCGTAAGCAAAT
>JAZRNU010000016.1:0-4821 GCA_045648325.1 Eubacteriales bacterium | reverse complement strand
CGATAAATAAATCGGGAGTGCTTTATTATATTTTTACAAAAAAATCCTCCGCAACGTTGCGGAGGATTTAATTTTAAGTTAAGCTATAACTTATGCCTTGCGAGCCTTTACAACGAAAGCTGCTGCCATGAGAGCAACGATCATTGCGCCTGCGATAGCGATAACTTCGATATCAGCGGGGCCGGGAATGGGCTCATCTGCTGCGGGTACGAACTGGTTAGCTGCCTGACCGTTGATGGATTTGATGGTCATATTAAGGTTTGCGCCGCCGTAAGAGCCTGCTACAAACGAGAGGTATGCTTTACCGTCTGCATCAAGAACATCTGCAGCAGCGAAGGTAATACCGCTCTCAGTGCCGTTGAAGAGGATCTTAACGTTTTCGCCATCAACAACGAATTTGATGGTGAGGTCAGAACCGTCAGCGATAGAACCAGTAACGCCGGTGTAGTCAATTTTGATAGCAGAAGCCATGCCACCGAAAGCCGAGAAGGTGCTTGCATCGCCGTTCAAGGTGAAGGTCAATGCAGCGCCGGTTGCGGGATCAAAGTTCATACCGGTAGCAAAACCGCCCATGGGGTTTTTAGCTTCGGTGTAAGGAACAAAATCGTTGGGCTTTTCAGCAGATACGTTGATTGCGGCGTACTGTGCCAAAGCAGCAGGAAGCCAGATGCAGTCAGGACCGGTGAAGATGTTGTCAATAACAACAACCATTTCGAGACCGTTTACAGCAACTTTGTCGTTGTAAACAATACCGGCTCTTGAATGCCAAGTGCCTGCGGAGTTGTCAAGGAGGATAGAACCGTCATCGTTGACAATTGCTTCACCAGCTGACTCGTTAGCTACAAAGTTGAGTACTTCATTCCAAGTAGTTGCGAGAGCTGCACTTGAAGAAACTGCAAGTGCAAAAACGAGGGTAAGGGTAAGTGCGATTGCGAGGATCTTTTTCATTTTTTTCATTTCCTTTCAGAAAATTATTTTATTTTTTAATATAATAATGAATTATATTATATTAACACATCAAAAATACAACATAACGGATATTATGTTGTAAAAAAATTACGATAAATTTATATTATCTGTAATTTTGATAACTTATTTTAGCACATTAAAACGCTAATTGCAAGCCCTTTTTTCACATTTTCATCAATATTAGTATATAAAAATGTTTTTTGTTTATTTTGCACAAATTTTACCACCTCAATTTGTGCAAAACGTAGATAAAAATACGTTAAATTTTAATTTAAAATTGGTTAAAAAATTATATTTGGGAATTTGCACAAGATATTATATTACATAAAATCCTCCGCAACGTTGCGGAGGATTTTTTTGTTTTGTTTTAAAATTCTTAAAGCGTTATTTACTCATCGTCCTTCGGGAGTCTTTTTAAGAAGGAAAGCATCATCGGCATTGAAACAAAGGAGGTTGCGGCATAGGCTATGGGTTGTGAGAGCGCAAGTCCCGTTGTGCCAAAGAAATATGTTAAAATTATGCAAAGCGGAATAAACACCGCGCCGCTTTGAAGGCAGGAAAGCAAAAGTGCCGAGCCGCTTCGTCCGATGCTCTGGAAAAGCATTGTGGCAACAACCGAGGTGGCAAAAAAGATAAGTGAAATACAATAAAAGCGAAGCGCCATTCCGCCTATATCAATAACCTCCTTTTCACTTCTGAAAAGAGAGATTATGTCGGGTGCAAAAACTAAGCAAATAACGGCAAGACTGCCAAGAAGTGCCGTTCCGAAGCCCCAGGTAAACAGGGTGCCCTTTTTAACGCGCGAATAGTTTTTCGCACCGTAGTTGAAGGCTGAAACGGGTTGAAAGCCCTGGCCTATTCCGAGTCCTGCACTGAAGATAAAATGCGAGGTTCTCGCAACGTAGCCCATGGCGGCTATTGCCGCATCGCCTATCGGCTTTGCCGCGGCGTTTAAAACCATTACCGACACGCTGTTTAAGCCCTGACGTGCAAGGCTCGGAAGCCCCGTTACAACTATATCGGATATTATTTTAAATTCCTTTGCCACGTATTTAAGCGAAAGCTTGCTTTGAGTTTTGCCCCGCAAAAACATTGAAAGAAGTATTCCGAAGGAAATATACTGCGAGATGGCAGTAGCAAGGCCCGCGCCGAGAATATCAAGCTTGAAAAGGAAGATAAAGATAGGGTCAAGAATTATATTAAGTACGCCGCCAAAGGTAAGGCCTATCATTGCAAGGGCTGCCCTGCCCTCGTAGCGAAGGACGTTGTTGAGCACGCAGCTTGCCGTCATTGCAGGAGCGGCAAGAAATATGAAAAGGCCGTAATCCATTGCGTGGGGGAGAATTGTTTCGGTGCTGCCGAGAATTATCATAAGCGGTCTTAAAAAGGCAATGCCGAGCAACGATATTGCCGTTCCGCAAAAAATGCTCCAGAAAAAGCCCGTTGAGGCGTAACGGCTTGCGTTTTCATTATCCTTTGCGCCGAGCAGTCGGCTTACATAGCTTCCTGAGCCGTGGCCGAACATAAAGCCAAAGGCCTGAATTATAGACATTATTCCAAACACAACGCTCGTTGCGCCGCCTGCACCGAGCGATATCTTGCTTGCAAAATAGGAGTCGGCGAGATTATATATATTGGTTATGAGCATTGTTATGGTGGTAGGTATTCCAAGGGTGAGAATAAGGCGGGAAACGGGCGTTTCCGTCATTTTAAGATATTGCGCCTTTGCGCTGAATGCGCTTTTTTCGGTTTTGCTTTTCATTTTTATTTCTTCTTTTTTGTTTTTTTATATTATACCACAAATCAGCCGCGATTTAAAGAGATTAAAACGAAAAAACAAAACCGCGTTTTAAACGCGGTTTTTTCATTTTCAGTTTTATTTTTCTATTTCAATCTTTATTTCTTCGGGCTTTTCATCTTCCGAAACGGTTTCAGGTGCGAAATATTTGGGAAAGCCGTTAAAGAGCATATAGACCATTGCGGCAAGAATTGCGCCTGCAAGAGGTCCTACAAAGAAGATCCATACCTGCTCGAGTGCCTCTCCGCCCTGTAAAAGTGCGGGGCCAAAGCTTCTTGCGGGGTTTACCGAGGTGCCGGTGAAGGGTATGCCGAGAATATGCACGGCGGCAAGAGTTAAGCCGATTATCACGCCCGCATTGCCGCTGTTTTCTTTTCTTGCGGTAACGGTAAGCACAACCAAGACGAAAATAAAGGAGAGAATTATCTCAACGGTAAGCGACTGCCAAATGTTTGAAACAAGCATGCTGTTTACCTCGTAGCCGTTTGCACCGAGATTCTCCGTGGAGCCGAGCATAAGCGAAATAAGAGCCGCGCCCGCAATACCGCCAAGAAGCTGTGACGATACGTATCCGAGAAAATCAACGAGTGAAAGTCTGCCGTTTAAAAGCATGGCAAGCGAAACGGCGGGGTTTACGTGAGCGCCCGAAATTTGGCCGAAAATGTAAGCAACAGCTATAAGTCCAAGACCAAATGCAAGTGCGATCATAAGACCTGTAAGCATATAGAGCGAGGTGCCATCGTAGCCAAGAGCGATTACCTCACCCACAGCCGCAGCCGAGCCGCAGCCAAAAATTACGAGCATTGCAGTGCCCAAAAATTCAGAAAAATACTTTTTCATTTTATCTCCTCCCTTTTATATTTATTTTACCATTATATGGGTGGCTTTTCAAGATAAATTTGAAATTTTCAAAAACAAAACACATATTTTTTGTTTTTCGCAAACAATCGCAATATTTTACATTGATTTTTTCGGTTTATGTGGTATAATATTAGTGCACACGGGGGCGTAAAGGTTTCGACGGCGGCCGTGAAGGAGGATAAGCAAGCGGTGCGCACAACACCTTAAACTATGCAATTTCTAAAAATAAACGCTAACAACAATCAGTTAGTTGCTGCTTAATTAAAGCAGCCGTTCCGCACGGGAGCGCCGCGGCCCGTGTTTGGGGCGTCGACTTAGCGGCCAACTTCTTACGGTAAGATTTGCCCGTAAAAAGTATTATGAATCTACCAATGCAAAAAGCCTGTCTTTAGGCGCTTTGCAAAGGGAAGCTTAAACTAAAGACTAAGCTTGTAGAAGGTCCTTTGGATCGACTGTCGGACAGGGGTTCGACTCCCCTCGCCTCCACCAAATAATAAAGCCACTCGCTTTCGGCGGGTGGCTTTGTTGTTTTTTGCAAAGCAACGGAGGGGAGTCGAACTGCGAATGGGAGCAGATGCGAGCGTTAGCGACGCAGATGCGACGGAGAAACAGTTCGGGGAACTGTTTCGAAATTCACCCAAAGGAGTGCCTTGGCGCGACTGCGAGAAGCTCCCCTCGCCTCCACCAAAGAATAACCGTCATTCTGATACAACGGAATGACGGTTATTTTATGCCAAAACCAGCATTTTACTAACTTCTGAACAGAGAAATCCGCAAACCAGCGAATTAGTGTCCTTCAAATCGTTGAAAGGTTGATAATCGTTAAAATGTAGTCATAATCGTTGATTAATAAGGAAAATCGTTAAATTACAGGTTGTAATCGTTGAAAGATATTGTGTTTTATGGTATAATGAATCTAAGGTGGTGAAATGATATGTTTGAATTAACAAATGAACAAAGAAAATGCTTTGCACTTGTACCTGTTAGCGATCGGTGGGAACGCATTGAGGTAAAGCCTAGTCCATATGATCAATTCAAAACATATATTTATCTTGATGGTGACACGATTGTAAAGTGCATTTTATGCGGCGATGCGCAATACTGTGAATATGAGTTAGCTGAAACTGTTAGTCCAGATAAAAAATACTTGATGCCTAAAACGGCGAAGGGTAAACCTGTTCTATTGTCATCTT
>JAZRNU010000015.1:0-3149 GCA_045648325.1 Eubacteriales bacterium | reverse complement strand
ACTACAAAGAGGAATTTTGCTGATTTTTACAAATTAAAAAAGAAGCTTCTTTTAAAGAAGCTTCTTTTTTGTTTTGTAAGTCAAATTCAGTTTTTTGCTATCATGGGAGCAAAAGCGTAAAGCGGAATTGCAACTGCTGCGATTATCGCAAAGATAACCGAAACTGCTGCAGATGCCGCAACCGCAAAGCCTGAAATTGCAACTGCCGCAATAACGCCGGCAACCGCAATGCAGATAACTGCGGCGGGAATTGCAATCAGCTTGGAAAGGGTGCAAACAGAGCCGTTTACAACCTCATCGGAGAAGGGCTTTGCAGTACCTGCCGCCTTGTTTCCGATAATAAGCTCAAATGCTACGAAGGAAACCACTGCGGCTGCAATGGAAACCGCGATTACGAGATACTCGGTGAATTCGGTAAAGCTTACACGGCAAAGCACGGAAAGTGCAAATGCAAAAGCGGGAGCCGCTATTGCGGAAATCGCAGAAAGAACCGAGGCCTTTGTGCCGAATGCCTTTTTAAAGCGGATTGCAGAGTAGATGAAGCTTGCAACAACAACTACTGCAAGAGAAATGACTATTGCCCAAACGTCAACGGTTACGGTTTTTGTTCCTTTAACAGCGCCGTTTGCGGTTCTTGCAGCTGCCGCATCAACCGAAGCCATAGCCGCGTCAACCTTTGCAAGCTGATCGTCGGTAATCTCGATGCCGTCGAATACGAGCTTTACGTTTCCGGTAAAGCCACCTTCAGCCTTGTAGCTTACTTTAACAACGGGAGTAATGCCGGTTTCTGCCTTAACTGCCTTTGCAATGGCAGAAGCGTTTTCGCAAGTGGTGGTGTAAACTGCTTCATATCCGCCGTTATATGCCGCGCCGCCTCTTACGGAGCCGAAGATGAAGAATACTGCAGCGCCTGCCAGAATAACGGCAGCTACTGCGATAGCAACGATTTTAGAAAGCTTTGTATAGTTCATTATTCTGCCTCCTTTGAGCTCTTAAAGAGATTGGGGTTTCTCATAAAGCCAAAAGCCTGCGTTGACATGAGGCACCATTTTGTTACGTAGATAAGGCAAACGAGAAGTGATGCACCCGCGGTGATGAATATAGTTCCAAGGTCGATGCATACGGCATTGAGGAAAAGAAGTACTATGCCGAGTATTGCAAGACCGTAGCCTGCGGTACGAACAACGGGAAGCATGGAGGTAAAGCTGTAAACCACAGCGCCCTCAACGGTCTTGCCCTTTTTGTATTCTGCCTTGAGCTTTGTGAGCATATATGCAAACATTGCAAAGGAGATTGCAATCGAAACGCCAAAGCCAAAGAGCGCCTCTATTGAATAAATCTTGCCAAGGGTTGCATAAATGATAAATACAATGGAGTTCTGCATGAGCCAGATAATGCCTGCAACAACGCCTGCCGCACGTCCGTAAACTACGAAGAATACGAGTGCAAGAACGGTAACGATGATAAGTGCAATGCCGCAAACGTCAAGAAGATTGCCGTAAACGGGAGTGGTGTAAACAACAGATGCTCTCTCGATTTCGTAAGCAAGAGGACCGATGTCGATAAAGTTTGCAGACATTACGAGTGAGGTGTAATCGCTGTAATTGCCAAAGGTTACAACCTCTTTTTCCACCTTGCCGGTGAAGGTGAAGTTCTGAACGACCTCGCCGTCAACCAAGAGGAAATAACGCTGGGTGGGAACCTCAACCTTTTTATCTTCCTCTTTTTCGCCCTCGCCGCTTTCTGCGTCGGCAGTCTGGGTGTTGTCCTTGTTTGCCTCGGCATCAGCCTCTGCTTTAGCCTTTGCCTCATTGTAAACTCTTTCGGTTACTTCGGCAAGCTTAGCCTGTGCTTCTTCAGAAAGCTTGATGCTGAGAATGTAATAGTAAGAGGAGGACGAGGTTCCTGCAGAAACCTCTACGCCCTCGATATCCTCGGAATCGAAAATGGTTTCGAGCTCCTTGTCGATAACGTAGGTGCCGTCGCTCTTTGTGGTGTATTCCGCAATTACCGCTTTGATATAGTAGCGCTGATCGATGCCGGTGAGATAGCTCATATCAACGGTTTCGTCACCCGATGAGGGGAAGAATACCGAGATGGTCTTTTCGCCGGAATTTGCAACGATCTCAATACCTCTTACGCCGCTTATACGCTTGGTTAATTTCTCGAGGGTTGCGTTAAACTGCTCCTCGGTAACGGCAGCATCCTTATCCTTGGGTGCGAAGGTGTATTCCACACCGTTTCCGAGATAAGCGTCTGCTTTGATTTGCTGAATGCCTTTGAGATCAATCTCATAGTTATCAAGTAAAAATCCGTATGCGCCGAATGCTGCCCATGCGGTAATGAGCAATGCAAGCACGATATAGATTATTACCGGATATTTCTTTTTCTTGGACATTTGCTAATGCCTCCTTTTAGGATTGGGAAAATATGTTTAAACCGACCTTACAGGCCGAAATTTAACCTTTCTTTAAGGGTAGTGCCCAATATCTCGGGCTTTTTGCTTCCCTTTTTAAGTATTACCACCTTGACGGGCTTCTGACTCGTAAGACAATAGCTTACGGTAAAGGCAGTGCCCTTTGACTCGCCGTCCCAAAAAGCAAAAACCATATCCGCCCTGTCAACAATATCCTTGTTTCTTATGAGGGGCGCGCTTTTAACGGCGGGAGCGTTTTCATAATCGGGGATTATTTCGGTAAGCTTAAGACTGTGCTCTTTGGCAAAGCGCTCTGCAAGCTTATCAATGCCCTTAGCCCCGCCCGAAATTATTTCCGAGGTGTTTTGGGGTATTTCACTTAATAAAAAATTATAGTCCTCCTCGCAGGAATTGCGGGAGCCGACAATAGCAACCTTCATTGAAAACGCCACCTTTTTAAAGGCAGTTAGAATACTGTCATTATACTATACCATTTTTGAAGGAATTTTTCAAGTAAAATTTTGATTTTTCACAAATATTTCTTATTTTTAATTAAAATATATACTAAAAACAAAAAGGCACCCGAATATTCGGGTGCTTTTAATTTTTTGCTTTATGCCATTAAGGTAATAAGAAGCTGGCAGGCGAGAACTATCAAAACAAGTGCAATGGGATAGGTCGAAGCGTATGCGGAAGCAACGTCGTCTGTCTTTGCGGTTTTGATGAGGGTGCC
>JAZRNU010000014.1:0-2693 GCA_045648325.1 Eubacteriales bacterium | reverse complement strand
TGAAACTCTCACAAAGCTTTTATCTCCTTTTGGTATAAAGGTTTCACTTCTTACGGGAAGCTTATCAAAGAAAGAAAAGGAAGCAACACTTTTGGAGCTTATGAGCGGTGAATGCCAAATCTGTGTAGGTACTCACGCGCTTATTACCAAAGGCGTTACTTTCAAACAGCTTTCTCTCGTTATTGCCGATGAGCAGCACCGCTTTGGCGTTATGCAAAGAGCCGCTTTGACCGATAAAGGCAGTGCCCCACATCTTCTTGTTATGTCGGCAACCCCTATACCCCGCACAGTTGGTCTTATGATTTACGGCGGTCTTGACATTTCGGTTATCGACGAGCTTCCAAAAGGAAGAAAAAGGATTACAACGATGCTTATTTCGTCTGACAGACGAAAGGACGCATACACCTTTGCTTCAACAGAGCTTAAAAAGGGTCATAAAATGTATATCGTCTGCCCTGCTATTGACGATGATGACGAAAACGAGCTTACTACCGTTACTTCCCTTTTT
Source organism: Eubacteriales bacterium (assembly GCA_045648325.1). Taxonomy (GTDB): domain Bacteria; phylum Bacillota; class Clostridia; order Oscillospirales; family RGIG5299; genus RGIG5299. The sequence goes on along the minus strand of JAZRNU010000014.1, from coordinate 2,185 downwards.
AAAGATTTGCAAAAAGGTTTTCTAAAGGATCATAAGCTTCTTTTACTTCACGGAAGAATGAAAGCTTCTGAAAAGGAAGAGGTTATGAATAAATTTTACTCGGGTGAGGCAGACGTTATCGTTTCTACAACGGTAATCGAGGTAGGAATAGACTCGCCCATGGCAACGCTTATTTATATTGAGAATGCAGAACGCTTCGGTCTTTCACAGCTTCATCAGTTAAGAGGCAGAGTAGGACGCGGAGATTTAAAATCCTATTGCGTTCTGATAACCGATTCAAAAAGCGAGAAAACTCTTTCGCGTCTTGAAACGGTAAGAGATAACAGCGACGGATTCAAGCTAATGGAATATGACTTTAAAGAAAGAGGTCCGGGTGACTTCTTCGGTTCACGCCAGCACGGTCTTCCAAAGCTTAAAATTGCCGATCTGCTTATTGACGTTTCTATTCTGGAGAAGGCAGACGAAGCTTCATTAAAGCTGTTTAATAATCAATATAGTTTAAACGAAAAGGAAAAAGAATATCTTAAAAGTTCGGTTAGCAGACTTTTTTCGTCTGGTTCAATCGGAATTTTAAACTGAAAGGATTTTTCAATGAATAATACCTATTTAGTTCCAACCCTGTTCGGACTTGAGGGTATTGTCGCCAGAGAGCTTGGTTTTCTTGATGCACAGAATATTAAAGCTTACGACGGAAAGGTAACCTTTGAAGGCGATTTCAATACCATGGCACGAGCAAACATCGCAATGCGTTCGGGTGAACGAGTGCTACTCGTTTTAGGCGAATTCAAGGCAGTTACCTTTGATGAGCTGTTTGAAGGCATTAAGGCGCTTCCCTGGGAAGAATATATCGGCAAGGACGATTGCTTCCCTGTTAAGGGTTACTCGCTTAACTCCGCACTGTTTTCTGTGCCCGACTGTCAGGCAATAATCAAAAAGGCAGCGGTTGAAAGGCTTAAGAAGACCTACAAAACCGATTGGTTTGAGGAAAGCGGCCCGAAAAAGCAGATACAGTTTTCAATTCAGAAGGATATAGTTACCGTAATGCTTGACACCTCGGGAGAGGGACTTCATAAACGCGGTTACCGTGTTGCCTCAAAGGCGGCACCGCTTCGTGAAACGCTTGCCGCGGCTATGGTTTCGTTAAGCCGTTACAGAAATGGAGAAATAATGCTTGATCCGTTTTGCGGCTCAGGAACTATAGGTATTGAAGCCGCTCTTTACGCAACCTATACCGCTCCCAACTTAAAAAGAAGTTTCGCGGCTGAAAAGTGGACAAACATAAACGATAAGGTATGGCAAGAGGAGCGCGAAAGAGCAATTTCGAAAATAAAGCCCACCGATTGTAAAATCTTCTGCTCGGATATTGACGCAGAGGCGGTTTCAATGGCAGGCTCAAATGCAAAGCGTGCAGGTGTTTCAAAGCATATTGAATTTTCAGTGTGCGATGCAAGAGATATAAAGCCCACCTTTGACGGCGGCGTAATTATTGCAAATCCCCCTTACGGCGAGCGTCTTATGGAGATGGAAGAAGCAATAAGGCTTTATAAATCCTTCGGCAAGGTATATAAACGGTTTAATAATACACGAGCTTACATTCTCACCTCTCACGAGGATTTTGAAAGTCAGTTCGGTATTAAGGCAGACAAAAACCGTAAATTATATAACGGTATGATAAAATGTTATTTATATCAGTATTATAAAAATGCATTGGAGAGTAGAAAATGAGCGTATTAAGAGTTTATTCGGAAAAGAAAGCCGATTTTGCAGTTGAAGCAAAATCAATTATGAACGATTTAAAAGAAAATCTGTTTATCGAAAATCTTGATAAAGTAAGACTTTTAAACCGCTACGACGTTGAAGGCCTCGATCGTGAGCTTTTTGACAAAGCTTTACCTATTATCTTCTCGGAGCCTCCCGTTGACGACGTATATTTCACCTTACCCACAGACAGCGACTTTATGTTTGCAGTTGAATTTTTGCCAGGTCAGTTTGACCAGAGAGCTGACTCCTGTGAGCAGTGCGTAAGCCTTTTGGATCCAGAAGCTTCCTGTAAGGTTAAAACCGCAAAGGTTTACCTTCTTTACGGAAACATTTCCGAAGAAGAAAAGGTTGCTATAAAGAAATACCTTATCAACCCCGTTGAATCACGCGAAGCAACCTTAGACACATACGAAACCTTAAAAGT
>JAZRNU010000013.1:0-18881 GCA_045648325.1 Eubacteriales bacterium | reverse complement strand
ATCGGAGGTTGATTCCAAAACGGAGACGTCGTATTTTCCGTTATTTTCCTTTAAAAGCTCGTATGCGGCGGGAAGACCCGAGGGGTCTGCACCGATAATTACGATTTTTTCCATAAAAAAGCTCCTTTATTTAAGCTCCGGCACAAGACGTGCGGCAATGTTTGAATCTCCCTCGTGAGGGTAGTTTACGCCGTCGTACATCATGGTGGTTTCGTTGCCCTTGCCCAAAATAAGCACTACGTCGCCCTCTTTGGCGTTCTTTATTGCGTATTCAACCGCTTCACCGCGGTCTGCGATCTTAACGTAGGGCGCCTTTTCTCTGTCGAGATAAGAGGCAATTTCAGCCATGGTCACTTCAATCGGCTCGGTGTCGGGGTCCTCTGCGGTAATAACGGTAAAGCCGCTTCTCTTTGCCGCAACCTCGCCCATATCCTTTCGTCTGTTAAGCGCCTTGGTGCCGGGACAGCCGAAAACCGAAACTATGCGCCTGCCGGCAAATTCCTTTTCAACGGTGTCAAGCAGCGTTTCGTAGCTTAAACGGTTGTGAGCGTAATCGACTATAACCGTTCTGCCCGCGTTTTCGAAAATCTCCATTCTGCCGCTTACAAAAACCCTTTGAAGCGCAAGCTGCATATCTGAAAGCGATACGCCCAGAAGGTAGCCGCAGGCAATGGCGGCAAGGGCGTTAAGCACGTTGAAATCGCCTAAAATAGAAAGCTTGAAATCGCCGTTTAAATATTTTCCCGCGGCGGTGAAATAAAGATATTTGCCGTCGCTCGTTATATTCTTTGCGTAAAAATCGTTTTTCTCCGAAAAGCCGTAGGTGTAAAGCGGCATATCTTCAACGTAGGGCAAGATTTTTGAAAACTCATCGCCGTCACCGTAAACAACCGCCCTTTTGCACTGGGCAAAAAGCATCATTTTACATCTGAAATAATCGTCAATATCGGGGTGCTCCTTGGGGCCTATGTGGTCAAGCCCGAAGTTTGTGAAAACTCCAATCTCAAAATCGAGAAAATCGGTGCGATGCATTTTAAATGCCTGCGCCGACGTTTCAATAACGGCAAATTTTGCACCGCCGTCTGCCGCCTCGCGAAGATAAGCGTTTATGCGAAGCGATTCGGGGGTGGTCAAGGTGTTGTCGTGAATTTTAACGGTGGTATCAACTCCGTTTGTGCCTATAACCGCGCATTTATTCGAAACCGAAAGCACCGTTCTTATCATTTCTCCGGTGGTGGTCTTTCCCTTGGTGCCGGTAACGCCCACGGCGGTTATTTCCCTTGAGGGAAAACGGTAGAAAACCGAAGAGGCGGCGGCAAGAGCCACAAGCACGCTCGAAACCACGATAGCGGTAACGCCCGGAATATCGTAATTTACCTCGGAAATATAAGCCACAGCGCCTTTTTTAACGGCGTCCTCAAGATAAGCTCTTTTAAAGCCCGCACCCTTGCAGACAAAAAGGCTTTTTTCCAAAACTGCGCGTGAATCGTCGGTAACGGAGGAAACGTCGATAAATCCGTCGCCGTAGACCTTTGAAAGAACACGGTTTTCCTGCAGGGCCGCTATAATTTCCGAAAGACGCATCTTTACCACCTCAAAATAAATCTTGTAAATTATATAATAATATATTATTGCAAAAAAGTCAAATAAAAACGCACAATTTTAAAATAAAAGTGTCTTGCAATACCGCAAGACACTTTTTTACGTTAAATATTTTTGCAAAAATCCTTTGCAATGGAGTTCTGCTTTGCTGCAAGCTCCTCGGTGGGCATTTCGCAGAAAATTCGAAGAAGAGGCTCGGTGCCGGAAAAACGAACGATGATCCAGCCGCCGTTTTCAAACCATACCTTGAGTCCGTCGTCGTAGCAAAGGCTTTTAACCTTTTCGGAAAAAGCGGGAAGATCCTTTTTAACAAAGAGAAGCTCCTTTAATTTTGCAACTCTTTCGTCATCAAGACGTAAATCGTCCTCGACCATAACCATCTTTCCGTAACGCTCATCTATCTCGTCAAGAAGCTCGCCTATCTTTCTGCCGGTTGCGGAAATCATCTCAACCAAAATTGCAGAAGCCAGAATGCCGTCCTTGCCCTTGATGTGGCCCTTTATGGTAAGACCGCCGGAGCTTTCGCCGCCGATGATTGCGTCGTATTCCTCCATGCCTGCGCTGATGTGCTTGAATCCTACAGGAACCTCAATACACTTGCAACCGAAATCGGCGGCAATGCGGTCAAGCACGCAGGTGGTTGCAATGTTTCTTACAACCGCGCCACGAGCGCCCTTGTATTTGAGGAAATAGTAGTAAAGAAGCTCCAAAATTCTGTTGGGGTGAACGAAATTACCGTTTTCGTCGATAATTCCTATTCTGTCGGCGTCGCCGTCGGTAGCAATACCGATATCATAGCCCTCAGCAACAACCATTGCCTGAAGCTTTTCAAGCGTTTTTGCGGAAGGGGAGGGAAGCTTGCCGCCAAAGAGGGTATCGTGTCTGTCGTTGATTACGTTTACCTCGCATCTTGCAACAGCCAGAACGGTCTGGAGCGAGGTCTTGGAAACGCCGAACATCGGGTCAAGCAAAACTCTCAAATTCTTTTTCTTAATTGCCTCAACGTCAATCTGTGCAAGAATGCTGTCGATATAATCGTTTGCAATGTTGGTGATCTTTATAATGCCGCTTTCAACGCCCTTTTTGAAGGAAAGCGACTTAACCTCCGAAACGGCTGCAATCTTTTCCTCAACGTAATCGGTAAATTCCTTTGCAGCGTCACGTCCGCCCTCGGTAAAGAGCTTAATGCCGTTGTATTCCGCGGGGTTGTGGCTTGCGGTAACTGCCATGCCAAAGGGAGTTTCAAGGGTTTTAACACCAAACATTATAAGGGGAGTGGGAACGGGTCTGTCAACGTATCTTACGGTAATTCCGTTTGCCGCAAAAACCTCTGCGCTCCAGATAGCCGCCTTATCGGAAAGAAAGCGCTTGTCAAAGCCTATAATAATTTCCTTCTTTTTGCCCTCGCCGATAATAATGTCGGAAACTGCCTGTGCAAGTAAAGTGATGTTTGATTTAATAAAGTCGTCGCCTATAATGGCACGCCAACCGCCTGTGCCGAATTTTATCATTTTAACTACCTCTTTTAATTAGCTTAAGCGGCAAACGCCGTTTGAAACAGAAAGCTTCTTTGCGGGGAAGCCAAGCTTTTCAACGGCAGCCATAATGCCTGCGGTCTTATCCTTTTCGCAGTAAACGTAAAGACATCCGCCGCCGCCCGAGCCGTTTACCTTTCCGCCCAAAGCACCGTTTTCCATTGCGGTGTGCAAGATGGTGTCGATCTTCTTGGTGGAAGCGCCAAGACCGTCGCGGAGGTTGCAGTGGTGAGCGTAAAGAAGCTCGCCGAAGCGCTTGTTATCAATATTGCCGCTTTCGATCATTGCCTTTGCTTCAAGAAGAATGCGATGGTTTTCAATGTTTGCTCTTACCTTGGGAACCAAAGAGGGAGTGATTTTTGTAAGAAGCATCTCGGTATCGGGATTGTTAACAAGATCTCTTATAGAGTTGATGCCAAAGGGCTGAAGCTCCTTAAGACCTGCAATGGTGGGAGCCTTTGCGTCGGCAAGAACCTTAATGGTGTTTTTCTGCTCGAGAGAGTCAAACAAAATAAAGTCGCCGTCGATGTTTGACTTTAATTTCTTATAGGAAAAGCCGCCGTTGGTAAAGTCGATGTGAAGAAGTCCGCCCAAAGCAGAAGCAACCTGATCCATCATGCCGCCGGGATTGGAAAACTCTGTAACCTCTGCCTCGTAAGCAAGAAGTGCGATCTTCTCTGCGTCGTCCTTATCGGGTGACTGGCAAAGCTCCAGAAGTGCTCTTATAAGAACAACTATCATGGTGGAGGAGGAGCACATGCCCTTGCCTATCGGAATTTCCGAGTCCATTTTAATATTGCAGCCCTTTAAGGGGTAGCCTCTCTTTTTAAGAACGTTTACTGCGCTCTTTAAAAAGTCGGTTCTGCCCGAGTAAACGATGGGCTTCTTAAAGGGAATAACGTAGTAATCGTATTTTCCCTCGGTATTTTCCGCATTCAAAAAGTCGATTGAGCTTTCGCGGATTTTAATTCTGATCTCGTTGGTGCCGTTTTCCTCAATCTCTGCATAGAAACGAAGATCAATAGCGGCTGCAATAACCTCAAGATTGAGATAATCCTGATGCTCGCCGAAAAGACAGATTCGGCTGGGAGTTGCAACTGTGATTTTAGACATTTCTTTCAAAATCCTTTCGGTATAAGATAGGTGTTGTTGCACAAAAAGCCAAAAAGGTTGCAAGCAACGCCAAAAAAGTCCTTGACTTGAACTGTTGCAAATAGTATAATATAAAACAAGGGAAAAATCTTTAGAAAAAAAGACTTGATTTGTATACAAAAGGCTTACGTTTAGCCTTGAGGCGAAAAAAGTTTGGCTTTTTCGCCACTTTTAATTGAAAACGGTTGTTTTGTGCAAAGGCAATCAAAGGAGATGAAACGGCATGGATTTTGTTAAAAACGAGCTTAAAGAGATAATAAGAGTCAATGCGGTTTACACAATTCATTATTTCGAATATTCAAAGCTTTACAACTTTGAAGGTGAAAGCCACCCCTTCTGGGAGCTTGTTTACGCCGATAGGGGCAACGTGCATATTACCGCGGGCGACAAGATCATAAAGCTGAACCAGGGTGAAATGCTTTTCCACCGCCCCAACGAATTTCACTCAATCTCCGCAATGGGCGACTATGCAAACACCGTTGTAATAAGCTTTGAGTGCCAAAGCCCCGCAATGAGCTTTTTTGAAAAGAAAAAATTAAAGCTCGATAAGATACATAAGGATATAGTTTTCAAAATAATAAACGAGGGTAAGCACACCTTTAAGGAGCCGCTTAACATCGTTGACCTTACGAAAATGACACAAAGCCCCACCGCGGAATTCGGCTCTCTTCAGATGATAAAGATTTATCTTGAGGAGCTTTTGGTGCTTCTTGTAAGAGATAACAACGTGCTTTCCACCTACGAGAAAAACAAAAAATGGCGCAAGCACGAAAACGACGTTTTCGGCACGATCGTTGATTATCTTGAAAAAAACGTTGAAAAAAATATCACTCTCGAGGACGTTTGCAACAAATTCTTTTTCTCGAAAACCTACATAAAAAATCTTTTCAAGGACAAAACGGGAAAAGGCATGATTCACTATTTCAACGAGCTTAAGGTAAACAAGGCAAAGCAGATAATATCGCTTAACGAATTTACCTTCACCGAGGTTTCCGAGATGCTTGCCTATGGCTCTGTGCACTATTTTTCAAGAGTTTTCAAGGAATACACCGGCATGACCCCCTCGGAATATTCGCGCTCGGTAAAAAGCTCGGGAATACTTTAAGAAAGGAAATGCAAAATGGAAAAGGGAAGACTTATAGTTATAGACGGCGTTGACGCATCGGGCAAATCCACACAGGCGGAAACGGTTGTAAAAATACTTAATGAAGAGGGCAAAAAGGCAAGCCTTATCTCATTTCCCTGCTACGATGCGGAATATTCCTCCCCCGTAAGAATGTATCTCGGCGGAGCCTTCGGAAGCGATCCCAATGCGGTAAACGCCTACGCCGCCTCCTGCTTTTATGCGGTTGACCGCTACTGCTCCTATAAAACAGAGTGGGAAAAGCTCCTTGATGAAGGCTACACCCTTATTGCCGCTCGCTACACCACCTCAAATGCAATTCATCAGGGCGAAAAATTCAAAAAAGAGGACCAAAAGGCTTATTTCGAGTGGCTTTACGATTTTGAATTCAATAAGCTCGGACTTCCCAAGCCCGACGCGGTTATTTTCCTTGATATGCCGCCCGAAAAGAGTCTTATGCTTATGCAAAGCCGCTATAACGGCGACGAAAACAAAAAGGATATTCACGAAAAGGATAACTCCTACCTTTTCAAATGCCATGAAACCGCCTGCTACGCCGCAAAGGTGCTTGGCTGGAGGGTAATAAGCTGCACCGACGAAAAGGGAGAGGTAAAGCCCATTCCCGAAATAACCTCGGAAATTTTCAAAATAATAAACGAATGATTTAAAAGCCTCGTCATTTCCGACGGGGCTTTTTATATTAAATAAATATTGTAATTAATCTTATTTTGTGATATAATAAGAAAAATACTCTGCGTTAAAGGAAGAGATGTTATGAAAGCATTTATTTTTATGGCAAACGGCTTTGAAGAGGTTGAGGCTCTTGCACCCGTTGACCTTCTTCGCCGTGCGGGAGTTGAGGTTTTGCTTGTTGGCGTAAACGGAAAGACCGCAGTCGGAGCAAGAGGCGTAAGCGTAATTTGCGATAAGGAAATATCCGAGGTTATGGGTGAAATACCCGATATGGTAATTTTACCCGGAGGAAACCCCGGTTTTGTAAATCTCGGTAAATCGGAAGAGGTAAAGGCTCTTACAATGGCTGCCTACGGTGCAGGAAAATTCGTTTGTGCAATATGCGGCGCACCCACCGTGCTTTCAGCCTACGGCATTTTAAAGGGCAAGACCGCGGCGGTTTATCCCGGACTTGAAAAGGAGCTTGACTGCGAAAGAGTTTCCTTTGATCCCGTTTGCCGCTTTGAAAACGTTATAACCTCAAGAGGCATGGGCACCTCTACCGAATTTGCACTTGAGCTTGTCCGCGCACTTAAAGGTCCCGAGGCGGCGGCAACCGTTGCCAAGCAGGTGGTTTTCTGTGCCTACTAAAAACGAAATAAGAAAAACCGAGCTTGATTTAAGAAGCCTTGTCCATAGCGAGGCAAACGAAGAAATTGAAAAAAGGCTTCTGGCTTTTTCTGAATTTTTATCTGCCGACACGGTTTTTTGCTACTTTTCGGTGCGAAACGAAATACCTACCGATAAGATAATAGAAAAAGCGCTTAAAATGGGAAAAAAGGTTGCACTCCCCGTTACAAACGACGATTATTCCCTCGATTTTTACTTTATTTCCTCCGTTTCGGAGCTGATAAAGGGCAAATTCAATATTCCCGAGCCCAAAAGAATCGAAAAGGCTGTTTCCACCGAAAAAAGTATTTGCATCGTGCCTGCCCTTGCGGTAAACGAAAGAGGTCACAGGGTTGGCTACGGCAAGGGCTGCTACGACAGATTTTTAAAGGATTTTAAAGGCAAAGCCGTTTCGCTCGTTTACGAAAGAGGGCTTACCGATTTTCCCGAAGACAAAACCGATATCCCGCTTTACGCGGCAATAACCGAAAACAAAGCTATAAAATTTTAAAAAGGAGGTTCCGTTATGGTTGTAAGACAAAAAAATCCCGTAAATTTGATTACCCTTATAATTTTCATAGTGCTTAACGTAACGGGACTCTTCACAAACCAGATAACCGATGCACTCAAAATAAGCAAATACGCATTTTTCATTATTTTGTATCTCGTGTGCTTCGGAATACCCACCGTTATTCTGGCAATACTAAACCGCAAGGAGATTTCGGCAAAGGGCTATTTAAAGCTTAAAAATTTCAAACTCCGCTATTTGCCCGTTTCGGTTTCGGCAGGACTTGCGGCTTCGCTTTTTGCAATAATTTTGAATACTGCGGTCTACGCAATATTCAAGCTTACTCCCACGGGAGATATGTCCACCGCAATAGGAAGCCTTGAATTTAACGGCATTTTCTCGGTAATTTTTGCCGTGGCGGTAGTTCCCGCAGCTTTTGAGGAGCTTTATTTCAGAGGAGCTTACTGCTCGCAGTATTCGGAATTCCCCCGCATTGAGGTGATTTTGGCGGCGGCGATTTCCTTTACCGTGCTTCACGGCTCACTTGAAAATATTGTTTCGCCCTTTGTCTGTTCAATAGTTTATTCCTTTTTGGTCTATCTCACCGGCTCGATATGGTCTGCAATAATCGCCCACACGGTAAACAATCTGCTTGCCGTCGGCGCGGCTTATTATGCCGACGTTATTTCAAACTCCGAGCTTAAATGGGTAATATTCGTAACCTTTTTGCTTATTTTCTTTATTTCGCTTTATTTTACCTTGAGATTTTTTGAAAAGCATTATTTGAAAAATAAGAAAAAAAGGCGCGGAATGACGGTAAAGGAATCAAAACGGAGCAAAAACCGCCAGACTCCCTTTACAAAGTCCTTTTTCATTCTCATTGCGCTTTTCATTTTAAAAACGGTGCTTACCCTTACGGGATTCTGGAAATAAAAAAGCCCTTCCGCATTGGCGGAAAGGCGTTAAGTATTAAAATAAATTTTCTTTGTTGCAAAGAAGGAAGAGTATAAGGATAATAACTATCCAGAAACCGCCGCCCATGCAGCTGAGAGAATTGTTGTTACAACCCATTTCGTTCACCTCACAGCAATCTGTTTGTTACATATTATGCTTTTTGGCGGCAAAGGGTCACACACAGCCAAAGGGCCAACCGAAAGGAAAAAACAAAAATGCAGGAAGTAAATGCAAATCTTCAAAACGGAAAGAAAAAGAATGGTAAAAAAGCTATAACAGCGGTAATTTCGGTTTTTCTTGCCTTGGTGCTTTTGGCATCGGCATCGGCTTACTTCCTTTATAGCTATTATATTGACGAAACAAACGGTGCCGCCCGTGCAGAAAGAGTTACCGTTTTCAACGTGCCCGATGGCGCAAGCTTTAGCACTGTGGCAAAAAAGCTTTCAAGCGAGGGATTTATAGCCTCCGAGCTTTGCTTTAAGATCTATTTAAAGCTAAACGCTCCTGCAAACACCTTAAAGGCAGGCAAATTCGAGCTTTCACCCTCAATGAGCTACGGCGAAATCATTTCGGTATTAACAGGAAAACCGCTTCAGGACGTTTACCGCATAACCGTTATCGAGGGACTTACTCAAAAGGAAATTTTAGAGTCGGTTTCAAAGCAGACGGGCTACACCGAGACAGAGCTCCTTGCGGCGCTTGACTCAATAAAGGATAACTACGATTTTCTTGAAAATCTTCCCAAAAGAGAATATTACTACGAGGGATATCTCTATCCCGATACCTACGAGCTTTTCGTTTCGGAGTCAGCAGAGGGAATTATGCAAAAATTCCTCGATAACTTCCACTCAAAGCTTACGTCGGCGGGAATTTATGAGCTTGCAGCAAAAAGCGAGCTTACCCTTGACGAGATAATAACCCTTGCCTCGGTTGTGCAGTGCGAAACCACCAACGTATCGGAGCTAAAGGACGTTGCGGGAGTTTTCGTAAACAGACTCAAAATAGGAATGAAGCTTGAGTCCTGCGTAACCGTCTACTACGTTCGCGGCGATAAAACGCGTCCGCTTACCACGGCAGATACAAAAATCGACAGCCCCTATAACACCTACGTTTATGAGGGACTTCCCAAAGGACCTATTTCAAATATGCGAATTGAGGCAATAACGGCAACCCTCGAGCCCGCAGAGCACGACTATTATTATTTTATAGGCGCAAACGGAAAAACCTATTTTGCAAAAACCTATAAGGAGCATCAGCAGAATATAAATAACTATCTTAAGTAAGAGAGGGAGAAAAATGACTGCAAACAAGATAATAAACGAGGTAAAAAAAGCGGTAATCGGCAAAGACGAGGTAATAACCGACATATTGTCCGCAATTCTTGCAAAAGGTCATATTTTGCTTGAGGATATACCCGGAGTGGGAAAAACCACCATGGCAGTTGCCTTTGCAAAAGCAATGGGGCTTTCTTATAACAGAGTTCAGTTCACTCCCGACGTATTGCCCTCCGATATAGTGGGATATTCGGTATATAATAAAGAAAAGAATTCGGCAGACTACGTTAAGGGCGCCGTTATAACCAATCTTTTTCTTGCCGACGAGATAAACAGAGCAACCTCACGCACCCAGTCGGCACTTCTTGAGGCAATGGAGGAAAAGCAGGTAACGGTTGACGGAAAAAGCTATCTGATTTCGGAGCCGTTTACGGTAATTGCAACCCAAAACCCCGTTGGCGCGGCGGGTACCCAGCTTTTGCCCGACAGCCAGATGGACCGCTTTACGGTTTGCCTTTCCATAGGATACCCGAGCGCAGAGGCTGAGCGTGAAATAATTTTAAGCCGTCAGGGCGTAAATCCCATAGAAACGGTGCAAAAGGTTGCAAATGAAGAAGAAATAAAGGTGCTTCAGAAGCAAACAGAGGAAGTATACATAAAGCCCGAGCTTGTTGATTATGCGGTAAAGCTTATAAACGCAACGAGAGAAAATAAAGAAATATTGCGCGGAGCAAGTCCGAGAGGAAGCCTTGCTTTGATTGCAATGGCAAAAGCAACTGCTTTTCTTGATAACAGGGATTTTGTTATTCCCGAGGATATCAGAAAAACCTTTGTAAAAACGATTGCTCACAGAATTTTGCTTGCACCCGAAGCCGAGGCAAACGGTGTCTTAAAAACAAAGATTCTTGAAAAGATAGCAGACAGTATTCCTTCGCCGAAATTGAGTTGATGAAGCAATGGTAAAAAACAGAATTATTTACGCACTTTTAGTCGCGGCGATAATAGTTTTTTATATATTTTATTACGGCTGGTACTCGGAGTTTGTTTTATTGCTCCTTTTGTGTCTGCCGGTTTTGTCCTTCCTTTTTGGAGCGGTGTCTGCTAAAAGCTTTAAAATGGAAATAAACGCTCCGAAAACCGCCAAAAAAGGAGATAAGATTTCGGTAAAGGTCAAAACCACCTGCGGATGGTTCTTTTCAATCTATAAAATCAAGCTTAAAACAACCCTTTTGCCATACGGCGAGGAAAATAATGAAAAACGCGAGAGCGACTTTTCGGGTGAAACAGTGTTTGACGTTGACACCTCATTTGCAGGGCTGACAACAGTTGATTTCAGCGGTACCGCGGTTTACGATTTTCTCGGACTTTTCAAATTTAAAATAAAAGGTCAAACGGTAAAGGAAATTCTGATATTGCCCGAAAAAACGGTGCCTGACGTTATACCCGATTTTCGTATTCTGAATGCCGTTTCGAAAAAAGCGGTTCGCGGTCCTGCCGACGAATACGATATAAGAGATTACCGCGCGGGCGACGGACTTAACCAAATTCATTGGAAAATTTCCGCAAAGACAGATAAAATAATGGTAAAAGAGGGATTAGAGCCCCAAAAGCGAAAGAATATAATCTCTTTGGATTTAAACGGAACGAAGGCGGAAACGGAGTCTGTCTTCGGTCAGCTTGTTTGGATAGCCGACGAGCTTTTTGAAAGCGGAAACGATTTCGAGCTGCATTTGGCAAATAAGGGCAAATCCGAAGGAATTTGCGTTTGCGATAATGAATCGCTTCAAAAGGCGCTTTATACAGCTATGAAAACGCCCCGAAATGATTGCCGTGACGATTTTAAAGCAGCTTACGTTGCGGGCACGAATTGGCATTATCGGATTTCACCCAAAAAGGCGGTGAAAAAGCTATGAAAAGGTTTTTGATAACGGCTTTGAATGCAGTTACGGCAACTGCCGTTTCCGTTATGCTCGTTTTGGGCTCGGTGTTGTGCTTACTGAATATGACGGTATCGGTTGATTTCACACCGCTTATTCTTACGGTGCTTTCGTGTTCGTTAGCGGGTGTAGTTACCGCTTTGCTGAAAAAAGGACGTAAAATAGCAATATTGGCGGCACTTTTTGTTGGGGTAGTGCTTTTTCTCTACTTTTTAAAAGACATTACCTTGGGCTTTGATAAAATGCTTTATCATGTCACCTACAATTTAAACTATCTTTACGGAACAGAAATATTGGGACATCAGTACAACCAAACGATCCACGTTACCTTCGTACTGTTTATGGCGGGAACGGTTGCATATTTCAGCGGTTTGCTGCAGGGCTTTAAAAAAGGCGTATGGATAATTATTGCAATAAATATTCCGTTTATCTGCTATTCATTGCTTTATGTAAATGCTTCACCCGCAGTATTTCTTATTCTCATTACAGCGGCAATCGTAATGCTTGTTTTTACAAACGGCACGAGAAGGACAGATCCTTTTTCGGCGTTTTTTAAGCTTACAAAGATATTTTTGCCTATTGCTACCGTTATGGCTTTGCTTGTTCTGATTTGCTCCCCCGTGGGATATATCCGCCCCGCGTGGATCGAGGAAATACGAAAAAGCTTTGAGTTCGACACAGGAAAAACGGAGGATCCCAATTCACAACCCGATAGTTTTGAACTGTATGAAAACTGCCAAACCGTGGATTTATATAACGTGGGACAGCGCAACGTCACGGGCAAAAAGGTGCTTGAATTCAAGTCCTCTAAAAAAATCACCTATTTAAAAGGAGTTACCTACGGAGAGTTCACCTCGCTCGGTTGGAACGGAATCGTTAGCTTTTATGATTATTATATCGAATCGGCAGATATGAAGGATTCCCTGGATATAAAAACCGTAGTGCCACATACTCAGATATTTACTTCATATTACACCTCAAAGCTTCCCGCGGGAAGTACAATGGTAGGAGATTCTTATGTGCATAATGCAAAAAAGCTTACCGAATACAGGGTCATTTTGGGAGAAAGCCATTTAAAAACAACGGAAAATTACGATTATTACGTAAAACGTGATTATTTACAAATTGATAAATCAAGGGCGTGGTATGAGAAATATATTGTGGAAAACGACCTTATAGGCAAGCCTGCAAGCTATATCGCAAATTTTGTTAAAAACAGTGCCGTTTACGATATAAATGCGAAATCAATGAAAGACGATAGCTCGTCTGCCGATAAAACAAATTTTGTAAAATACTTTCTTACCGAAAGCAAGCGCGGATATTGCGTTCATTTTGCAACCGCAACCGTTATGCTGCTTCGCGCCTGCGGTATTCCCGCAAGATACGTAACGGGCTATGCAAGCAGCGATTGGGAAGAAAACACCGTAAACGTCGTTACCGACAGAGATGCCCACGCGTGGGTGGAATATTATGTGGAAGGAACGGGCTGGTTCGTTCTTGAGCCCACTCCCGGAATGTTTGACGAAGAGTCTGACGATAGCTCCTCCGATACCTCTTCCTCCGACAATTCAAGCGAATCCTCGCAAAACAGCGGAAGCTCGCAGACCAACCAGTCGTCGCAGGAAAGCTCAGATCAGGAATCATCTGACTCAAAAACAAGCAGCGACGTAACCACAAGCGACGAAGACTCATCGGGGCTTGACACCTCGGTTGAAACAGAGGTTACAAACGAAAACGAAACTACAACAAACCTTCCCATAGCACATTTGATAAAGCCGTTTTTAATAATAGCCGCCGTAATTGTTTCCGTAATTGCAAGAAGATACGCCGTGTTGGCTTGCAGAGCGCACAAAATAAGAAAGAGCGGTAAAAACAAGGCGTTGCTTTTGCATTGGAAATATCTTGTAAAAGCTTTGGAAAAGCAAAATGCCGTACCCGACGAAGGCTGCCTTCTTGCCGCAAGAAAAGCAAGGTTTGGAAATAAAGAGGTAACCGATGCCGAGCTTTACACGGTAAAATCCGCAAGAGAAAAGGCTGAAAAGAAACTTGCAAAAGCCGAAAAATACAGTATTAAGCGCTTCTGGCACAAATATATAAATATTTTGTACTGAATAATGAAAAAGGTCTGCAAAAATGCAGACTTTTTTTATTAAAATATAAACAAATTGTTAAAAAACTATTGATTTGCCGTGAGGTTTTTATTATAATAGTAATAGTATTGTTTGAAGAGAACAGTGCGAAAAATTTAAAAGAAAAAGAGGTAAAAAAACATGGCAAACACTCCGAATAAGCTTGACAGCTTTTTCAAGATCAGCGAACGCGGATCAAACGTT
The DNA here is from genome assembly GCA_045648325.1 of Eubacteriales bacterium. Classification (GTDB taxonomy): domain Bacteria; phylum Bacillota; class Clostridia; order Oscillospirales; family RGIG5299; genus RGIG5299. The sequence goes on along the minus strand of JAZRNU010000013.1, from coordinate 5,122 downwards.
AAAACCGAGATCATTGCCGGTCTTACCACCTTCTTCGCTATGGCGTATATCGTGGTAACCAACCCCGATCAGGTTGTCGGATTTAACTATGGCGGCGAGCTCGACACCATTTGGAACGCAGTTTACGTTGCTTCTATTCTCGTAGCAGTTATCGGAACACTGCTCTATGCTCTCTATGCAAAGCTTCCCTTTGCACAGGCATGCGGAATGGGTCTTAACTCCTTCTTCTTCGTATCGTTTATTTTGCCCGCGATCTTAAGCGGCGAAAGCACGATAAAGGGCTATCAGGAAGGCCTTTTCATTATTCTTCTCTCCGGCGTAGTATTTATGATACTCTCAATGACCGGCGCGAGAAAGTATATCGCAAAAGCTCTCCCCGATTGTCTTAAGAAAGCTATTCCCGCAGGTATCGGCCTCTTCATTGCCTTCATCGGCTTTAAGAACGCAGGCATTGTTACCGCAAATCAGTACACCTTCGTTGCACTCTTCGATTTCCACGGCGCAGTTGCAGGCAAGACCTTCTTTGAAGCTTGGAAAGCAATCGCTCCCGTTGTTCTCGCTCTCTTCGGTCTTTTCCTTATCGGCATTCTCGAGCACAAGAAGATTAAGGGCGCAACCATCATCTCGATCCTCGGAATTACCGTTCTTTACTACCTCTCTACCTGGACCCTTCCCGGCTTCGACCTTGGCAAGATCGGCCAGTCCTTCAAGGATTTCGGCGAGATCGGTCTTATCGGAGCATTCAAGGGCTACACCATATTTGAGGGCGGCGCAAATGCAATTATCAACGCAATCGTTTTGGTAATCACCTTCTGCCTCGTCGATATGTTCGACACCATCGGCACCCTCTACGGCACCGCTTCTCAGGCAGATATGCTTGACGAAAACGGCGACCCTGTTGATATCGACAAGTCTATGCACGCAGACTCTATTGCAACCGTAGCAGGCGGCGTTCTCGGAACCTCCACCTGCACCACCTTCGTTGAGTCGGCAGCAGGCGTTGCAGCAGGCGGCAGAACCGGTCTTGCATCTATCATAACCGCTATCTGCTTCTTTGCTTGCCTCTTCCTCACTCCTCTTGCAGCAATCATTCCCTCTTGCGCAACCGCTCCCGTACTCGTTTACGTTGGCGTTCTGATGCTCAAGAACTTCACCAAGGTTGATATGACCGATGCGGCAAACGCAATCCCCGCATTCCTTGCTCTTATCATGATGCCCCTTACCTACTCCATCTCCAACGGCATCGCAGTAGGCGCAATCGCATACACCGTTATCAGACTTGTAACCGGCAAGTTCACCAAGAAGGATATAGTAGTTGCAGCTATCGCAGTACTCTTCACACTCAGATTCTTCCTTGTTACAATGTAATTTAAGGAAAATAAAATTAAATCCTCCCGAGCTTTTCGGGAGGATTTTTTATAGATTAAAATAGCTTAAAAAAACAGCCTGCCAAATACGGCAGGCTGTTAAATTTTTAATTAGCTTATTCGGCCTTTTCTTCTTCCTCAGGAAGATAGAATGCAGCGGAGTAAAGACCAACGAAGATGTTGGAGAAGAGCGCTACGGCGATAGTAAATACTAAGTGAACGAGCAAGAAAAGAAGACCGATAATGGGAATAAGCTCGAAAATAACGAGAACGAGGTTTACAACGGTGATACCGCCCAAGAAAACGAGGTCTGCAAGGAACATCTGACCCTTCTTACCCTTGGTCATTTCCTTGGAAAGACGGAGAGCCTGGGTTGCGGAAACCTCGGGCTTGGTCATTATGATATAGGGAACAAAGCGGTATTCATAGCTCTTGATTATCGCAAAGATGGGGCCAACGATGGGGATAAGAGCCCAGATGACGAGCCAAAGGTCACGCCATGCAAAGGCGCCGGCTACACGGAAGCCTTTTTTGTTGAATGCGGCAAAGAGCTGATCGGAATTTACTTCCTTGCCCTTAAGACCGTCGAGGTAAAGGGTGGTGATGCCTGCCTGAACAAGATAGGTTGCAACCAACGAGAGTGCAACGATGGGAAGGGTGATGATGCCTGCGATGTAAAGAACTACCTGTGCCAAAAGGGTAAGACCCCAGAGCAAAAAGGGCTTCTTTACAAGGACTGAAAGTGCGCGCTTGTAAGCTTTTAAAAACATTTCAAAAAACTCCTTTTTAAATTTTGTAGTTTAATTATAATCCTTTTGTAAAATATTGTCAATAATCTATCACTTTAATATTGCAGAAAACTGCAGTAAATTTCTTTTAAAATACAAAAGTGCTGTCCTAAAAATAGTACAAATGTTCGGTTATAATATAGCCACAAAAAAGAAAACCGTAATATTCCAACTTGTGATTTTTTGCTACCTCTCAGCAAAAAAAGTCCCGACACGGGTTGAAAATATGCTGATCGGTTGAAATTTATGGGAGGAAAAAATGAACAACGAGGAAGCAATTTGTTTTTTAAAGAAGCTCAAAGGAATTTCCGCAAGGATCGAGGCAAAGAGCCTTGAAATTAACAGAATAGTAAAAAGCCGTGATTTTCTTGAAGGAATTAAAATGGACGAAATCGCAAAAGCAAACAGGCACAACGGAGAGATAGACGCGGCCGTTTCGTCGCTTAAAGTAATTTCGTCGCGCTACGGCGGCATAATAAAAAATCTCACCGAGGGCATGGAAAACGACATTGCAGAGCGGGAAAGGGCAGAGGCTGTATTTAAAAGCCTTTTGCCGATTTACGAAAAGCTTTTAAGGCTTCGCTACCTGTCGCAAAAATCGTGGGTAGCAATTTCAATGGAGATAAACTATTCCGAGCGGCAGACCTATTATCTTCACAAGGCAGCGGTTGAGAGCTTTGCAAAAGCGTGGAGCGACGCGGTATAAAAAATAAAAGGGTTGGAAGATTTCCAACCCTTTTTAAATTCAGTTGTTTTCCTCGGGAAGTGCCTTTGCGGAGCTTGTAACGGTTGCCTTTTTGTAGCAGGCAAAAATCTCTTCAAGCTTATCCTCTGCCATTTTGGGAGTAATAAGGCTTACAAGAGGAATTATAGCGAGCGAAGCAACCATCGATATTGCACCGGCGGCGGTGGGAGTGGTAAAGGGGAAGAAAAGGTTTACCACGTTTATTAAAACGCCTGCCGAAACGGAAACCCATACCGAGAGCTTTGTGGTCTTTTTCCAGTAAAGTCCAAAGAGGAAGGGACCGAGGAAGCAGCCTGCCATCGTGCCCCACGAAAGACTCATAAGCGAGGTGATAAGAGCATTGGGGAAAAGTGCAATTGCAAGTGAAAGAAGCACGAACAATACGCAAAGAACTCTTATAAACGACATCTGCTTTTTCGTTTCGGAAAAGAGCTTAACGTTTTTGAAAATAGGCTTTAAGAAGTCAAGCGTTACGGTTGAGCTTGAGGTGAGCACCAACGAAGAAAGAGTTGACATCGATGCCGAAAGCAAAAGTATGAGAACAATGCCGATAAGAACGTCGGGCAACGTCTCCTGAAGCATCGTGGGAACGATGTTGTCGTAAATGACGGTTTCCTCGTTGTAGAAAAGCCTGCCAAGACCGCCGAGGAAGTAAGAACCACCCGCAACGATAACGGCAAAAACGGTTGAAATAACCGCGCCTGTGGTAATTGCCTTTTCGTTTTTGATGGTGTAGAATTTGTGAACCATCTGAGGAAGTCCCCAGGTGCCAAGGCTTGTGAGAATTACAACGCTAAGTAACGAAAGCGGCTTGGGACCGAAAAGCGAAACGAAGGCGCCGTTTAATTCGGGTGCGGATTCGCTTGTCTTCTGCGAAAGAAGATTAAGCGTTTCCATAAATCCGCCGTTTGAATTGAAAACGCAAATGAGAACCGCAACTATGCCAACAAGCATGACGATGCCCTGGAAAAGCGAGTTGACTGCGGTTGCAAGGTAGCCGCCCACAACAACGTAAACGCCGGTGAGAACAGCCATACCGATAAGACACCATGTGTAATCAATGCCAAAGGCCATTGAGAAGATGCCGCCAAGTCCCTTGTAAACCGAAGCGGAGTAGGGAACGAGAAAAACGAAGATAATAACGGCCGAAGCGATTTTAAGAGCATTGCTGTCAAAGCGCTTTGCAAAGAAATCGGGCATGGTTGCCGCATCAAGATGCTTTGTCATAACGCGGGTGCGTCTGCCAAGCACTACCCATGCGAGAAGCGAGCCGATAAATGCGTTTCCAAGGCCGATCCAGACAGCCGAAATACCGAAATCCCAGCCAAACTGACCTGCGTAGCCTATAAAAACTACTGCCGAGAAATAGCTCGTGCCGTAGGAAAAGGCAGTGAGCCACGGGCCTATTTTACGACCGCCCAATACGAAATCGCCAAGACCCTTTGAGCTTTTGCTGCAAAAGAAGCCAATAGCTACCGTAATAGCGGTGAAAATAATGAGAATAATAATTTTGATCGCCATTTCAATCAATCCTTTCCAAAAACTGCCCCTTTGGCGAAGGGGGCGCTTTCGGGGAACAAAAAAACGTCCCCGTATTTAAAATACAGAGGACGTCGTCAAACGTGTTACCACCTCAATTTATCATATCCTTGCGAATATGACCTCACTCTCCGCAGACTGTCCGCCAAGATCTGCGGCGACATGCTGTAACGGGCAAGGACCCGTCTTTTCCTACTTGAAGCCTTTCGGAAAAGCAGCTGGCGAAAGGTATTCGTCCGATTTTCGTTTACCGTGCTCGCACCAACCGACGGCTCTCTTAAAAACTCCAAGCGGCTACTTGTTTTCGCTCATACGCTTTTAACAGATACATTATAATACGATTTAACCGTATTGTCAAGCATAAAATAGAAGAAAAATATATTTATTTGTATTTGTCAAATAACTGTTGAAATTATATTTAATTTGTGATAACATATAATTGCTAGGCATGTAAGATGCAAAAAATTCTTCGTGTCTGCATAGCTTGGCGACTATCGGAGCTTTGCGCTTTTGCGGCTTATCCGATAGCCGCATTTTTATTTTCCGCAATTTTTCAGGAGGTATTCATCATGGAAAAAGTCAAAACTGTTAAACGGCTCGTTTCACTTATTTTGAGCGTCGCACTTGTTGCAACGATCTTGCCAATGGGCATTTTCACGGTAAGCGCGGAAACAGATTACGTT
>JAZRNU010000012.1:0-13390 GCA_045648325.1 Eubacteriales bacterium | reverse complement strand
CTTACGAGAACGGATTTTTTACTTTTTATCTTTTTAATTTTCACTCTTCGCTCTTATTTACTCCGATTTTTGCCATTATCTTTTCCGAAAGCAAAAAGCAGATTACCGCCGCCGCTCCCGTTGCAAGAAATATCAGCGCCGCCGTGAGGTAATTCCCCTCAACTATCATATCTGCCGCAAGGGTTGATGTTATTATCGAGGGAATTCGCGCAATCGCCGTCATTACAATAAATTTCCACATTGAAATATCGAAAAATGCGGCGGCGTAGGTGAGCAGGTCCTTTGGCAGCCCCGGAATGAGAAAAACGAGAAAAATAACGCTGTCACGCCGCGGGTGACCGTTTAATTTATCAAATATTTTAAGCTTTTTTTCGCCAACAAGGGCATCGACAAAGCGTCGTCCGAGCTTTCTTGAAACAAGAAATATCACAATCGTTCCGAGCGACACGCCGATTTCTGCCAAAATAAGGCCCCAGAACCAGCCAAAAGCCGCTCCTGCGCCTATTTCGAGCGCCTCGCCGGGAATAAGCGCCACAACCACCTGAAGCACCTGCAAAAGAAGGTAAAGCGGTACGGCGAAAACGCCGTTTTCCGAAACGAAGCTCTGAAGCTTTTCGGGGCTACTTAAAAACTCCGAAACGTAGGGCCAAAGCGCCACCGTTACCACGGCGGATATTATAAGAAATAATACAACACCCACCGAGTTTACCAGAATATTTATGATTTTTTCTTTTCTTTCTTTTCTCATTTATCTTTCGCTTCTTCCAATTATTTCTTTTATACCAAAGGGCACGGGAGAGCCGACGTGGTTGAAATCTGCCGCAAGCTCGCGTCTTCTTTCGCCCTTTTCATCGGTTATATACTCACCGAAAAGGTTTGCATAGCCCGAGGTAAGCACGATTTTTATTTCGTTTTTGCCGTCCTTTACAAGCTTGGTTATCTCGGTTGCTTCACCGTGAAGGATAACGTCACAGAGCTTTTTGCCGTTTACAAAAAGCTCAAAGGGGTTTTCGGTTTTTACCAAAAGCTCGGTGCGTACCCCCGATTTGCCTTCAAAGGAAGAGGTAAATACCGCGTCACCCGCAAAAAATCTCATACCGTTTTGGGTAAGGTCAAAGCTTTCGGTTATTTCCTTTTTATAAATGCCCGATTCGGTGGCGTAAAAGCCGCCCTCAAGGTAGAAAAACGGGAGCATATGGGGCGCAAGCCAGTAAGGTACTCTGCAGCTTACCGCAACCGTGTTTTCGCCCTTTTTCAAAAGATGGGTGACCTCGTTTTTAAAGTCAAAGGAGCCCCAGCCCTCGCTGTTGTGCACGGGGGTAATTTCAGTGCCGTTTAGCGTTATTTTGGTTACCTCCTCGTATTCGCCACCGAGATATACGGCTCCGTCGTAATCGTAATCGAAGGTAAAGGATATTTTATATTCCTCTCCGAGCTTATCCATAAGCATTTTCTGAAAATCGGTTTCGCATTTTTCTCCGCCGATTTCAAGCATTACCTTTTTTGCGCGCCAGAGGTTTTTTCCGTTTCTTTCAATGCAAAAATCAAGCTTTTCTTCATTGTAGGAGTCAATGGCGCGGTAAATTTCCTTTGTTTCCTCGGTGCCGTCTTTTTTCGAAACGGCAATTAAAAATTCGTAGCCCTTAAGCGTTCTTTTTTCGCAAACGGGCAGACGCACTCCGAGCTGACTGTAAAAGGCAACGTTTTCGGGGAGTGCCTTGAATTCCACAGCCTTTTCGTCCTTATCGGGGTTGAATATAAACCATACGCGCTTTTCTTCGTTTTCGCGCTCGATAATATAGCATCTGCCCTTTCCCTTGTATTCAAAGCCAAGGGCGGGCGAAAATGCATGATGACGCGCAAAAAGCCCTCTTATTTTCTCGCAATCGGGTATTTCCTCTCTGTTTTTCCACTCAACAAACGCCGCGTTTTCGCCGCTTTTTACGGTAAAATCGCCGTAAATTTCGGTCTTTTCAAAGAGGTAATCGCACTCCTCTTTTTTGCCCGTTTCGGCGGTGATAAGAGGAATATCGCGAAGGAAAATAACCTCGGTTTTGCTTCCCTTAAGCCGCTTTAAAAGCTTTTTTGTTTCCGCCGTGGTAACGCTCATTGCGGGGAAGATTATTCTGTCAAACTCAAAGCCGTTAAAGGTTGCCTTGCCGTTTGTTACCGTTACCTCTGCGGCGTGACTTTCGGTTAAAACGTCAAGAGGCTCGCCGTTTCTCAAAAATGCCTCGGCAACGTTTTCAAAAAGTCTTTCGGTGTGGGCTATTGTGCTTTTTTCGGTGCAGAAATCCAAGCCGAAATTGCTGTTTAAAAGGTCAAGCGAGGCAATACACTCTGCGCGGGGAGTAATCATAAGAGCTCCCGTTGCGGTTTTCGTTTCTGCCGAAAGACGGCAGGCAACCTCTGCCATATCGCCGAAGGTTTTAAAATATTTGAAATCGGGGTTATTGTAGTGATGCGAGGGCGGAAGTCCGTAAGGGAGATACTTTCTGCCGCCGTCAATCGAGTAGTAGCCGCCCATATACTGCAAAAGATTGCAGCCGAGCACAAAGGCGTAGCACGCCGTTCTGTTCTTTTCATCAAAGGGATAATCGTGCCCCGCGCCCGAATAGGTTTCGCAGATAACGCGCTCCTTATTAAAGAGCTTGCTTACCGAGCGGCAGGTAATTCCTATTGTAATTTTGTCACCGCGCTCCATATCTATCGAGCGGTTTGGCATTACCCAGTCAAAGCCGGGAGCGCCGAAATGCTTCATACCGTCAAAAAAGTCGGCGTGAGTTACAATGCCCCAGGTCATAAAGCCGTCGCCGTTCAGGTGACCCGTAAGGCAGATGCCGTTATCCTCACAGCGCTTTGCAAGCGGCAGAAGAAAGTTTTTCATATAAAGCTCCTGGAGCGTTTCCCAATAGGCATTTTTAACGGCGTAGCTTTCCTCACTTTCGCTCTTTTCAAAGAGGTAATGAAGTGAGCCCGTAAAGCTTTTGCCCGTTTTTTCTTCAAAGACCGGAATCATATCGGGGGTGTAGGAAAGACGTCCGAGCCCTACCTCGAAAACGCCGGTGGCGTAATCCTCGTCGGTAAAGCTTCCTATTACCGTCTTGCCCATCTCATCACCAAGCGCCTTTTCGTAGCCGCCGTAGGTGTAATCGAGATAATCATCGGCAGTAATTTTGTTGTAAAGGTCGGCGTGTCCCGGAAGGTTTTTACTGTGCTTTGCATAAACCGATGCGGCAGTAAGCCCCATTACAAGCTCCTCGGTGTAAAAGACGGCGTCTTTATCGCTTTTTACAAGGTAAAAGCCCTCCTCTTCGGTTGCCTGCAGTGCGCCGCGCTTGCCGCTTGCCTCCTCTGCATAAAGAAGCTTGCCATTTTTTGCAATTTTGCAAACGCCGTTTTCGCTTTTTGCCTCGTGACGCACTACGTTTTTGGCACGTCCCACGTTATTTGGCAAAAGCTGAAATCTTCCGTTATTCTGACCCGAGGGGTAAGAATACTCGTCGTATATCCAAAAGCGCATATCTCTTTTCTTTGCCTCTGAAACGGCAAAGCGGATAAGCTCCATATATTCATCTGAAAAATATTCGGTGGTAAGCCCCCAAAGAGCGTGGATAAAAAACTCGTGTATCCCCTGACCTTTCATTGCTTCAATCTGCCGTGAAATGCCCTCTTTGGTGATTTCGTGATTCCAGAACCACATCGTTGCAGGTCTGTAATTTTTGTAAGCCTCCATAACATTCACTCCTGTTTTTCCGTTTCTTTAATTATATATTTGGGAATGGGCATTGTCAACCCTAAAAAAAGACTTTAACGCACTTCTTTTTTTGTTTTGTGCAAAATGGCAGGTCGGTTATACCGGGAGTATAATTTTATTTGCGGCAAAGATGTTGCAAAGACGGCTTTTTTGTGGTAAAATATTAGCCGTAAACCCGCTCCCATAGTTAAATGGATATAATAAACCCCTCCTAAGGGTTAGTTGTGAGTTCGATTCTCGCTGGGAGTGCCAGAAAGTGCCGAGAAATCAAGGTTTCTCGGCACTTTTGCTTTTCTTTGCTCACTCATTTCTTGAGTAAGTTTTATTATTTTGGGGCAGAAAACGAAGTCGGACTTTTATCGCAACACGCAATGATTCTTGCTAATTGCGATTAGCAGAAAATTGCCGTTTTGCTAATCGCCTGCTAATCAAATTTTTAGTAAAATTCTGCTAATTTGCACAGGCGTATGTTCTATCCATCTTTTTTATATTATTGTTCTACTTTATATATATAATCCAATCCATAAACATATTCATATGGGTAAATATAATCGTCTTCATCTTTTTTTGATATGAGATTAGATTCTTCTTGAACATCACCGGTATACGGATTGAAAATAGCTCCACTTACATTCAAAATCACTCTGCCATCGATCAATTTAACGAAATGTGCCATACCTGGATCGTTTGCAGCGATCAATATTGTTTTACAAACTTTTCTGTTGATATCATATGCTATTATTGTTGTATCCATTTCGAAATGATACTTCCATTTCGAATCGTGAGGAAGGATAGTAGAACTATGTTTGGCAAACAAAACATATCCACCAGCATACATATATGTCTCTTCTAATTCATATCTACTACCGCTTTCCCAACCATAACTGCCAAACTTATCCCCGTATTTCACAGTATCTGTCGGTAATTCATAAATCTTTTCCTTATCTTGCCCTCTTTGGATATACAATGTTCGTCCATCTTTTATAATCGAAAAATCATCACAAACTAACACAACATTCTCGGCTTTTGATTGACTGAAGTTTTCTTTCATCTTCGGAACAACAACATCTAAATACTCTTTTCTCTTTGGCTCTTTTATCTTAGCATCAATTACTAAGTCAAACGCATATTCAAAATGGCTATCACTTATATGATGTTCTATTTCGGTAATAGCATTATTATATTTGATATGCGATATTAAATGCGATAAAACAATTGAAATAACAACCACTACTGCGGTTATAATTAAAATAAATTTTATACATTTTTTATTTTTGGCAATACTCTCTTGCTTAGCTTTTTCTTCCGCTTCTCTTTGCATTTTTGCAAGGTTTTCACGCTCTTTACGCTCTTGTTGTTCTTTTAAAAGACGCTCTTCTAAATATAAACTTAAATTTTCAACATTAAAATATTCAAAAACTTTATTTTTACTACATTTGCAGTTCGTACAGATAGAATCATTGTTAATTTCTCCGCAAGTGCATATCCACAGATTCTCATACACCTCTGGAGTACACACAGCTTGTTCAGTTGTCATAATTCTGTACTGATTTAATAATTCAGCGTTATTTAACTGATTTTCTATACGATTTGGTTTAGGAATTGACTTCAATTTTGTTTCATTATTCCACTCCCAAATTGTATGATCACTAAACACAATAGATATCCCATTGATATCAAAACGTCGAGTTTTAATATCCGGCATAAGTATTGCTTTATCAGCGCCAAAATATTGACCTGTTGTTATTTTTAAATCTAAATATTGATAATCGGCGACACCTTGTACTTCTTTTGAAAAAACATCAAATGCACATACTGAAACTTTGGCCGCAATAATGATCTTATTAGAAATGCTATGTAACTTTAATTGTGCAACGATATTATCAGTAGTTGTATCCTTTAAAAGTTGTCCAAACGAAATAACAATTGGCGCACCATCGCAATATAAATTTTCCTCTAATTTATAAAGCTGTTCAAATCTTTCACTCATTATTTTTCCACCTCAAATTTTAGGTAATTCCGATTCAATATCTTTCAAAACAGATTTAGGAGTAGTTTTTGTAGCTGCCGCAATCGAGTCTTCGTTCATTTTTTTTATAATTTCAGTTTGTTTTTCATTGTTGTTTTGAAGCAAGTCAATTTTATCAGCAAACCCTGACAAAAGCAAACTTATTACATATGCAACCACCGGACCACCAATTAAAAAGCCAAAAAACAGACCCGGATAAATATGATATCTATACTCTCCAATGTAAGCATTAAACGATTTATATACGCCCAATACTAATGCTAAAACGATAGACAAAACTGTTACTGCCCAAAATAAAATTCTCGCTACACTCTTTAGTTTTGAACTGTTTTTATTCATAAAAAACCTCTTTTAACTATTGCTGATTATGTTATGTTTTTCAATCACAAACTTATCTTCTTTTCTTTTGGGACAAGGGATTAAAGCTTCATATCCAAATTTTTTTAATTTCCTTGCAATAAGAAATGAAATATCTTCAGCAACATCAACATTAACCAAGTCGTATTTTTTAACAAACCATTCTTCAACTTCCTTCGCAGGACATTCCATTCCTTTTTTAATCATAAATGAAATAAATTCTCTTGAGATTTCGCTAAAGTGCATAAAGAGAATTTCTTTTCCCTGTTCATTTGGAATGATTTTGCGATCATCTTCTTCATCTAAACAAGTATATCCTGCTGCAACAAAACGAGCAAGTTCTGGGGTGTCATCGTTTTTCGCATCTACCCAATATCCAGTAGGTGTTACATAAAAACCTATAATAAGATTTATAGCTTCCGCCTTAGTCAATTTCATGTTAATATCTCCGTTTATAATTCATTGGATATATTATAGCAGAAATATTCGGACTTCGCAATAATCTGTAAGCAATTATATAAAACACCATAAAACTATAGATAATATTGCAGTACACAGTAAGACAATTTTCACTACCCTAAATTCACGCTTAGTGCTAATTGCTTGCTAATCAAACAAGGAAAAACAGTATAAAATAAGCAGCAACAGCGTAACACAAGATAACGCTTCATCCTTAAAAATCATGTGATAGTAAGGGATTTTTAGGTATTATAAGGGATTTGAGAGTTATTTCCCTCGGTATCTCCTAAGGGTTAGTTGTGAGTTCGATTCTCGCTGGGAGTGCCAAAAATTCCGTCCGTAAAAGCGGACGGGATTTTTAATTAGAACAGATATTGCACTTGCCGTTCCTTTATGATATAATTAAAATACGATCTGTCATTATATATGGCAAAAGGAGAGATCTCTATGCGAAAAACTAAAATAGTCTGCACAATAGGCCCTTCCTGCAACAGCGAGGAGGCTCTTGAAAAGCTTATGCTTGCGGGTATGAACGTTGCACGACTCAACTTTTCCCACAGCACCCACAAGGACCATCTTGAGGTTATAAACAGAATCAAAAAGGTGCGTAAAAAGCTCGGGCTTCCCGTTGCAATAATGGCCGACACCAAAGGACCCGAATACAGAATAGGCCTTTTTGAAAACGGCAGAGAAACCATCTGCGACGGCGACACCTTTACCTTTACTCCCGAAAATATCATCGGTGACAAGACCCGCGTTTCGGTAAGCTACAAGCATCTTGCCGCAGAGCTTTCGGTTGGCGACAGAATTCTTGTAAACAACGGCCTTCTTATCTTCGACGTTTGCGAGATAAAGGGAGCGGACGTTGTCTGCAAGGTTGTTGCGGGCGGCGTTATTTCAAACAGAAAGAGCATGAGCTTTCCCGGAAAGGTGCTGAAGCAAAGCTATATAAGCCCCGAGGACCGCGCCGATTTTCTCTTTTGCATTGAAAACGACGTTGATTATTTCGCCTGCTCCTTTGTTTCAACGGCAGACGATATACGCGCCGTTAAGAAGCTCGTTACCGAAAACGGCGGAGAAGGCATAAGCCTTATTGCAAAAATCGAAAACCGCTCGGGCATTGACAATATTGAAGAAATCTGCGCAGAGTGCGACGGTATTATGATAGGCCGCGGAGATATGGGCGTTGAAATTCCCTTTGAGGAGGTTCCCGCCATTCAGAAGCATCTCATTACCAAATGCCGACTTCTCGGCAAGCGCGTTATTACCGCAACCGAGATGCTTGAATCGATGATCTATAATCCCCGTCCCACGAGAGCCGAGATATCCGACGTTGCAAACGCCGTTTACGACGGGACAAGCGCCGTTATGCTTTCGGGCGAAACCGCAATGGGCAAATACCCCGTTGAGACCCTTAAAACAATGTCGCGCATTGTTGAGCAGACCGAAAAAAGCACCGACTACAACGCGAGATTTTTCAATAACGATTTCCACATTAAAAACCATATCGACGCAATTTCCCACTCGATTTGCAATATGTCTATCGACTTAAAGGCAAAGGCAATTGCCGTTTGCTCAATGTCGGGAGCCACCGTAAGAATGGTTTCCCGTTTCCGTCCGCCGGTTGATATAATCGGCTTTACCGTTAAGGAAAAGGTATGGCATCAGCTTGCGCTTTCGTGGGGCGTTACCCCCATTCTTTGCAAGCAATATCCCTCTGCCGAGGTTCTTTTCTACTCTGCCGAGCAGATTGCAACCGAAACCTTCGGCCTCCAAAAGGGCGACACCGTTATTATGACGGCAGGCACCACCGTAGGCGAGCCGGGAACAACGAATTTAATAAGAATTGCAATAGTTTAAAAAATAAAACCGCAAGCCAAAAGCTTGCGGTTTTATTTTGGGTAGGTATATAAATTAAAGGACGAAATATGCAAAATAACTATTGATTTTTTTCTTTATTTATATTATAATCTTTGTGTCGATATATGTAAAATATATAGATTGTATCAATCATATATAATTTTGATATGAGGTGTCGAAATGTATATCAGCTACGATTATTACAGAATTTTCTATTTTGTTGCCAAATACGGCAGCTTTTCAAAGGCGGCAGAGGTTCTTACCCACAACCAGCCAAACCTGACAAGAACAATTAAAACCCTTGAAAGCGAGCTTGGCTGCGTTTTGTTTAACCGCTCGCATAAAGGCGTTTCGCTTACTCCTGAGGGCGAAAAGCTTTTTGAGCATATTTCGGCCGCCTTTGAGCATTTTCAGGCCGCCGAGGAGGAGCTTATTGAAAACCGCAGTCTTAAAAAGGGCATGGTTTCAATAGGTGCCACCGAAATTGCGCTTCGTTGCTTTTTGCTTCCCATTTTAAGCCGCTACAAAACCCGCCACCCCGGAGTAAGGCTTAAAATTTCAAACAGCTCAACGGCAGAGGCGGTTGCAATGGTTGAAAACGAGCTTATTGACCTTGCAATAGTAACCTCCCCCATTGAGGACGGCGGCAACATAGTATTCAAAAAGCTGAAAAGCTACAAGGAGGTTGCCATTTGCGGCGAGGCTCTTAAAGACGAGATATCGGCAAAGGAGCCGCTTGACTTCAAGGAGCTTTTGTCTTATCCGCTTGTGTCGCTTGGCAAGAAAAGCTCGACCTACCGCTTTTACGCGCCTCTTTTTATGCACCACGGCATTCAGTTTTCGCCCGATATTGAGGCGGCAACCACTGACCAGATAATCCCCCTTGTGCGCCACGGTCTCGGCGTTGGCTTTATTCCCGAGGACTTTTTAAAGGTTTCCCCCGCAGGATACAGCGATATTCACCCCATAAAGCTTACCGAGCCCGACCCGATGCGAGATATTTTTCTTATAAAAAAGCGCGGGCGTGTTCTCTCGATTGCCGCAAAGGAGCTTGAGCAGCTTCTTGTTGACGGCAAAACGGTTTGATAAAAATAAAATTCAAATAAAAAATCCTCCGCAATATTGCGGAGGATTTAATTTTAAGCTAAGCTATATTATGCCTTGCGAGCCTTTACAACGAAAGCTGCTGCCATAAGAGCAACGATCATTGCGCCTGCGATAGCGATAACTTCGATATCTGCGGGACCTGCGGGCTCTGCGTCAACGGTGAATGCAGTAACGTCTGCAGTAGAACCGTTGTTGGATTTGATAACGAGGTTCTTGAAGGAAGGAAGGTTACCTGCGGTACCGCAGTCGCCGTTAGAACCAAGAACGAAGTATTTACCTGCTGCAACGGTATCAACACCGTCGATAGCAAGAACGCCGTTTACGTAGAAGGTAACGTATTCGCCTTCAACGATAACCTTAACGGTGTTCCAATCGCCAGCCTTGATATTGAGGTCAGCATAAGAAGCGCAAGCTGCTGCTACGGAAGTAAGCTTGTCATAACCTTCGATAACGTTCCAGGTGTTGCCCCATGCTACAAAGTTGTCGTTAGTAAGAGAAGGATGACCATCGTAGTTAACGAGCTTCATTGCCATACCGTTAAGCCAGCTGTTAGCTTCAACGTCATCAACGTTAGCTGCTACAACGGGGCAACCGGTAATCATGGTGCCGTTAACAACAGTTTTTGCGGGAACGAAAACGTCAACGGTTGCGGTGTAGTTGTTGTTGAATGCAGAAACGTCATAGCCTACTGCGAGGTTTGCCCAGTAAACATCGGGGTTGCCCCAGGTAAGTGAGAGTGAGTTGTCAGCATTTACAACTGCGTTTACTTCACTTGCGCCGCCGGTGTTAACGTATTTCCAGCCGGTGGGAAGAGCTGCACTTGAAGATACTGCAAGTGCAAATACGAGGGTAAGGGTAAGTGCGATTGCTAAAATCTTTTTCATAGTAAAAAATCCTTTCAATAAGTTTATATTTATATTATAAACCTTTTTTAAATTTTTTCAAGTAGTTTTTTAAAATTTTTCAGGTTTTTTTCAGTTGCCGCCAAAATTGCGATTCAAATTTGTGCAAAATAACAAAAATTGTTTTAACGGCTTTTTATGATGCGCAATTTTTTGACAATTTTTGCCTTAAATCAGAATAAGCATAAAAAAATCAAAAAGCGTTTGGCTTTCGTTTCTTTTCAAAACCGTTTGCTTTGCGTAAATGGGCATTCTGGCAATCTCCTCGCCGTTTGAGCGATAGACAACCTTGCCCACAATCTCACCCGCATAAACGGGAGCGTAAAGAAAGGTTGGCGCATCAAACGATGCCTCAACCGTTTCCCATTCAAACGTGGGAAGCATTACCCCGTCGTAGCAGGCCGCAACTGAATCCTCTCTGCCGCCCGTTACCGCTATTTCAATTTCGCCCCTTTGAAACGATGCCGTCACTCCCGTAAGATAAGAAAAGGCCCAATCGTAAAGCCTTTTGTGGTCCTCCCAATCGTCGGGCGCTTTCATGGTAACGCAGATAAGCCTTACTCCCTCCCGCTCGGCGGTTGTCACAAGACATCTGCCCGAAGCCTCGGTATATCCCGTCTTACCGCCGTCGCACCCCGTAAGCTCCGTAAGAAGTCGGTTGTGGTTTGTAAGAGTTACCGTTTTTTCGCCCACCCTTACCGTTTTGGTTTTTGAAGCGGTAATTTCGCAAAAAGCCTCGAAATTTAAGGCAAACCGCATTATCGTTGCCATATCGCAGGCAGACGAATAGTGATTTTCAGCAGGCAGTCCGTGACCGTTTGCAAAATTCGTGTTCTTAAGCTCAAGATGTTCCTTTGCAACGGTGTTCATAATGTCAATAAGCGCATTATTACAAAACGCCTCGCAGATGGCGGTGGCGGCGTCGTTGCCGCTTGAAAGCATAAGGCCGTAAAGAAGATCCTTCAGCGTTACCGAGTCGCCCTCATTAAGCCCCATTCTCGAGCCCTCAACCGATGCCGCCTCATTTGAAACGGTAATACTCCTTTCAAGCTCCTTTTCAAGCATTATAACGGTTGCCGCCGTCATAATTTTGGTGGTCGATGCCATTGGAAGCCGTTCGTTTCCGTTTTTCTGATATAAAACCCTTCCGCTTTCTGCCTCTATTACCGCCGCCGCATAGGCCGAAACCGAAGGCGCGTTTTTGCCCGCCGCCCCCGAAAGGACCGAAAAAACGCAAAAAAACAAAAGCGTTGTTGCCACAAAAAAAGTTACCCCGCGCAAAGCTTATCCCTCCTTGTAAAGGATATTGCGCAGGGTAATTAAAAATTACTTTTTCTTTTTAAGTGCCTTTAAAATCTTTCTTCCCGTGCCGAGAGAGAAGTTGAAAAGGAAATATTCAAAGGGCTTTATAACGGTGTCGAGCTCGCCGATATTTCTCACAACGCCGCCGCCGAAATTGGATTTGAAAACGGCAACGCCTTCCTTCA
Organism: Eubacteriales bacterium; assembly: GCA_045648325.1. GTDB lineage: Bacteria > Bacillota > Clostridia > Oscillospirales > RGIG5299 > RGIG5299. The sequence goes on along the minus strand of JAZRNU010000012.1, from coordinate 1,432 downwards.
AATCGTTTCCGTCAACGCCGCCCATATCGTAAATTTCGTAGCCGTTTTCCACGCCGTAGCGCATGATCTCGTGCTGGATAAGATGCATTGCGTGATAATGGCCCGCGTCGGTTGCCATGGCGCTGTAGGAGTAGGTTATCGTCTTGCCGTAAAGAATAAATATGCCGCCGGCAATTACGCTGCCCTCTGCCCTTGCAAGAATGAAAAGCATATTTTCCTTGGGAATTACGTCAAACATTCGGTTGTAGTATTCCATATCGCGAAGGGAGATGTTTTTTCTCTCCTCGGTCTGCCTGATTATTTCGTAAAATGCGGGAAGATCCTCTTTTGTGCCGTAAAAGATCTCGGTACCGCGCTTTAAGCCCGTTTTTATTTTATTTCGGGTCTTTGAGTTATAAAAATCAATTACCGCGCATTTAATTTCATTAAGCGGGATTTTGTGGTTGCAGATAGGCTGCATATTTTCATAGGCAAGACCGTGCACCTTTATTTTAAGTCCGAGCGCTTTTGCGGCGGAAATCAGCTCTGCGTTTTCATAGCTTTTATCGGGGTCGCATTTTACAACGCAGGCGCCGTATTCCTTTGAAACGGCCTTGGCTTCGTCAAGAAGCGCCTTCATCGTTTTACGGTCTTTGTAATCGCACACGGGACCGCGCGGCGCGTATGCCACCGTAACGTTGAAAATCGGTATGGGCATTTTTCTGATAAGAAGCGAAATTGCGCCGTTTATTTTTCCGTTTTCGTCCTTTGAAACGATTATTTCGTTTTTCCATTCCTTTTTAACCGAGGGCCAGAAGCTTGACTGCAGAAAGGAGCCGTTTTCGTGCGAGGCAACGAATGCCTCGTAGGCTTCTCTATCTTTTTCGGAATATTTTTCTATCATTTTGCAAAACACCCTTTCCTTGTTATATTGTAACATATTTTTTTCGTTTATTCAATGATAAATGGTGTTTTTATTTATATAACTGTTGACAAATTGCTTTGAAAATGCTATAATTTTTCGGTAAGAATAAGCCGCTGTGGTGGAATCGGCAGACACGAGGGACTTAAAATCCCTTGGGGGCAACTCCGTATCGGTTCAAGTCCGATCAGCGGCACCACGAAAAGAACCCACACTTGTCGTAGACAAATGTGGGTTCTTTTCAACTAAATCCGTCCTATCGGACGGGATAAATCCCACTTTTGTGGGATGAAATCACTCCGTGATGAAATCCGACTTCGTCGGGAGAAGGACGGATTTGATTTCATCTGCGAAGCAGATTTCATCCGAACGGAGTGAGGATTTCATCGCGCTCGCGCGATTTCATTGAAAAGCATCAAGAGCTGTGATATAATGTATTCAAGAGGTGATTTCAATGGCTGAAAATAAACTTGCTGATATGTCAACAGAATTTGCAATTCAAATATTAAAACTGACAGATGATATAAAAGG
>JAZRNU010000011.1:0-2244 GCA_045648325.1 Eubacteriales bacterium | reverse complement strand
ATACTCAAAGACAGTAACGGCAAGGTTGTTAACCGCGTAACTACTGAAATCAGTAATGACGGCGGCGCAGACGAGCACAATATTGTGTCGGTTTCATGGAAAGAGGACTATGTGGTTATTCTTCTTCGCGGCTCGGAAATGGAAGATAAGCGAGTTGCAATACCATATCAGCGACGCTGAAAAAAACAAAATAAAATCCACGGATCATAATGAACCGTGGATTATTTTATATTTCAATTACTTCGTCTGCAAGGGAAACGTCTTCGTCTACGTGCGAGGAAATTATCACAAGCGAGCTTTTTGAGGCTTCCTTAATAAGCGCTCTTATAATGTCGGCGTTTTCCTTATCAAGATTTGCCGTTGGCTCGTCAAGCAGTATGACGTCGGCTTTTGCCGAAAGCGCCGCGGCAAACGAGGCTCTGCGCTGCATTCCGCCGCTTAATGCGTCGGGGTAATGGTTGAGATAGAGCGAAAGACCAACCTTTTTCAAAAATTCATCGGCGTTTTTCTCTTTTGAAACAAGCTCTGCATTTTCCAAAACGGTAAGCCACGGCAAAAGCCTGTTATCCTGAAACAAGAAGGAGAGGGTGCCCTCTCTCGTAACGGCGTCGGTTTTGATGATTCCCGCAATAACGTTTAATAAGGTTGTTTTTCCCGCGCCGGAGCTTCCCGTAACGGCAACAATTCCTTTATCGGGAAAACGGTAGGAAAAGTTATTGAAAATCGTTTTATCAAAGCCAAAGGTGAGGTTTTTGATTTCAACCATTTTTCTTTTCCTCCGATCTTTTCTTAATCAAAGCTTCAAAGAGCTTTTCAAGCAAAACCGAAAGCAAAATAACAACGGTTGTCCAGGCAAAGATTTCGCCCGTTTCAAGGTAAATTTTCGCGTTGTAAAGACCGCTTCCTATTGAAAACTCGGGCTGGGTTATAACCTCTGCGGCAATGCCCGATTTCCAGGCAAGACCGAGCGAGGTTGCCGCCGCTGAATTGAAAAACGGCATTACCGACGGAATATATATCTTAAAAAGCTTTTTTAAAAACGGGAGCTTATAAACAAATGCAAGCTCCTTGAATTTTGCGGGAATTTCGCCAATTCCCGTGTAAACCGACTCCCACACAATGGGAAGAACCATAAGAAGAGTTATGAAAACGGGAATAAAGCCGCGGTCGATCCATATCCATGCAAGGATAATAAACGATACCACGGGCGTTGCGCGAACTACCTTTAAGGCAGGCGAAAATAGGGTGTTTGCAATGGGAAGGGCGCGGCAAACAACGGCAAATAAAACGCCAAGCACGGTACCTGAAATAAATCCTATTGCAATTCGCAAAATGCTCATTCCAACCGAAAGCCAGAAATCCGCTTTTTTTGCAAAGCTGAAAAGCGTTTTTAAAACGGTAACGGGGGAAGCGATCAGAAGATCGCTTCCCACCGAGAAATATACAATCTGCCACACCAAAAGCCACGCGACTGCGGCAAAAGCAATTTTAAAATATCTGTTGTTAACTACCCGTGTAATAGAATGCGTCATCGGGAAGTGCTCCTCCTACTGCTTGCGGATTATAGCCGTAAAGAACCTCGAAGAAGGGGGCAAGCTTCGTTTTCATATCGGCGCCGGTAATGCAAACAATGTTGCAGTTGGGAATTGCCGATTTTGCAAGTGCCTCTGAGGGAACGATTCCCTTTGCGGCAATAATTGCGGCGGCTTCGTCGACGTTTGCATTTACAAAATCAACCGATTCCTTATAAAGCTTCAAAAAGCGGTCAAGAGCCTCGGGATTGCTTTCTGCAAAGCTCTTTGAAACAACGAGCGCGCCCATCGAAAGAGCCGCGTCGCTTACATTGTTCCATTCCTCGTTTATATCAAGAGAGATGTCAAAGCCAACGTTTTTGGATTTCAACACCGAAACCTGCGGCTCGGGGAGCAAAACTATATCGGCATTGCCCGAAACCGCCTGGGTAACAACCTCGGCGTGCTCCGAAAGGAACGAGATATTGCAATCGGTGATGTTATTCTTTTCAAGAATATATCTCATGGCGTATTCGGGGGTTGCGCCCTGACCTGCCATATAGATAGTTTTACCGCTCAAATCGTCAATCGAGTCAATGGCTCCGTTCTTTGAAAGCAGGTACATAACGCTTAAGGTGTTTACCGCAATGAGCATTATTTTGCCCTCGGTCTTTTTGTAAAGGGTAGCGGCAACGTTTGCAGGAACTGCGGCAATATCAACCTTTCCGCCTAT
>JAZRNU010000010.1:0-11733 GCA_045648325.1 Eubacteriales bacterium | reverse complement strand
CCGCTTGCGTCCCTTGTTTTTACTGTAATGCCCGCACACGCCTCGGTGGTTTTAAGCTGAACGAAAAGATTTTTCATATCAAGCTTTTTGTTTTCTTTAAGACCCTCGTAAAGGCTTTCGCCCTCGCGGGTGAGGGTGTCTTTGTCAATTGAAAGCATCGGCTCGCACCAGTTTACAACGGCGTTTTGGTTTTTGCCGTTATAGTTGCCCGTGCGAAGAGTCAAGGTTTTTGTCCCTGACGGAATATCTGCGGTGACGTAGAGCTTTTCTCCGTAGGTTGCCTCTCCCGATGAGTAGATAACCTCACCGTCGGCTAAAACTATAAGCTCGGCATTACCCTTTGTTCCGCTGTTTGCAGTGGTTGAAATACCTGCAACCGCGCTGAAATATTTATAGTTTCCACCCTCGATATTGAAGGTTATATCCTTATAAGAGGATTCTGCGGCGCCGTTTAAGGGCTTTATTGCAAAGCCGTTTTGCGAAATGAAATCGCCAACCGAGAGCTTTTTGCCCTCTTCGTTTTCGTTTCTTTTTGCATCGGTTTCGTTTGCAAAGCGAACGTCGTTTAATAAAACGATGTCACCGCCGCGAGCGTAGATCACGGTATCGCTTCCCGTTTCGGTACCGCCGATATATCCCTTTACCGTTATCTCGCATTTGTGGGCGTCAAGGCCGCTTAAAGCTGCGGTGAAGGTGCCGTCGGTTACCGCAATATCGCTTCCGAGGTCTTTTCCGTTTACAAACACTCTTACCTTTTCTGCGGTTGAAACGCCCGTTACCGTTACCTCGGTTGAAAGTGAAACGTAATATTCCTTATATACGGGAGTTGCCACGGGAGAGATGATGATTACCGCACCGTTTGATTTTTCCTTTAAAAATGCCGCATTGCCCCAGCAACCCGAGTCACCTCCGTAGCTGTCGCCGCCGTCGGTCTGCTTTAAGGTAAGGGTTTTTACGCCAGTAAGGTCGATATCAACAAGAGTGGCATCATTTCCGTCGGCTTTTTTCACAAGTCCCGAGCTCCACACCACAACGCCGTCGGCAATTACCATGAATTCGGTGGTGCCGTAGCCCGTATCCTCGGGTCCGACGTATGCTCTGAAGCGCTCAAAGCCCGCACCCTCTATATCGTAGCTTACCATAAAAGGCTCATCTGCACGCGGGTGCGACCAGATGCCCCTTGAATAGACGGTGCCGTTTATTTTAAGTTCCGCGCCCGTGTAGTTTTTATTGTAAATCGGGCTTCCCTTTCCGTTATCCTCAATAACGCATTCTGTGAAATTCAGCTCGTCGAGATAGGTGGCGTAATATTCTTTTTCCGTACCGAAAACGACTGAAAAAGCCGAAAACACCGATAAAACGAGAGCTACCGTGAGCATTATCGCCATTGCTTTTTGTAATGTTTTCATTTTTCTTTCCTCCAAATAATATTTTTTATGAAAATGGATTACATAAAAATACGACTGAAATTATGCCAAGCACTACACCGAGCCATTGCTTTTTGGTAAGACGCTCTTTAAAGGCGATTACTGCGGTAACCGTTGCAAGAACAAGTCCGCCGCCGTTTACTACGGGGAAAAACACCGCGCTTTCCATTACTCCAGAAAGATAGAGATTTAATTTATTGTTAACCGCAACCGCAATGCCGCCGATTATCATTACCGCTATTATAAGTAACAGCGTTTTGCCTGTTTTAATTGATTTTTCTTTACTTTTTTCGCGGCTTTTGAAATAAAGGGCAAAAGCTACCGAAAACAAAGCAGAGGATAAAAATGCGGTTATTAAAAATCCATTTAACTCGCCGCGATAAGCAGAGCTTTGGTGGACCTTTTGCATTACTCCTATTGCACCCGTTGCCAAAAAGGTGACTACCGAGAGAATAAGCCATTTGAAGTTTGCCTTTTTTCCGTTTTCATCGCTTTTTGCGGCGAAAACAAAGCTTGCAAGCATAAGCACTATGCCGACTATCTGTGTAAAGTGAAGCGTTTCGTTGTAAAATAAAACGCCCGTTGCTGCCGAAATTACCGTGGCAAACGATATTATTACGGTGGTATATGACATCGGACCGCAGCCAAGCGCCGCAATGTTGCATATTCCCTGAAGCGCCGTTACCGCTCCGAAAGCAAGGCCGAGAATAAGCGAAAAAAGCGAAAATTCGCCAAAGCCTCCCCAGATAAGCAAGACTGCCGCCGCAGTAACGGAGCCAACGGCATTAAATAAAAATCCGCCTGCAAGACCGCCGTTTTTCGATGAATAATATTTTTTCGTTACGTTTGCAAAAAGTGCGGCAAATAACGAAACGGTAAGAGTTATCGCTTTATCCATTATCACATCGCCTTATCCGTAATGATATTATAATTATAGCAGATACACGGTTTCTTCACAACGCTTTAAAGCTGCTTTTGAATTCAATTTTGCAAAACAAAAACGGCGAAGAATTATTCTCCGCCGTTTTTATAATATTTAAGATTTGTTGTAATTACTATTTCCGGTCTGATTATAAGGTCTTTATATTCCTTTGAGGCGCCTCGCAGACGCAGACATTTTCTCACGGCGGCATCTACTGCCGTTTTCATCTGCTTTTGCTGATTTTGCGAAATAAGCGCCCTTATTCTGCCCTTTTCAAGCATTTCTATATTTTCATTTGTGCAGTCAACCGCTATTATGCCAACGTCTTCCCTTCTGAGGTCGCTTGCCGCATTGCACGCCGCCAACGCAAGTGACGTGGTTACGAAAAGCGAATTGAGGTCGGGGTGCTTTTTAATCATAAGCTTTGTGCTTTCGTATATCATTTCGTAGCTGTCGTCGGTGTAAAAAACGTCGGATACGGAAAAGCCCTTGGCTTGTGACACTTCAAAAAAGCCGCGTATGTTTTCATTGTGTATCTCGTGGCTGCTCATGCCGCTTATTATTCCCGCCTTGCAGCTTTTGCCCGACATAAGCCAAAGAAGCTCGCCCGCAATATTTCCTATTTCAAAGGGGTCGGTCGATATGCGTATGGCGTTATCTATATACGCCGAAATTACCGCAACGGTGGCAACGGGGATTTTATTTGCAAGCTCGTTTAGCTTTTTTACGGTATTTTCGCTTAACGCCGCGCCGTAATAAACAACGGCATCGCACTCCGAAATTGATTCGAGCAGACAGTCGCCTCCGTCGGCAAATGCGGAATATTCATAGTTATAGTTTATAAATTCAAGGTTATAGTCAACGTAGCGCTCTTTTATTTCAATTACGCTTTTCCAGAGCATTTCCGAAAGCTCTTTGGGGCGGTTGGGGTAGATTACCGCTATTCTTTTTTTATCGGCGGTTACGTTTCCAAGGGAATTATATCCTATTTCCTTTGCCTTTTCTTCTATATATCGGCGGGTTTCCTCGTTTATTGAGCCTGTGCCGCTTATTGCCTTTGAAACGGTTGACACAGAATATCCTGCCGCCTTTGCCAGATCGTATATCGTTATTTTTTTCATTTTCCGTGTCTTCTTCCTTTCGTAGGATTATATTATTATATTGCAAATTCACTCAAATTGCAATATTTTTTACGGCATTAAATTAAAAACCGTCTTGAAAACAAGACGGTTTCTTTATTATTTAACTATTTTGCTTTTTTCAAAGATCTTTATGAGGATAACGCCGAAGATTATTCCCGCCGCGCCCTGCACCGCATTTGCCGGAATATTTACAAGCGACGCGCCAAATCCGTAAAGGAAGCCCTCAAAAAGGTAATAGCCCGCTACCATAACTATTTCGGCAAGGAGGCCGCTTATAATTTTCGAAACGAGATTGCCCGTCTTTTTATTCAAAAGCTTAAATCCGTAAAAGGCAATGAGTGCCATTAAGCCCTTTATTGCAAAGGTTACGGGGGCGTAGATCATATAGCCCGAAAAAACGTCTGCCAATGCAGAGCCGATGGCTGCCGCAAAAAATCCGTAGGCAGGTGAAAGGATCCAGCCCGCAACGAGAACAACGCAGTCGCCGAGGTTGATATAGCCCTTTAACGGTGAGGGGATTTTAATTATCATCGTTGCCACGCAGGCAAGGGCGGCAATCAAAGCCGCTATTACTATCTTTTTTGTTTTGGATTGCATTTTAAATTTACTCCTTTACTTTTGCTTGTAAATAGTGTATAATAAATCTGATAATATAACAATCACCAATTAAGGAGTATTTTATATAACCAGATGAGCTACGTAATTGATAAAGAAAAGCGTCCCGTTTATCTTCAGCTTTACAAGCAGATAAGGGAGGATATAATTTCGGGGAGCTACCCGTTTAATTCAAAGCTTCCCTCAAAGCGAAATCTTGCCGATGAGGTTGGGGTAAGCACAGTTACCGTTGAGCATGCCTATGCCCTGCTTTGCGACGAGGGCTACGTTGAGGCAAGGGAGCGAAGCGGATTTATAGTTATTTTCCGAAGCACCGACGGCTTTGCCTCGTCAAGCGAGCATCGCACAGAGCAACCCGTTAAGCGCCAAAAGCAAAGCCACCCCGATTTTCCTCTTTCGGTAATAAGCAAAACGATGAGAAAAATACTTGCCGATCATGGCGAAAGTCTTCTTGAAAAGTCGCCAAACTGCGGCTGTGATGCCCTGCGCGAGGCAATAAGGCGGTATCTTGCCAGAAACAGAGGTCTGCACGTTGGGGCAAATCAGATAGTTATAGGCTCCGGCTCGGAATATTTATACGGTCTTATAGTTGAGCTTCTTGGCAGAGGTCGCGTTTACGCAATAGAGGCTCCCTCTTACAAGCAAATAGAGCAGGTTTACACGGCAAAGGAGGTTAAATACGAGTCGCTTCCCCTTACAAGCTCGGGTATTGACAGCGCCTCTCTTTCAAAGACAGCTGCCGACGTTTTGCACACTACCCCGTTCAGAAGCTATCCGAGCGGGGTTACCGCAACCGCCTCGAAGCGTCACGAATATATACGCTGGGCCGCAAAAAAAGACAGATACATTATAGAGGACGATTTCGAATCGGAGTTTTCGGTTTTTTCAAAGCCTGCAGAAACGCTCTTTTCACTTTCAAAAAACGATAACGTAATTTATTTGAATACCTTTTCTATAACCATTTCTCCCTCGTTTCGTGTGGGGTATATGGTGCTTCCAGTTTGTCTTGCCGAGATTTTTGAAAAGAGGCTCAGCTTTTACTCATCAACCGTGCCGACCTTTATTCAGTACGTTATTGCCGAGCTTATAAACAACGGCGATTTTGAGCGGCATATTAACCGCGTAAGACGAAGCAAGAGAAGGGCACTTTTGGAGAGCAAGGATTAACTATTGACATTTTACAATATAATATGATATAATTCGAATATATAATCAGCTTGATTTTTACAAAAGGAGAGATTTTATGAGAAATTTAACAGTAACCCGTGAGCGCGGCGCGCTCGGATCAGCTCTTTCCATTGCAATTTATATTGAGGACCCGACCACAAATGATCCGCAAAACGACATAACGGTAGATGGGGTTAAATGCCGCCTTCTCGGATTTGTTCGTCCCCGCCGTTCTCTTACCGTCGCAATCCCCGACAGTGAGCAAAAAATTTACGCCTTTACTCCCCGTTCAATGCAAAAATCAAATATTTCCGATGCCTGTCTTATTCCCGAGGGAACGGAAGATATTTCGTTAAACGGTTGTTTGCACATTCTTTCTTCCTTTTTCAAGGCTTGCACCTTTGTTTTTGATAAGAATATATCAGAAGAGGACAAGAAAAAGCTTAAAAAGAAGGATATCAAATCATTCATTTCTTTTTATCTGATTATTTTCTTTATTTCTTTGGCATTGTCTTTCTCAGCTATATTCTTCAGCCTTTACCAGGCAGACAAAACCTTTTCATCAGACGGCGTTTCAATTACCCTTACCACAAAGTTTTCGGTTCAGGCCTACGAGGGCTTTGACTTCGTTTATGCCTCGAATGAGGTTTCCGTTTTTGGATTTAAGGAAAGCTTTGAGGATTACCCCGAGCTTGCCGATTACAGCTATGAGGAATACGGTCTTGCGGTGCTTGAGGCAAACCAGTTTGACGCCTCTGTTACGTTAAAACCCTTTGGCGAAAGCTATTATTTTTGCTATCAGGTTGACGGCTACTATTATTTCTGCGTTATTTACAAATCCAATGATGCATTCTGGCTTATTCAGTTTTCAACAAACGTTGAAAGAGCCGATTATTACGCCGATGATTTCAGTAAATGGGCTTCGTCGGTAACCTTTGCTTAAAGCTCTTGACACAGTTTTTTCACTGTGATATAATTGAATTATCTTATTAAAAGGTGGTATTATAATGGAACATTTGATCCCTTTCGGAATCGTTGCGGCTGTTATTTTAATAATAATTCTTGCAAACCTCAAGGTTGTGCCGCAGGCTACCGAATACGTTATTGAAAGACTCGGTAAATACAAAAGAACCTGGGAAGCAGGTCTTCACGTGCTTATTCCCGTTATTGACCGCATTGCAAAAAGAGTTACTCTTAAGGAGCAGGTGCTTGATTCACCGCCCCAGCCCGTTATCACCAAGGATAACGTTACAATGCAGATTGATACCGTTGTTTATTTTAAGGTTTTCGATGCAAAGCTCTTTACCTACGGCGCGGTAAATCCCATAAGCGCTCTTTCAAATCTTACCGCAACCACTCTCCGTAACATCGTAGGTGAGCTTGAGCTTGACGATACTCTCACCTCGCGTGATACCATCAACGGTAAAATGACCGAAATTTTGGACTCGGCAACCGATCAATGGGGTATTAAGGTAAACCGTGTTGAGCTTAAAAACATCATTCCTCCCGCCGAAATTCAAAATGCAATGGAAAAGCAGATGAAGGCAGAGCGTGACCGCCGTGAAACTCTTTTGGAGGCAGAGGGTCACAAGGCGGCGGTTATCACCCGCGCAGAGGGCGATAAGCAGGCTATGATACTTGCCGCAGAAGGTGAAAGAGATGCAAGAATCGCAAGAGCCGAGGGTGAGGCAAAAGCTATTTTACTTGCAAAGCAGGCAGAGGCCGACGGTCTTGCCGCACTTAAAGCCGCAGGCGTTGACGAGGCTGTTTTGGAGCTTAAAAAATACGAGGCTCTTGTAAATATGTCAAACGGCACCGCTTCGAAGATAATCGTTCCCACCGATGCTGTCAATATGACGAAGGCAAACGTTATCTTCTCGGAAACCACCGGTCTTGGCAACGTTACAGAGGAAGCCCCCAAGCCAAAGGCAGCTAAAAAATCAGATATTTGCTGCGAATAAAAAGCAACAAGCTCTACAATAAAAGCAGAGTTTTTGTTGAAAAAATCCTCTCTTGAAAGCTTTTTCTGAAAAAACGCTTGATTTTCGGGGGGGTATGATATAATGAATTATCTTTTAACAGGAAAGGACAAAAATTATGGCATTATTTAATCAAAACAAGCCCGTTGCCGCCGCAAAAACGGTAGCAACCTCCGCTACCTCAAAGTATGAGACTGCAAGAAGAAATCTTCTCCTTGTAGTTGTTTTTACAGTTGTAAACATCGTTCTTCTTTTACTCAATGCAAACACATATTTTCTTTTCAGCGCTTACGTTCCCTATACCATTGCTGTTTTTGCAAGGTTTTTATGCGGAATGTTACCCGATGAATATTACGTGGGATATGACGTTGAATTTTTCCCCGAATCAGTTTTCTACGTTGTCCTTGCCATTGCCGCAGTAATCGTAGTTTTTTATCTGCTTTGCTTTATTTTCTCGGGTAAAAACAGATACGGCTGGCTTATTACCGCTTTGGTTTTATTTGCGCTTGACACCGTTGTTATGGTGCTTAACCTTGATTTTTCCGCTTTTGACTATCATACCATTATCGACATCGTATTTCACGCATGGATAATTTACATTTTAGTAAGCGGAGTTATAACCGGCATAAATATTGCAAAGGCGCCCGTTACCGAGGTTGCGGCAGAATTTGTGCCTGTTGCAAACGAGGCGGCAGAGGCTTCTCCCGAAATTAAATTAAACGGCGATAATGCCGATATTTCGGATAAATAATTGTAAGAAAAGGTAAAAAGTCCTGCTCTTTTGGGGGCAGGACTTTTATTTTGTATTGAAAAACCTTTTTTATTGTGTTATAATATAATGTAATAACGACTTTTAAAAGGACATGTCACGAATGGTTTACAATAATATTCTGGAGGCGCTTGGAAACACGCCCGTTATTAAATTAAATAATATGACCTCGGAAAACGATGCCGAGATTTTAGTCAAGTTTGAGGGTCTTAACGTTGGCGGCTCGATTAAGACAAGAACCGCTTACAATATGATCGTTGATGCCGAAAGCAAGGGGCTTCTTAACAAAAACAGCATTATCGTTGAGCCTACAAGCGGAAATCAGGGAATCGGTCTTGCACTTGTCGGTGCGGTTAAGGGATATAAGGTTAAGATCATTATGCCCGACTCGGTAAGTGAGGAAAGAAGAAAACTCGTTCGTCATTACGGCGCCGAGGTAATTTTAGTGCACGATGCGGGAAATATCGGTCTTTGCATTGAGGAATGTCTTGAGCTTGCGCTCAAAATGAAGGCGGAGGACGAAAACGTTTTCGTGCCACAGCAGTTTGAAAATCCCGCAAACCCCGAAATTCAGAGAAACGCCACCGCCGCGGAAATTCTCAAGCAGGTAAACAAGCCCATTCACGGCTTTTGCTCGGGCATCGGTACCGGCGGAACAATTACCGGTATTGGTGAGGTTTTAAAGGCCGCAAACCCTGATATGACCATCTGGGCGGTTGAGCCTGAAAACGCCGCAATTCTTTCGGGTGGCTCGATTGGCACTCATCTTCAGATGGGTATAGGCGACGGAATTATTCCGAAAATACTCAATACCGAAATTTTTGACGACGTTTGCATTGTCAAAGACGAGGAAGCCCTTAAAACCTCAAGGGAGCTCGCCTCAAAGGAAGGTATTATGTGCGGAATAAGCAGCGGTACTAACGTTGCGGCGGCACTCCGACTTGCAAGGAAGCTCGGCAAGGGCAAGACGGTGGTAACGGTTCTTCCCGATACCGCAGAGCGTTATTTCTCCACTCCCCTTTTTGATGAATAAAAATTTCACCCTTTCGGAAAATTCGAAAGGGTGTTTTTTTATTTCTGATTAAGTCTTTTTCTTGCCGCCTTGCAGTTTGGAACTACCCTTTCAAGGCGCGCCCAGAATTTTTCGGAGTGGTTTTGCACAACGAGATGGCAAATTTCGTGGGCAACCACGTAGTAAACCGAGTCGATTGGTTTAAAATAAAGCTCTGTGGAAAAGGTGATTATATTTTTGCTTGCGTTGCAGCTTCCCCAGCGCGACGTCATTTTCCGTAGCTTTATTTGCGGAAACGGGGTTTTTATTTCGGGGAAAAGCAGAAAAATCTCCTTTGAAAGCTCGGTTAAGGTGGCTTTGAATTCTTCCTTTTCCGTTTTTTGCAGTTCTCGGCTTTTTGAAGCTTTTGCCGTTTCTCTTATTGCGAAAATTTTATCCTCGCATTTTTTCACAAGCTCATCTACCCTTTTTACTGAAACGAAATAGGGCGCCGATGCCCTTACCTCACCGCTTGGGGTAATTCGCACGTTTATATTTTTAACGCTTTTTCTGTTAAGCTCGTATTCAATTTCGCCACGACTCGTTGTTACCGTTCTTTTCATTTTGTATTTTTCCGTTTTTTATTTATTATACCACCTTTTAAGAGCTTTGTCCATAAAAGGAATTAAACCTCTTTCAAAAAGTCGAGCGACGCCTTTATTTTTAAAAGCTTTTCCGAAAGCAAAAGATTTTCGGCAGTTTTTGCCTTAAGCTCGGAACTAAGCAATTCGTTTTTTGCCTTTTCTTCATTATAAAGCTCTTCAAAGTTTATTGGTAGCACGATTTCGGAAAGATTTTCATAAATTGCGGCAAAAACCTCGCTATCTCCGTAGCTGATGCACGCCCAGGTGTATCCCTCGTTTTCAACGGTGTAGCTTGCCGCATAATCGCCTGCGGGCAAAAAGTCGAGCTTGGTTTCTGCGGTTATTTCAGGCTCACTTCGGTAATAAAGCGCCTTATCGCGCGAAACCCTTAACACGGCGCCGGTTGGCAGAAGATCCTTTTCGTATTCCCTTCCAGGCAATTTCCTTACCTCGTTTTTGGGGTCGTAGCCTATTTCCTGATCGGGATAAAGAAAGCAATACAAAAGCGGGTCGGCGGCGTACTTTTTAACCTCGGCGGATTTGAATTTATAGTCTGTTGGGCAGATAAGAAATTCAAAGTGAAGGTGTGGACCGGTTGCATTGCCCGTTTTTCCCTCAATTCCGATTATTTCGCCCTTTTTGACCTCGCGTCCTACCGTCATTCCCTCTGCAATCGACTCCATATGGAAATAACGGGTGTGAACGGTTTTGCCCTCAATAAGACCGTAATGCTCTATGCGAAGGCCGTTTGCCAACGTTTTCGTGGCGTTCTGGCGCCATTTTATTACGCCGTCGGCTGCGGCGTAAACGTATTTTACTCCGCCCTTCCATCTGCTTGTGTATGCCATATCCATTGCATAATGGTCTTTGCCAAACTGCTTTTTATATTCCTCCTCATCGGTAAAATAGGTGGTTACGCAAACGAGATTTTCGGGAAGTCTTGGGTAATCCTTTAAGGTGTAAAGCATTGTAATTTCTCCTTTTTTTATTTAATTTTACCGTGAAAATACTGCAATTTACTGCAGTTTAACCCGAAATAACCTTAAAGATGACGGCAAAATAGAAGAAAAGTCCTGCTTTTTTTATTTCTTTTTCGGAAACTATGGGAATTTTGGCTATAACCTCACCATCAACGGTATAGACCATTTCACCTATCGTCTGATTTTGCAAAACGGGAGCCGTTACGGTTTCGTAAAGCACGATTTCTCTTTTAATTTTTGCCGCCGCTTCCTTTGTGAGTAAAATTTCCTCTGCATTTCTTACCTTGCCCACCGCAATTTTCTCAACGCCTCTTTCTACCTTTACCTCAAGCGCCGACGATGCGGTATCGAGATTTACCCGCGTGTAGTTGTAAAAGCCGTAATCAAGAAGCTTTTTTGCCTCCTCAAAGCGCAGGTCACCTGTTTTCGCGCCGAGAATTACCGCAATAAATTCGGTGTTTTCTCTCATTGCCGATGCTGAAATGCAGCTTCCTGCCTCGTCTGTTGAGCCTGTTTTAAGGCCTGTTGCGCCATCGTAAAAGCGAATGAGGCGGTTGGTGTTTACAAGGCTGTATTTGCCGTCGCGAAGGCTGTCGGTCCATATTGTCGTGTATTCGCGGATAAGGTCGTATTTTAAAAGCTCCGAGGACATTATGGCAATATCGCGTGCGGTGGTTTTGTGGCCCTCCTCGTCAAGTCCCGTGCAGTTTACAAAATTGGTGTTTTCCATTTTCAGCTCGCGTGCCTTTTCGTTCATTCTTTTAACAAAGCTTTCTTCGCTTCCCGAAATGTGCTCTGCCATTGCAAAGGCGGCATCGTTTGCCGAAACCACGGTGATTGCCTTTAAAAGCTCGTGCACCGTCATCTGCTCGTGCTCGCGAAGGTAGATTTGCGATCCGCCCATTTGCGAGGCGGCGGTTGAGGCGGTTACCGTGTCGGTAAGCTTCAAATTTCCGTTTTCTATTTCCTCCATTATTATAATGAGGGTCATCTTTTTGGTTATGCTTGCGGGGCTCCTTATCTCGACGGCGTTTTGTTCAAAATGCGACTCGCCCGTTTTGGCGTCGATAAGAATTGCAGAGGCGCAATCAAGCGCC
>JAZRNU010000009.1:0-2182 GCA_045648325.1 Eubacteriales bacterium | reverse complement strand
TGCCCCAATAACGGTTTCTTGAAATACCCCAGTCCTGAACGTTTTCGAGCCAATCGCCGAATCTTCCGGTTCCAATGCTCTCGGGCACCCAGTTTACGGTTTTGTTGTTCTTTATAAGGTCCTCTTTAACGGCGGTCATTTTAATAAACCAGCTGTCTCTCGCGTAGTAGATAAGGGGAGTGCCGCAACGCCAGCAGTGAGGATAGCTGTGCTCGTAAACGGGAGCGGAGAAGAGCTTGCCCGATTTCTCAAGGTCGATAAGTATCTCCTTATCGGCGTTCTTGCAGAACATTCCCGCCCAAGAGGTCTCCTTGGTCATCTCGCCCTTCTGGTCAACAAGCTGAACAAAAGGAAGCTCGTATTTTCTTCCGACGTTTGCGTCGTCCTCACCGAATGCGGGAGCAATGTGAACGATACCGGTACCGTCTGTGAGGGTAACGTAACCGTCACAGGTGATATACCAGCATTTCTCCTTGGGAGAAACGAAGTTCCAGAGCGGCTCGTATTCCTTGTATTCAAGGTCCTTGCCGATATAGCTTTCAATTATTTCGTAGCCCTCGCCCAAAACGGTGTCGCAAAGAGCCTTTGCCATATAATAAACGTATTCGCCCGATTTAACCTTAACGTACTCCTCCTTGGGGTTTACGCAAAGCGCAACGTTTGAGGGGAGAGTCCAGGGGGTAGTAGTCCATGCAAGGAAATAAGCGTCCTCGCCCTTTGCCTTGAAGCGGACGATAGCCGAGCGCTCCTTAACGTCCTTATAGCCCTGAGCAACCTCGTGGCTCGAAAGGGGAGTGCCGCAGCGGGGGCAGTAGGGAACGATCTTAAAGCCCTTATACAAAAGACCCTTATTCCAGATTTCCTTAAGAGCCCACCATTCAGACTCAATGAAATTGTTATCGTAGGTAATGTAGGGGTTATCCATATCGGCCCAGAAGCCAACGGTATCGGAGAAATCCTCCCACATTCCCTTATACTTCCAAACGCTCTCACGGCATTTTTCAATAAAGGGGAGAAGACCGTATTTTTCAATCTGCTCCTTGCCGTCGAGGTTCAAAAGCTTTTCAACCTCAAGCTCAACGGGAAGACCGTGGGTATCCCAGCCTGCCTTACGGGGCACGTCGTAGCCCTTCATAGTGTAATAACGGGGGAAAAGGTCCTTTATCGCACGGGTGAGCACGTGACCGATGTGCGGCTTGCCGTTTGCGGTGGGCGGACCGTCGTAAAAGGTATAGCTATCCTTTCCTTCGTTTACCTTGCAGCTTTTTTCAAAAATTTTGTTTTCTTTCCAGAACTGTTCGGTTTGCTTTTCTCTTGAAACAAACTTAAGCTCTGTATCGACCTTCTGAAACATAATTTATTTCCTTTCGCTTTGTAATAAAAAAACCGCCTTTTCGCAACGAAAAGACGGAAGGTCACCATTTTCTTTGCCACGTACAAAAAATACGCCTACCTTTAACGCAGATAATACGTTGCCGCCTACTTGCTTGCTTTCGGAGCACAGCTCGGGAGTGATTAACTTGTGCAAACTTCCTGCCGGCATTTCACCGCCGCCGACTCTCTTTAAGGTTTTTTGCAAAGCGTTTCTCCGTCATTGCCTTTTAATCTTATATATTTTATCATAATAAAAGGATATTTGCAAGTATTTTATATTTTTTCTTTAAAATATTATTGACAAATGGCGCTTAAATGATTATAATATATTGCGGACACAGGGGTATAGCTCAGCTGGTAGAGTACCGGTCTCCAAAACCGTGGGTCGCGGGTTCGAATCCTCCTGCCCCTGCCAAGAAAAAAGCCATTCGCGTAAGCGGATGGCTTTTTTCAGTTAAATCCGCCGTTGGCGGAAGAAATCCACCTGCGGTGGATGAAATCGCTTCGCGATGAAATCCGACTTCGTCGGGATAGGAAAGGCGGATTTAATTTCATCTGAGGCGGCACGCTGAAGATTTCATCCGAGCTTGCTCGGATTTCATCGTGCGAAGCACGATTTCATTTTCGTTCTGCTCCTCCGGCGCGATTCGAGCGCGAAACAGTTGAAATCATCACGGATTTGTGGTATAATGGAGCAAAGAAAGGCGGTATACACTTATGAATATTCAAAATTTCAAAAATCAATTACAAGAAACTGTCATTGTTCCCATGACTGAATTTATGAACGATTGTGAGGATTGCGGTTTCA
>JAZRNU010000008.1:0-8541 GCA_045648325.1 Eubacteriales bacterium | reverse complement strand
GCCCTCAAAGCGCTCGGGGGTGAAATCAGGCATATCCTCCTCGGAGGAAAGGCTTCCCGTACCGCCCTCAATAAGCGTTTCGGCCTCGCCTCTTGCAATGAGTATACCCGTTCCCATCGGTCCGTAAAGCGCCTTGTGGCCTGCCGCGCAAATAAAATCGGCAAATTCCGTATAATACGGCAAATCGAGAATGCCCGCCGTCTGCGAGGCGTCTATAACGGTAATGATTCCTTTTTCTCTTGCCGCCCTTGTAAGCTCTCTTATTGGCAAAATCCGTCCCGTGACGTTTGACGCGTGTGTTATTGCCAGCACGGCAGTATCGTCACCGCACAGCTCCTTAAACCGCCGTAATATGTCGGAGTCCGTGCCGTCTGTTGACAGAATTTTGCAAATTCCACCTTGATTTTTCAGCTTGTAAACGGGTCGGAGAACCGAATTATGCTCAAGATCGGAAATTATAATTTCCTTTTTTCGTCCTTTTAAAAAGCTTCCTTTAATGGCGAAATTAAGTGCCTCGGTGGCGTTTTTGGTAAAAACAACCTGCTCTGCGTAAGAGCCGAAAAGCTTTGAAATTTCTTCTCTTGCACCGTAGACCGCTTCTCCTGCGTTAAGTGAGAGAAGATGTCCGCTTCTTCCGGGGTTGGAATAAGGCTTTGTAAGGGCGCGGTAGACCGCCGTGCTTACTGTTTCGGGCTTGGGGTAGGTGGTTGCGGCGTTGTCGAAATATATCACGGATTGGCTTCCTCCCCGATAAGCTTAACACCGCTTTGAGAAAGAAAGTATTTTACGTCAAGGCTGCTTCCCTTGTCGTCGTAGCGAATAACGTAAACACAGCCGCAGTCTTCAGCTTTTTTAACTACCTCCGCCGAAAAGCCTTTCTTTTCAAGCAACCGTTTGCCCTTCATTGCGTAGGTGAACGATTTTACCGAGATTTCTTTTTTCATTCTATTTACCTCGCGGTTTTAGTTGCAGACAATCTGTCTGCCCTAACATTATATTCGAGCCGCTTACAGTCTGTTAAAGAAATCGGAAACCAGATTAAGAAAAGAGGTTACAATGGTCGGAAGCTTTATTGAGAAGCTCTCGTTAAAAAAGATGATATTCATATTTTCTCCCAAAACGGAAACGGAAAACAAGCCGCCTCCGCCGATATTTCCAAGATCTCGGTTTGCATAATCGGCGGTGGTGAGAAAAAAGCAAAAGACAAATACTGCCAAAAAAGCCGCAAACACCTTGAGCCATGGAAGAATATTTCGCTTTGGCTCAACGGTTTGGCAAAGATACATCTCTGCTCCCGGACGGTTTCTTTTTGAAAGTATTTTTTCAACCTTTTCCTCTAAATTTTTCTTCATTTATCATTTCCTTCCTGTGATAAAACGGCAAAAATTGCCTTTGCGGCAATTTTTGCGGCGCTTTCAGCCTCCGCCACTGTGTTTGACTGACTTCCCACCGTTAAAATAACCCTCAGAACGTCACCGTTAAAGCCGTAGTTTCCCGAAAGAAAGGTTACGGGACGGGTTATTGTGGGGCACTCGCTTTCAAGCATTTGCTGAAGCTTAAGAGCAAAAACACGGGAGTCCTCGCAATAAGCCTCTTGCCCGTTTTCGGGCACCGAAAGAGAAAGCTGTGCCACGGGAGTTCCGCCGTAGGAGGCGGCTGTGCGTATTCCCGTCAGATTTTCTTCCTTTAAGCTGTCGCGGTGGAGGTCGATTACGAGTGAAATATCGGGATTTTTTTCGATAAGCGCGGTTATCTCCTGCCCGCTTCTTTCAAACGCGCCGTTCTGATAAGGTGAGTCAAAGGCTGTGTCGCATATAATAACCCTTGCACCAAGCCTTTCAAGCGATGCACCGAGGATAACGGCGGCAGAAAAGACGTTTTTTGAAATATCCTCTGTGTTTTGCGAATCGGGGTAATATTTCTCTTCGTCATCGCTGTAGCCCTCGGTGAAGTGGCTGCAAAGAATTAAAACGGTTTTGCTTTTTACCGTAAGCGATTTTTCCAAAAGCTTTTTCACGTCAATACCCTTTGCGTTTACGAAAACCCTGCCGTAATATGAAAGCCCCTCGCTTTCGGTGGGGAAGAGATTTGCGGTTTTCGATTTAAAATAAAGCCTGTCCTTGCTTGAATTTGAGTCTGAAGAAATCGGGTCGCTTGAGGTAAGCGGCTCGTTTTCGGGTAAGGCGGAGCTTTCACTGCCCGAAGAAATCGGGGGATAAAGATTTGCGGCAGGATAAAGAAAAAGAGGGAGCCCGCCTTTTTTGTATTTGAAAAACAAAGCGTTAAATACCGAATCGGCTTTAACAAAAGACAGCCCGAACACGGTAATTACCGCAAAGAAAACCAAGGCAATTAAAAAAGAAAGAATTTTTTTGAATTTGAATTTTGAACGCACAACCATAAAATTTACACAGCCCTTCGGGTTTATCATACCGAAGAATATGCAAAAAAAATGAAAAATATTCAGTAATTGAGCCAATCGGAAATTGCGTTGCAATCAAGATGACTGTGAAGCGCGTAATTTACGGCGTAGGCGGTCACCTTGGCGCATTGTGCCAGAATTTTGCGAATATCCTTTGGCGTTACTATAAGCGAGGCCTCAAACGGCAAAAGACTGCCCTCGATTATTTCGTTTGCGGAAATATCGGTTATATTTTTCGTAACAAGCGCCCGCTCCAAGCTGTCGGAAATAAGATTTTCGGCGGTTACAACGGTGGGAATCCCAATTGAAACGCACCTTACGCCAAGCGTTTTCTCGCTTATTTCGGCTCTTGAATTTCCAACTCCGCCGCCGGGAATAAGCCCTCTGTCTGAAATCTGCACGGCCCTTGTGAGCCTTTTCAGGCTTTTTGCGGCAAGAGAGTCGATAAGCACCACGAGGTCGGGCTTGGTTTTCTTTACAACGCTTTCTACTATTTCAAAGCTTTCAATTCCCGTTTGTCCCAAAACTCCGGGTACTATTCCGAATACCTCCCGCATATTCTCTCCGAAAAAGAGATCAGGCGCGTTTTTTATAAGGTGACGGGTTACAACGGTTTTCTTTAAAACGGCGGGACCGAGGGCATCGGGCGTAATGCTGTCGTTTCCGAGTCCCACCACCAAAACCCTTTCGCGGTCCTTTAATTTTGCCACGGCCTCTATCTCCTTTGCAATGGCTTTCACGCAGTCCTCAAAGCTTTCCTCAGGTATTGCAAAATCTTCAACCGTAACGGTGCTGTAAACGCCTGACTCACGGTTTAACGCCCTTTCGCCCTCCTTGGAAAATATCTCCAGTCTTGAAACGGGAAAACCGTTTGAGTTAAGCTCTGTAACGCGGTATCCCTTTTCCTCGTTGCCCTCGTTTAAGCTGCGCTCGCGTTCCTCAAGGGCAAGATCGGAATAAAAATCCACTTCATTCACTCCTTTTCAAATTATTTTAACTCGAAAGGAATTTTATATGCTTTTATTTTAAAATATTATTGTCAAAAAAGAGAAAAAGTGATAAAATATAGAAAAAAACAAAGGAAGAGAAAAAATGAAAGAAAACAGTTTGATCAAAAAGACTTTCGGCGAAAAAATAAAAGCTCTTTTAAAGCTTGTATTTCTTGACGCTATGAGCGGAATGGCTCTTGGCCTTTTCGCAACGCTCCTTATGGGAACGATCATCGGAACCGTGGGTAAATACACGGGCATTGAAATATTCAACACCATCTCGTCGTTTGCTTCGGGCGCAACGGGTATGGCAATAGGCGTGGCAATAGCTTTTTCTCTTAAAATGCCTCCGCTTATAATCTTCTCCTCGGCGGTTGTGGGAAGTATTGGCAACGCCGTGGGCGCGGCACTCACAAACGGTGCAATTTCCGATTGGGCGGTAACTGCAAAGGGCGAGGCTGATATATTCTACAGCGCAGGCCCTGCGGGTGCCTTTTTTGCGGTTGTAATTGCCTGCGGAGTAGGCAGTCTTGTTTCGAAAAAGACTCCCGTTGACATTCTCGTAACTCCCATCGTAACCATTTTTACGGGCTTCTTTGCGGCATGGGTGCTTTGCCCCGCGGTTTCATACGTTATGTATTATCTCGGCGTATTTATTGCAACGGCAACCACCTTCCAGCCTCTTTTTATGGGTATGATAGTTTCGGTTGTTGTGGGCGTAATTCTCACCCTTCCCATTTCAAGCGCCGCAATATGCGCAATGATATTCTCCGCATCGGCGGTTGAGGCGGCGGTTGCAAACGGCACCTCGGAAGGACTTTTGCTTGCAGGCGGCGCCGCAGTTGCGGGCTGCTGTGCACAGATGGTCGGCTTTGCGGTAATAAGCTTCAGAGAAAATAAATGGGGCGGACTCGTTTCGCAGGGGCTTGGCACCTCAATGCTCCAGATGGGCAACATAATCAAAAATCCCGCAATATGGATTGCACCCACTTTGGCGGCGGCGGTAACCGGTCCGATTTCAACTATGGTATTCAAGCTCAAATGCTCGGGCGTTGCGGCAGGAATGGGCACCTGCGGTCTTGTGGGCCCCATAGGAGTCATCGACGGCACCGAGCACAGCGCGACAATGTGGATAGGACTCGTTTTGGTTTGCCTTGTTTTGCCGGCCGTGCTTTCCTTCGTGTTTAACGAGATTTTGCGCAAGACGGGCCTTGTAAAAACGGGCGATATGAAGCTTTCCATTTAACTTTCAGCAACTTTCACTTGAAATTTTAAGTAATATATAGTATAATTTATCATATATTCTTTTTAGCACGAAAAAGGAGAAATCCTGATGAGAAAATTCTTATCACTTGCTTTGGCGGCAATAATAGCCGTTACTGCACTGTTACCTGCATTCTCGGTTATTACGTTTGCCGAGGGAAGCCCCGAATTCTATATCGAAATAGATAAAAGCGAGGTTCACCCCACTCAAACGGTAAAGGTAACCGTGGGCATCAAAAACTTTGCCGATTATGCAACGAACGGAATTTCAAACATACAGGCGGCAATAGAGTTTGATCCCGCAACGGTCACCGTGGATAAAGACGAAAATATTAAATTCGGCACCAAAATTACAGAAGCTGGCTTTGATACCAGAACCTTCTTACATACCGATGAAGAGAGCGGCAAAGCCACTCTTGAGGTCTGGGCATATCCCAAAAACGGTGACGAATCTCTTTCAAAATACACAGAGGAGCTTTTTACCTACACCTTCACGGTAAAAGAGGACGTTGCCGAAGATACCGTTTTGGAATTTAAGCTCGGCAAGCTCGATTATTTCGTTGCAGACGGCTGGAACGAGGATCAGACCGACAGCTTCCCCATAACCGACTTCAATCTCGGCGATGCAAAGACTGTAACCGTTGGCAAGCTTCTTTCAACCGACGCCACCTTAAAGGATCTTTCCGTTGAGGGCTTTGAGCTTAACAAAAAGTTCTCTTCAACCAAAACCTCTTATGCAATTTCAGTTCCCTTTGAAACCACCTCGCTTGAGGTTGACTACGAAAAGTCAAACGAGTTTGCAAAGGTAAAAATAAGCGGAAACACCAAGCTTTCGGTTGGCACCAACACCGTAAAGATAACCGTAACCGCAGAGGACGGCGTAACCAAAAAGACCTATTCCATCACCGTTACCCGCCAGGCAGAGGAAATTGACGAAAGCTCGTCGGATATTCCCTCCGATATCCCCTCGGATACTCCTTCCGATATTCCTTCGGATACTCCCTCAGACCTTCCTTCCGATATTCCCTCCGATACCCCTTCGGATGAACCCTCGGATATTCCTTCAACCGAGCCCTCCGAGCCTTCGGACGAATACACCGATTTTCTGGAGTCAACGGTAGAAAAGCTTGAAAAGGAAAACCTCGCACTTCGCGACAGGGAAATGACTGTAATTTTAGTATTTGCCGTATTTTCGGTAATGCTTCTCGTGGCACTTATAATAGTTTCGGTAAACTATAAAAAGGATATAAAATAAAAAAAGAAAAGCACGCCTTATCGCGTGCTTTTTGGATAAGGAAAGCAAAATGGACGGTATAACGAGCGTTTTGGCATCTCGCCTTCTTGAGATGCGAACCGAACGAGGAATAAAACAAAAGGACGCGGCAGAGGCACTCGGGCTTTCACAGGGGCTTTTGTCGCACTACGAAAAGGGAATACGTGAGTGCGGTCTTGAATTTTTAAGCCGCGCAGCCGATTATTACGGCGTTACGGTTGACTGGCTTCTCGGCATTACCGATGACAGAAATGAAACCGTGCCCGAGGATCCTGATGCCGTAGATGAAGCCGACGAGCTGTCGGTGCAGGCGAAAATGGAAAGGTCCGATAAGAAAATGGGCGCTTCCGTGCTCCCCGTGCTTAACCGAAAGCTTATTTACAACGGCGTTAACGTTCTTTACTATATGCTCTCTGAAATTGATTCAAACGAGCTTACCACCGCAATTTCAGATGATATTTTACTTGCGATCTACAACGGCTTCCGCACGGCGTATCTTTCAAATCCAAGCCACAGCGAGGACTTTTTCGGAATTGGGGAAAATTATTATAAGCTTCTTGCAAAAACCCGTGAAAGCGCAATGCTCGATATCGTAAACGCCGCGAAAAAAGCAAACGGTGAAAGAGTGAGCGAGGAAAAGCTTGAAAAGGAATTCGGCACCGTGCTTTCCTCGGTAAATAACATAATGAAAAATTCCGAAAACAAATTAAGACAGCAAAATAAAAAATAAAAAACGAAAAACTAAAATTCGGCACGAAACGGCGCATCAAAGTCAGATAATGTCAAAAGCTTTTTGAGAAAAGGGAAAGCTTTTGACATTATTTTTTTTGTTTTTTGGCTATAATCCAACCGAGAAACTATCGGAAGGAAAATCAGATATGTCGAAAATCACGGAAAAATCGGTAATAAGACCTGCGGTGCGGGAATACCTCGAAAATATAAAGGATAAAGCGCTCATGCCCGTTTTATACTTTTTGTCGGGCTTTTTGCTTTCGTCGTTTAAGCTGTTTGAAGTCACCTCTCCGCTCGGAATTGCGTTTTTTGCATCGGCTCCGAACGGAGCTGCATCGTTTGCCGCCTGCATAGGTACGGTGGCCGGTTATCTTTTGATGTCGGAGCCTGCGTTTTATATAACGGTTGCCGTGCTGTTTGTTTTAAAAGCGGTTTTTGAAAGACAAAATATAAAAACGTCAAAGGGCTTTATGGCGTTTTCGGTTTTTGCGTTTTCGCTTACCTCAAGGCTCGTGGCAGCTGTTGACACGGGCATCGCGCCCTCTGATGCTGCCTTGTACTTCGTATCGTCGCTTTGCGCCGCCGCGTTTTGCTATATAATTTCCGAAGCGTTTTTGGAAAAACGGGTGTGCGGCTTAAAAGAGGCATTTTCTGCAGCGCTCTTTGTTTCGGCGGCAGTGACCGCGCTTTACAGATTTGAAGCAATACAGATAAATGCGGGCATGGCTTTTGCGGCGTTGATTCTTCTTATTGCCGCTGAAAACGGATTTATAACCGCGCCGTCGGTTTACGGAGTTTTGCTTGGAGCCTTTGCATCGTTATATGAAAAAAGCCTTCTGCCTCTTGCCGTATTTTCGGTAAGCGGTGTGACGGCGGGAATTTTTTCCGAAAAGGGGAAAACGGCATCGGCACTGTCGGCGGTTGGAATAGCGGCGGCATTTTCGCTCTTTTTCGAAAGCGAAGCAACGGTGGCGCTGTCGTTTACGGCATCGGGAGCCGCCTTTGTTCTGCTTCCGAAAAGAATAACCCAAAAGGCGGCAGAAATTCTTCTTAAAACAGAAGGGTTTCAAAGAATTTTTGGAAGCGCGGAAACGGCTGTTATACAAGCAAGGCTCAAAAACGCAAAAGAGGCTCTTTACGGCGTTGCCGATATAATGGAAGAAAGAGATCCCTATAAAAAAGCGGCAAGAGCGGCGGAGGCGGCAGAGGAAAAATACTGCAAAAAATGCAAAAAGCGCTTTGCCTGCTACGGCAGACTCTACGATGAAACCGTTTCGGCGCTGTCTGCCGCGGCATTTGAAAAGCTTAACGGCTCTGATGCAACCGAGAAAAAGCGCAGGCTTTCAAAAAGGTGCGAAAGGGCGGATAAGATTTTTGATTTTATTTCGCAAAACACCGCGGAATTAAAGCAAACGGAGTCGGAATACCGCTTTGCCGCCAAGATGATAGAAAAAGAGGAATTTGCAAAGGCTGACACCGACGCCGTGCTTGAAAGCTATCTTATTAGAAAGGGCGAAAAATATCCTTCTGCGGCAATAGACGAGAGCTTTGGCATAAAAAGAATAACACTTATGGGAAAAACGGCGTCGCTTTCAGACGATAAAATAACGGCAAACGAGATATCCGAGCTTTACGGCAAGGAATACAAGGTTTGCTTGCACGAGGAAAATGAAAGCGGCTACCTTATAAAGCTTGTTGCGCGGGAAAAATATACCGCAACCTTTTCGGGTGTTACCGAGGGTAAAAACGGAAACGAGGTTTGCGGCGACTCGATAGCCCGCTTTGAAACCGACGACGGCAGATTTTTTGCCGCCCTTTCCGACGGAATGGGGTCGGGCGCGGAGGCGATGGCCGATTCGCGT
>JAZRNU010000007.1:0-6026 GCA_045648325.1 Eubacteriales bacterium | reverse complement strand
CAATATGAGCATCACCGACTATATCGTAAGATGCGCTATTGGTAAAGAGGTTGTCAATTACGATGGGCTTAAAGAGTTAACCTCACAGGTGAAGAAACTCGGCAACAATGTGAATCAGTTGTTGATCCTCTCTCGTCAAGGTAAGATTAATACCGTAAATCTTACTGCCACGCAAGAAGAACTCAAACGTATCTACGAGCTATTATCCAAAACACTCGTACGGAGGTAAATATGGCGATACTGCACTTTATTAACAGCAAATCACAGCAGAGCTCAAAAGGTATGCTCTTCGTCCTTCGGTATACGATGCAGGATAAGAAGACGATTGCTCCCGACGTTAACAAATACGTGAGCGGAGTAAACTGTACACCGCTGTCCGCTTACACCGAATTTAATAATACGAAAAAGCTTTACGGTAAAACAGACGGCAGATTGTATTATCACTTTGTGCAGTCCTTCTCTGTGGATGAAACTATCTCACCGCAGACCGCACATGAGATTGCGTTACGATTTGCGGAGGAAGCAAACCTGTTCCACGGATATGAGATCGTGGTATCCACTCATAGCGACCGCGACCATATCCATTCTCATTTTGTGCTGAACAGCGTGAACGCAGAAACGGGAAAGAAGTTTCACATCAACCAAAACGATGTGGAAAACCTGATGCAGATCTCCGATAGCATTTGCCGTGAATATGGATTATCAGTAATAGAACCGGTGCCAAAAAGTGAACGTGCAAAACCAATGTCCGACCGTGAATATCGCAGTGCTGAAAACGGACAGAGTTGGAAGATCCGTTTGGAAGCCACGATCAGCAATGTGATGCAAACGGCTTCTTCCAAAGAGCATTTTATAATGCTGATGGAAGCGGAAGGTTACGGTGTCAAGTGGACAGATATACGAAAGAACATCACCTATACCACACCCGAAGGAAAAGCCTGTCGGGATAACAAATTACACTATAAAAAATATCTAAAGGAGAATATGGAATATGAGTTTATCTACCGAGCGCAAATCAGCGCAGAATTTTATATCAGAGGCACAGAAGCAGCTTACCGTCGCCGAAAAGGTTCAGCCTTGCGTTACGGTGACAGAACCGAACTGGTCGGCAATGATTTCTACGCAAAAAGCTCAGATACAACTGCTGAAAGAAATACGGGATACGCTCCCGACGCTTACGACGGAGGAACAGCTGAAGGATTATCTGGACGAGCAGATAGAGGTGTTGATGAAATACACCGATCAGACGAAAATGGTGACAGAGGATTTCCAAATGGTGATGAAAGCATCAGCGTCGAAGATGACAGAGAGTATCAAACAAACAATGAAGGATACCGAGAGACAGGCTGGGAGAATGAGCGAGAGCTTTTCGAGAGAGCTTTCTATGGTGAAGGATACTCTGGAGTGTCATATGCGGAAGACGTTTCTGATCTCTATGATCCCATCCGCAACTCTGATTCTATTGGAACTGATACGTTATATCTCATCGGCGGCATCAGCAATCTGATCGACGAGGATGCACCTGTGGAAGATTGCACCACGATGCATCAAAGGAAAGAGCGTAAGAAATACAATGGCCCGGTGATGGGTGGTATGTAAGGACCGTGAGAAATCTGCAACTCACGCTCTGTTTTATTGTCAACGTTACGTTGGAGAAAGGAACTCTATGACAAAAGAAAAAGAGATAAATATGGGCTTTAGAATACCGTCCGGAAACGATTACGAAAAGGACGTTGCCACAAGCATCCGCAGAAGACAAACCAATCATCTGAAAGAAAAGACCTTGACTTCCACCACCGAGTATATGATCGGAGGGATGAAGTACAAGGTCAATTCTATTTTTGATATGGAAACGAAGGACAGCGTTGAAGCATTAAAGCGACTTATGGAAAAAGAAATTGATAAAGTTTCTTGAATTTTTCCTTTTTTCGCAGGACTTTGTCACCGATTGGGAGTATCCTGTGCGTTGGAAAATGCCGCAGCCATTTTTGTGGGGTGAATCAATAAATAAGCGGTTTGCACCAACCTCAGATTCACCCCTGCACTCTCAATCGGTTTGACATAACAAAGGAGGTTAAATGATATGTCAAACCAAACAGAAAAAATTACAGCATTATATTGCAGACTCTCTCAAGAAGATGAAAACAAGGGCGACAGCAACAGTATTCAGAATCAGAGAGCGATCCTTGAAAAGTATGCCAAGGATAACGGATTTGAAAATATCCAAATCTTCGTAGATGATGGATACTCGGGCGTCAGCTTCAATCGACCGGACTTTCAAAGACTCCTTGAAATGATGGAGCAAGGCAAGGTAGCAACACTGATCACCAAAGACCTCTCCCGTCTTGGCAGAAACTATATCGAGGTAGGCAACTACACCGAGATGCTGTTCCCGAGATGGAATGTGAGGTATATTGCCGTCAACGACAACTACGATTCGCTTTACAGCGAGGGGAACGAATTTGCGCCGTTCAAGAATCTCTTCAACGAATGGTTCGCAAGAGATACAAGCAAGAAGATCCGTGCTGTTGTAAAAGCAAAAGCCGAACGCGGTGAACGTGTCAGCACACAGATTCCGTACGGCTACAAAAAGGATCCCGATGTAAAAAGTCATCTGCTGATCGATGAAGAAACCGCTCCGGTAGTACGAATGATCTTTGATTTATGTGCCGCCGGAAACGGTCCGAGGATCATAGCCAATATCCTACGAGAGAAGAAGATTCTCAAGCCGACAATTTATCGTTATCAGCAAACGGGCACTTATTATCGCATCACCGATACCGAAGATATCTACGGATGGAACGATAGAACCGTTGCAGGAATTCTTGACAACGAAGTCTACCTCGGACACACGATCAACTGCAAAACAACAGTTGCTTCTTACAAAGACAAGAGAAAGCTTGAGCGGCCCGAAAGCGAATGGCTTCGATTCGAGAACACGCATGAAGCCATTATTGATCAGGCCACTTGGGATATCGTTTGTAAGGTACGCGCAGGAAAACGCAGAAGAACAAGTATGGGTGATCTCAATAAATATAACGGACTCCTGTGCTGTTCGGATTGCGGCTCCAAATTATACTTTGTCAGAGGCACTACCATCAAGCCTGAAAACTACAGCTTTATCTGCAGCCGTTACCGTAAGCATATGGGTGAAGAGCAATGTACGCCTCATAGCATAAAAGAAGTGGTGCTTGACGAAATCATCCTTGAGGAAATCCGCAAGGCAACCTACTATGCACGAGCAAAAACGAAAGAATTTGTTGAGTTCATAAACAAGAAAAGGTCCTCCGAAAATCGAAGGGAGCTTACTGCGAAAACAAACGAACTCAGTAAATTGGAGAAACGCAACACAGAGCTGAATACTTTGTTCAAAAGACTTTACGAGGATAACGTCCTCGGTAAAATTACAAACGAGCAGTTCAGAATGCTGTCGGATGGGTATAATGCGGAGCAACGCGAAATACAAGAACGGATTCCGAAGCTCCAAACGGAGATAGAAGAATTGAAAGCCGCATCTACGAATGTGGACAAGTTCATAGATGTTGCAAACAAGTACACGGATCTGAAGAAACTGACTCCCGAGGTGCTCAGAGTCTTTATAGCCAAAGTAGTGATCCACGAGCGTGAATGTAAGTGGTCTAAAGCATCGGAGCAGCAAATCGACATTTACTTCCGATATATCGGAAGATTAACCGCAGAACCAAGCATACAAGCAGAATAATAGGAAAGGACGGACAGCCTAAACTGTCCGTCCTACTCCGGGACACCGCCTTACGCTAAAACATCCTTATGAGAAAGAGCGTAAATCAGTGCTCTTTATTTTTATTTTATTTTGCTTCCGTTTATTTCAGTTATTTCAGCCGAAAGCGATGCCGAGCCGTAGGACTGAATAAACGCCGTGAGATATGCGCTTTCGCCAAGAAGTGCCGCACCGTCCTTTATTGCTATTCTTGCGCCGTTTGCCGTTATTGAAAGATCGGCTCCGTTTGCTTTGAATTCAATTTCAAGCTCTGCACTTTGCGGCATTTCATCGCTTTCAAAAGCCAAGACTGTGCGCTTTGTGTAGCTTGCGCCCAAAAGCTCGCCCTTTAATCTTGCCTGCACGGTAATTCCCTTTTCACTGAAGAAAAAGCTTATTGAAATGGCGTTTTCGGCGTTTGTGTCACCGTACCACTCACGCGCGGCAGAGGTAATTTTTTCGGGGCTGTCCTTTGAAAGCTCAACGGTGAAGTTTCTGCTCTTGCTCGTTTCCTCCGAGCCGTCACGAATCATCGTCACCTTCAAGGTAAGACCGTTTACCAGAACACGCTCCTTTGAGGTAATGCCCGCGTTTGAAAACCAACCGTCCGAAAAGCCCTTTAAGGTCACCTTTTTGTTTTCGGCAATTACCGCGCCCGCCTTTGTGGGACGGTTTACATCGCCGTGCTCAGCGCTAACAAGGGCGGCATAATCCTCCAAGGGAATCTTCTGCAAAGCCTCTTTATAAATCGACTCGACGGTATCCGTTACGTTTCCGCGGCTTTCTGTTGGCTTAAAGCCACTTCCAACGCTTTCGTTTACCTTGTTGAAAATATTTGCAACAAAGGAGATTTCACCGTTTCCCTCTGCATTAAACATCGTGCCGTCTATTCCGCTGCTGTAGGGGAAAAGATTTCCTCTTATTAAAACGTTTTCCGAGTCAATAGCGTAAATTGCAGTTTTTGTGCATCTGAAAAACCAGTTTTCGGTTATTTCAATATTCTCCGTGCCTTCAATTCTTATTGAATCTTTATGCTCTGTCATAACGTTTGCCGCAATTCTGAAATTTTTGCAGTTAATCAGAAGGGCGCCGTAGTTATTTGCCGAGGTAACGTAGCAGCTTTCAAAAACGCCGTTTTCAACGTTTTCAAACCTCAAGGTTGCCTCGTAACCGCCGATAGCAAAATCGTAGCCCGATGCAAAATAGTAAAAGCCGTTTATATCCTTTACCGAAAGGTTTTTCCGGCTTTCAACCGAGCAGAAGTTTACAAATCTGTAGCCTTCACCCGTTTTGCCGTCCTGCTTTTTACCGTTAATTTGCATTGTATATTCCGAAACGGTAACGGTAAGGCTTCTTACTCCCAGAACGTTATCGGTAGCGTTGAAGATATAGGGATTTTTCGAGTTTGATACGTAAAGATCAGAAAGGGTGACCCCGCCCGAAATTCCGTTTGTGTTTATAACCGTTTCTATTTTGATTGCAAAAACGTCGCTTATTTCCACGCAAGCATTTGCACCCTCGTTTTTCCCATTGGCCGAAACAAGGGTTGCGGTCTTGCCGTTACCGTCAACGGTAAGGGATGAAACGGCAAAGCTGTCGCCGTCTGCGGCGTTTAAGGCAAAGTAGGTTATTTTGTTTCGGGCGGAAAGATAGGTTTTTCCGTGGCCCTCGCCGATAACCTTAACGCTTGCGCCCTCGTTTACAGATGCCTTGCCCTCAAAGAGATATTTTCCGCCCAAAAGCCTTACCACCGACGCGCCGCTTTCTATTGCGGCTTCTACCGCCTTGGAGCTGTCGTCGTTTACGTTTCTCTTTGCGCCAAACCACTCCGAAAGAGCGTAATCGGCGTTTTTAAGGCTTACTTTTCCATTAAATATTTCGGTGGGCGCAAAATAGGAAACGTCGGTTGACAAAATTTCAAGATTTTGTCCTTCGCTTATATTCAAAACTGCGCCCTGCAGTATTGCAAGGGTTATATTTTCGGGCACGGTAATGCTTTTTGTAATTTTATATTCGCCCGCTTCAATTATAATCATTCCGCCCTTTTTAAGCTTATTTATCGCTTCGCAAAGGGCATCGTAAGCCGATTGCTCCTTGCAAAGAGAAAGAAGCGAAACGGTGTTTTTCTCGGTTGTGGGAAGCTTTGTAATAACCTCTTCCCTTATTATCGGCTCTGCTGAAAGCTTTTTGTTTTCGGAGATAATTTCAGAAGCCGAGGGTGCCTTATCGGTAACGTTATTGTTTTCCGCGGTTATAAGCTCGGGGGTTGCAAAGGCTTTGGTTATTT
>JAZRNU010000006.1:0-14488 GCA_045648325.1 Eubacteriales bacterium | reverse complement strand
AAAAACTCCGCAAGGCCCTGAACGATGCCCAAAATGATTGCTTTAAGTAACTGCATGATAAAAACTCCTATCTGTCATAAATCTCTTTGATTGCTTCTATTGAAACTGCTTTGCCCTTTTCACACTCAATCACAACGCCGTTAATGAGATAAGGCGGAGCATCTGCCTGCACGAGCTTTTCCTTGCCGCCGTTTACAAAGCGGTCAAGCACCTCGGAGGGATTTACTCCTAAAATGCTGTTTAACGAGCCTGTAAAGCCTGCGTCTGAAATAAACGCCGTGCCGCCCTCCAAAATCTCGGCATCGTTTGTCTGACAGTGGGTGTGAGTTCCTATTACCGCGGTGCATTTTCCTTTAAGCCAAAGCCCCATTGCCTTTTTTTCGCTCGAGGCCTCGGCGTGAAAATCAACTATAACGGTGTCGGCTTCCTTTTTGAGCCTTTCCACCTCGTTTAATGCATAGGTAAAGGGATTTTCGCATTTCGCGTTCATATTCACAACACCCGAAACCGAAATAACGCCAACCTTGAAGCGCACCGCATCGTAGATAACGCTGCCCTTTCCCGAATCGGTGTTCCAGTTTATCGGACGGAGAATATAAGGATTTTCAAAAACCTCGCGGCTTCCTCTGTCAAACGAGTGGTTACCTCCGCTTATAACGTCTGCTCCTGCGGCAAAAATAGCGTTTGCCTCGTAATCGGTAATTCCGTTTCCGGGAGCCGAATTTTCTCCGTTAACAACGGTGAAATCGGCGCGGTATTTATTTTTAATTAGCGGAAGCTTTCTTATAAGAAGCTCCACGCCGCTTCTGCCAACGACGTCGGCAATAAAAACTATTCTCATAAAAGCTCCTTTATCACAAAGCTTCCTGCCAATTTTTCTTTCTGTGGCGCATAACCGACATAACAAGCCCTATTGCAAGCCATACCGACAGCATAGAGGAGCCGCCTGCGGAGAAGAAGGGGAGGGTTATGCCTATAACGGGGGTAAGCCCCACGCACATACCTACGTTGATAATTATCTGCACCAAAAACATTGCCGAAACACCGATAAGAATGGTTTTGCCAAAGCTGTCGGTGCTTTTTTTGGTGTTATTGAAGATGCGCGCAACGATAAAAAGAAGAAGCGA
The DNA here is from genome assembly GCA_045648325.1 of Eubacteriales bacterium. Taxonomy (GTDB): domain Bacteria; phylum Bacillota; class Clostridia; order Oscillospirales; family RGIG5299; genus RGIG5299. Next base: position 13,361 of record JAZRNU010000006.1, on the reverse strand, counting down.
AACCGCAACAAAGCAACCGAAAAATCCAAATTCCTCGCCGCAAACCGAAAAGATAAAGTCGGTATGCTTTGCGGGAAGTGCGTTTGTCTGGGTCATAACTCCCTGCATATAACCCGCACCGAAGAATTTTCCGCTTCCCAAGGCAATTTTCGAGCGGATTACCTGGTAGCCGTAGCCAAGCGGGTCAAGCTCGGGGTTAAAAAGGGTAAGTATTCTGAAACGTTGCCTGTCTTTTAAAACAAAGTTCCATATAAACGGAATTGCACCGATAACGGGCACGGCACAAAGAAGGAGATATTTGATTTTAAAGCCCGCCATAATTATCATTATGAAAAAGATAAGGGCGTATATCGTTGCCATACCCATATCCTTTTGAATAAGCACGCCGCCAATGTAGGCGCCTGCGTGAATGAAAAGGAAAATAAGATTTTTGGGCTTGTTTATCTCGTCGCCGATATAGCTTAAATGTGCGGCAAGGGTTACGATGTAAACGAGCTTTATAAATTCGGAGGGCTGGACCGAAACTCCGAAGATAAGAAGCCAGCTGTTGTTGCCCGCAACCTCGGGGGCAAAAAGACCGATTGCCACGAGAGCAAGAACCGCAAAGGGAACGCAAAATTTTGCAATCGGCTCAAAAAAGTGGTAATCAATGTAAGAAAGTACAAAGGTAAGAATAATTCCCACCACAGCCGCTATTATCTGCACCAGAACCAATCTGTCGGGTGCAACGCCTGCGGGCGGATTGCTTACTGCCGAAATAACAAGAGCAATTCCGAAAAACGACGCGGCCAAAGCGCCTGCCAATAACGGCAGGTCAAGCGGACGTATGAAGCTTTGCAAAAACTTCTTCATTGCTATTACCTTTCAGAATTTATTCTGCGGAAATATCCTCAACGTCGCCATCGGGCGAGGCTTCAAGCGCATTTACGGCATCGCCCTCCGAAAGAGCGGCAACGCCCTTTAGCTTTGAGCGTATCATTCTTGAACGGGTGCCTATAAGGGTATCAAGATCTTTACTTGCATCGTCAAGCTTTTTCTGTGTCTTTTCAAGAAGACCGCCGAACTTTTCAAACTCCGTTTTAACGGCGCCTAAAATGTTCCATACCTCGCTTGAGCGCTTTTGTATAGCAAGAGTCTTAAAGCCCATAAGAAGGCTGTTAAGCAACGCCGCAACGGTTGAGGGACCGCAGACGTTTACCTTGTATTCGTGAAGTAAAACCTCTATAAGATTTGCATTTGCCGCCTCGGCGTAAAGGCTTTCGGAGGGCAAAAACATAATTGCAAAATCGGTGGTGTGAGGAGGAACGATGTATTTCTCCGAAATCGACTTCGCTTCGGTCTTGAGCGCTCTGTGAAGCTCTTTTCTTGCGGCGTCAACGGCGGCCTTGTCGCCCGATTCGTAGGCGTCGGCAAGATAGCTGTATTTTATTATCGAGAATTTCGAGTCAATAGGAAGCCACACGGGCGCGTCGCCGCTTCCGGGAAGCTTGATTGCAAAGTCAACCTTTTCGTTGCTTCCCAAGGCAAGGGTAAACTGCCTTTCCCAGAGCTTGTGGGGGAGAATTTCGGTGAGAATGCTTTCAAGCTGAATTTCGCCCATATTTCCGCTTGTCTTTACGTTTGTAAGGGCGTTTTTGAGGTCGCCCACGCTTGAAGCAAGCGACTGCATTTCGCCAAGCCCCTTTTGCACCGCCTCAAGCCTTTCGGAAACGGTGTTGAAGGACTGGGTAAATCTCTCGTTTAACGTTTTCTGGAGCTTTTCGTCAACGACTGTTTTAATTTCGTTTAGCTTTGCCTCGTTTTCCTTTTTCATGCCGTCAATGCTTTTTTCGGTGTTTTCCTTAATGGCATTTAAGCTTTTTTCGTTTGACTCGGCAAAGGTCTTGAAGCGATTGTCCATCGAATTTGAAAGATCGTTTACCGTTTTGCGTAACGTTTCCATCGAAGCGCTTTGTCCCTCGTAAACGGTGCGGTTTATGTCAGCAACCGATTTTAACTGCACCGAAAGAAGCGCGTTATCTCTTTCTGCGCGCTCGTTGATTATTTTTTTGATTTCATCGGTGTTGCTCTTTTGCTTTTTGGCTATTACCGCAATAAGGGCCGCGGCTGAAAACAGGCAGGCAAGAGCAGAGAGAATAACGGCAATCGTTTCCATAAATAAACGTCCTTTAATTAGTTTTTATAATACCTCATAATATTATAACAAATATTTCAACTAAAAGAAAGAGCTTTTTGCAAAAAAGTGACGAAAAAATTTAAAAAAATAAATAATGATTTTTGATAAAAAGTTATTGACAAACGATAATAGATGTGATACAATTTTTATTGTAAAACAATAACAGAGGTGTTTATTATGTTAAACTACAAACGATCCGCAAGGCTCACGCTCTGGGTGCTTGCAATAGGCGCGGCGGCACTTTTGGCGCTCTTTCTTGCAGCTCCGTTTTTAATGCCTTTTCTTGAAAAAATAGGCCACGGCACTCAAACGGAATACACCGTTTTTCTTGCGGCATTTTACCTTTCCGCTATTCCCGGCTTTGCCGTTATAGTGCTTCTTTTCAAGCTCCTTAAAAACGTTGTTTCGGAGCGACTTTTCGTTAAGGAAAACGTAAAGATCTTAAACGCCGTATCTTATCTTTGCTTTGCGGTGGTGCCCGTTTGCTTTGCGGCGGGATTTTGGTTTATAACCCTTTTCTTCCTCTCGCTTGCGGCACTTTTCATAGGGCTTGTTGTGCGAATAGTAATGCATTCCTTCGAATATGCAACTGCAATAAAAGAAGAAAACGAGCTTACTGTGTGAGGTGTGAAAAATGGCTATAATTGTTAATCTCGACGTAATGCTCGCAAAACGCAAAATGGCTTCAAACGAGCTTGCCGCAAAAATTGATATTACCCCCGCAAACCTTTCTATCTTAAAGACGGGCAAGGCGCGCGCAATACGATTTCAGACCCTCGAAAGCATCTGTAAGGAGCTTGATTGCCAGCCCGGCGACATTTTGGAATACAGAAAAGAGGAATAATTATGGAAAACGCTTTTCTTCAGAACGAGATACCTGTGGCAAAAAAGCATATTATGTCACAAAAGGAAAAAACGGCATTTGCCATTATTTTTCTTGCTTTGAGCTTTGTTATCGTAACTATGGGCTTTTTCGGCGGCTTCAGGTTCGGACTTACCTTTTCGCTATTTGCCGTTTTGATTACCGCAACCGTTTATTTTCGCGCATTCCTAAAGGAGCTGACCTTTTTCGGCGGCGCAATGGGCTTTTTGGCACTTGTTACCTCGGCGGCATTTACCCTTCACACCGATATTTTCGGAAATTTCGTTGCGTTTAACACAGTCGTGTGGTGCTTTTCGGTTTACCTTATAGAAATCTCCGGCACGGCGCGCTTTTTCTCGGGCTGTTGGCTTTATATATTGGATATTCTTCGCGTAATCATTGTAAACCCATTCCGTTATATCAAAAACGCCTTCAGGGTAACAGTGTCACCTCTTTCGGAAAAATCGCGAAAAACGGTGATATATGCAATCGTGGGTGTCGCTCTGGCGGCCTTGTTTTTACCCGTTATAATTCCGCTTCTCATTTCAGCTGATGCTGCGTTTTCATCGCTTATGGAAACTATATTCGGCGATATCGGCGAAATGATTGCCGAAATCGTTTTGAGCATTCTCCTTTTCCCGCTTGTAATGTCGCTCTTTTTCGGACTTCGAAGCGGCGCGGATAACCCAAATAAAAAGCCCGATGCAGACGACGTGAAAAAGCTAAAGCGCCTTGAGCCGATAATGTTTAACGTGCTTCTTTCGGCAATTTCGGTATTTTACCTCATCTATCTTTTCTCGCAGCTTGCATATTTCTTCAATGCTTTTTCGGGAATTTTGCCCGAAAACTACAACTTCACCTATGCCGATTACGCAAGACGCGGATTTTTTGAAATGACTGCAATTGCCGCAATAAACCTTTTCCTTATCTTCGTGGCAAACGCCTTTTCAAAGGAAAACGGCAAAAACGTCTATTTAAAAACCGTTTCGGTCTTTATCTGTGTCTTTACCGAAATAATTGCGGCAACCTCGCTTTCGAAAATGGTGATGTATATAAACGAATACGGCCTTACAAAGCTTCGCATAATAACGTCGCTTTTTACCGTTTTCATTTTCGCGGTGGTAATATTTGCTGTTCTCAAAATAATCATCGGTAAATTTTCTTATATGAAGGCGGTAATTTTAACTGCGGTTATAATCAACGCCGCAACCGCCCTTGTGGGCATAGACAGAGCAGTTGCCGCCTATAACACCGAGGCGTATTTCAGCGGCAAGCTCGATAAGGTTGACGTTTACACCATCTCACAGCTTGGCGATGCGGGCGTGCCTTATCTTGTGAAACTTGCCTACGCCGAGGACGAAACGGTGGCGAAAAATGCGCGCAGTCGGATTAACCGCAAAGATCACCTCTATCTTGATAAAAAGGCTGACGGAAGCTACGTTAAAAAGCCGCAAAAATTTATAAGGGGATATAACGTCGCCTACGAAAAAGCGGCAGAAGCGGTTTTGGAAAATTCCGATTTGCTAAAATAAAATCAAAAGCCAAACGCGGAAGCAAAATGCTTCCGCGTTGTATTTTATAAAAAAAAGAGGTTTTGTGTCAATTTGAGCTAAAAAAACAAAAATATTTACTTGATTATCATTTGTAATAATGATATAATATAATACACTTATTAAATGACTGGAGCAAATGCAAATGAAAAAACTCATGCTCGGAAACGACGCCGTCGCAAGAGGACTCTACGAGGGCGGACTTTCTTTTGCCTCAAGCTATCCCGGCACACCTTCAACCGAAATAACCGAGGCAATAGCAAAATACGACGAAATATACAGTGAATGGGCACCCAACGAAAAGGTTGCGGCAGAGGCGGCCTTTGGTGCAAGCGTTGCGGGCGCAAGAAGCTTTTGCGCAATGAAGCACGTTGGCCTTAACGTTGCGGCAGACCTTTTATACACCGCTTCCTACACCGGCGTAAACGGCGGCTTCGTTATTGCCGTTGCCGACGACCCCGGTATGCACTCCTCGCAGAATGAGCAGGACAGCCGTCATCACGCCATTGCATCAAAGGCAATGATGATAGAGCCTGCCGATTCCGCAGAGTGCCTTACCTTTGCAAAGGAAGCATTTACACTTTCCGAAAAATTCGATACTCCCGTAATTCTCCGCCTTTCAACGAGAGTTTCTCACTCGCAGTCCATCGTTGAGATAAACGACAGAGGCGAGGTACCCTTTAAGAAATATGAGAAAAACATAGGCAAATTCGTTATGATGCCCGGCAACGCCATCAAGCGTCACGTTGACGTTGAAAACCGCCTTGTTGAAATTGCAAAATGGTCCGAAAGCTGCAAGCTCAACAAAACCGAGTTAAACGGTTCAAAGATCGGCGTTATCACTGCAGGCATCTCTTATCAGTATGCAAAGGAAGCACTCGGCGATTCTGCCGACTACCTCAAGCTCGGTGTTATAAATCCGCTTCCCACCGATATAATCAAGAATTTCTGCGAAAGCCACGAAACCGTCTGGGTTTTGGAGGAGCTTGACGATATTATCGAAACACATTGCAAAAAGCTCGGCTTAAGCGTTAAGGGCAAGGAATTCTTCTCGCTTCGCGGAGAATACACAGCAACCGAGATAAAAAAGGTTATAAAGGGCGAAATTACCGAGTCGGTAAAGGCTCCCGAGGCTGCCCCCGTGCGTCCTCCCGTAATGTGCCCCGGCTGTCCCCACAGAGGCGTATTCTACGTGCTTTCAAAGCTCAAGATGTACGTAAGCGGCGATATCGGCTGCTACACCCTCGGCGCGGCTGCACCTCTTTCTTCAATCGACACCACTATTTGCATGGGCGCATCTGTATCAATGCTCCACGGCTTTAACATTGCAAACGAAAATGCAGGAGAAAAGATCAAGTCGGTTGCGGTAATCGGCGACTCTACCTTTATGCATTCGGGCATAACCGGACTTATTGATATTGCCTACAACAAGAGCAACTCCACCGTAATCATTCTCGATAACTCCATTACCGGTATGACGGGTCACCAGCAAAACCCCACCACCGGCAAAAACATAAAGGGCGATCCCGCAGCGGCTGTTTCGCTCGAAGCACTTGTAAAATCAATCGGCATTGAGCTTGTTTCAATCGTTGATCCCTTCGATATTAAAACCCTTGAAGCAACCGTAAAGGAATACACCGCACTTGATACCCCCTCGGTAATCATCTGCCGCCGTCCTTGCGCGCTTCTTAAATACGTAAAGCCCTCGGCACCCGTAACGATAAACGCTGAAAAATGCGTAAGCTGCGGAATGTGCTTAAAGGCAGGCTGTCCCGCAATAGTTAAGAAGGACGGCAAAATGCAGATAAACCCCGTGCTTTGCACAGGCTGCGGTCTTTGCGAAAAGATATGCGCACTCGGCGCAATCGGTAAGGAGGCATAAGAAATGGGAAATATAATGATAGTCGGCGTAGGCGGTCAGGGTACCCTTCTTGCCTCGCGCATACTCGGTAACGTATTTCTTGCAGAGGGCTACGACGTAAAGGTAAGCGAGGTTCACGGAATGAGCCAGCGCGGCGGCTCGGTTGTAACCTACGTGAAATACGGCAAAGAGGTTTATTCGCCCATCATCGAAAAGGGCGGAGCCGATATAATTCTGGCATTTGAAAAGCTCGAAGCACTCCGCTATTGCGAATATCTCAAAAAGGGCGGACGTCTTATTGCAAACGTTCAGGAAATCGACCCCATGCCCGTAATCACCGGTGCGGCAAAATATCCCGAAAATATCGTGGAGAAGCTCGAGGCACTCGGACTTTCCGTTACTGCGGTTGACGCACTTTCTCTTGCAAACGTGGCAGGCAACGCAAAGGCGATAAACGTTGTGCTTCTTGGCGTGGGCGCAAAAAGCTCCGAGATCAAAAAGGAAAAATGGATAGAGGCAATAAAGGCAACGGTGCCCGCAAAGCTTCTTGAAATAAACTTAAAGGCATTTGAGCTTGGCTACAACTATTGATTGAGAGGAAATCGTTATGTCGATAATTCAGCTTTCAACATTTTTGGAAAACTCCCCCGGCAGACTTTGCGGAATAACCCGCGTTCTTCGCGAAAACGGCGTTGATATAAGAAGCATGTGCATTTCCGAAACCACTCGCTACGGTGTTTTGAGAATGATAGTAAAGGAACCCGAAAAGGCTGCGGCTGTTCTTAAGGAAAACGGCTTTTCGGTAACCGAAAACAAGGTCGTTGCCGTTATGGTCGATGACGCTCCCGGAGGTCTTAACGCCCTTTTGGAGGCGTTTGACAAAACGGGCCTTTCGATTGAGTATATGTACGATTTCGTAGGCAGAGCAAAGGGAAACAAGGCGTGCGTTGTTTTCAAGGCGTCATCAAACGACACGGCAGAAAAAATCTGCACCGAAAACGGCTTTACCTTAATTACTCCCGACGATATAAAAGAGCTTTGATAAAAAAATCCGAATGCTTTTTGCATTCGGAATTTTTTATTTTTGCACTATCCAATAATAGCCGAGCCGATTATTTGTTAAGAAGCGCCGCAAACCGCGCGGTGCTTCGAATCGGGTCGTATTCTTTTCTTACGTCGGAGGTAAGCAGATTCAAAAGATTTTTTACGGAGGAAGAGTTACAAAGCGCGCTGTCGTATTTTTCTGCGTAATTAAACGCCGTTTCAAGCTGCGACATACAGCTTTCAAAATCGTTGTTCATTGCATAAGCCAGAGCTGCCGTTTCCGAGAATACCGAAAGATCGTTGCCGAATCTGCCGTCCTCGTTGAATTTATCGAGAACGAAAACGGCTCTTTTCGCTTCAGAGATCGCAAGGTCGGTTTCTGCGTGGGAGATGAAGCAGTTGACAGTCCATGTTGTAAGCAATGAATATTCCGCAATTATTTCAAATAATGTTTTTCTTGAAAGCTCCAGTGCCGTTGCATTGTCGTATTGCTTGAAATCAATAATTGCTTTGTCAACTCTCGGATAAATTCCTTCTGCACCGACGACGTGACTGTTATATTCTCTTGCCTTGTCATAATCAAGTTGCTTTAACGCAATTACAGTAAGAAAATGGTATGATTTTGCAATAATCTCATTGTTACAGGTGCACTGAATTGTCTGAATAAAGCCTTTTTCCGCTGACTTCAGCGCTTCTTCACGCAGACCGGGCTTTTTTCGCCAAGAAGACATAAAGGTATAATAAGCAAGCTCAAAGGTGAGCCTGTCATTATTGGGATAATGAACAAGTGCCATTTTAAGAATTGAAATTGCTTCGTCAGGATTACCGCTTTTATTTGAAGCTTCGGCGGAAGAAATTATCTTGTCAACGTTTTTTGATACCGAAGAATCATATCCGAGCAGGTAATCAACGGAAACGTTCATAATTTCGGCGATTTTAGGAAGTAAGAAAATATCGGGATAAGAATTTCCGGTTTCCCATTTCGAAACGGCGGCGGTTGACACGCCGAGCATTTCCGAAAGCTTTTCCTGCGTAAAGCCTTTTTCTTTTCGAAGCGATGTAATGATTTTCGCTAAATCAACAGACATAAAAATAACCACCCTATCATTTGTAATCGTAAGCTTACGGTTATATTATACCGAGTTTCAGCTAATTACACAATAGAGCGGTTTTCCTTTTTGTTTATGAAATTGTTAACCGTTGGTTGAATTATCACCTGCAGAGCTTGTAACCTCGTCTTCAACCGTGTAAATAAGCCGCGAGGTTACCTCCTCCTTTTCGTTCCACACGAAAAGCGAAAGAGTGCAAAGCACGAGCGAAAGCACAAGCCCCGCAATTTTGTAAAGAAGGCTCGGAAGTGCAATGAGCCCCAAAATACCAAGCCCCAAAACAACTAAAGCCACAAAGAAATTCATATAAAACTTAAAATTATCCTTGTAATATTCAAGCTTTACCGAGCAAAGGAAATCCTCCTTTTCGGTAACGGTTGCCTTTACGAAATAGCACTCGTAATGCGAGCCGTCGTGGCGCGTGGCGGGAATAAGGTAGATGAGATAGCTTTCGCCGCTTACCTTAACGAGATATTTGTCGCCCTCTTTTTTTCTCATCATATCGGCAATTCGCTCGCTTATGATTGCTTCAGAGGCAACAACCTCAAGCTCTGTTTCTTTAATAAGTGTGTAGCGTTCCATTTTACTTCTCCCTTCAGTCTGCGGCACGGGGCTTAACCGAAACGGAAAGACTGTTTTCCGAAAGCAGACTGCTGTTAAATTCCAAATCGTATTTTACCGAAATATGTCCGCCCGACTCGCTCATTTTATATTTGAGAGAGTGGGTATTTACCCCCAAGAGCATTTCGCCGAAAAGGGTGGTGTATTGGCATAAATGACGTTCGCCCTTGCGAAGAAGCATAGTCTGCCCCATAGCGCCGCTTCTCTTTATTGCCACCGAATCGTCTGCAAGACGGATAACCGTTTCAATATCCCTGCCGTCCTCGTCAGGCTCGATATAAGAAAGAAGATAAGCTCCGCCCTTGATTTCAAGACTGCCCTCGGTTTTGTATTCAACAATATTTTTGTCGCCGTCGGCAGTCTGTGTTCCTTTAATTGAAATAAATACGTTGTTTTCCATAAAACGTCCTTAAAAAGTGATTTTTTCTACCTTTCCGTCAAGGCTTTCTCCTAAAAACATCTTCGCAACCGACGAAAATCCCTCGGCGGTATCGCTTACAAAATAGCGGTTTTCGCCGTTTTTCTCTCCTGCAAGCAGGTTGCTTTCGGTAAGATATTCCTTTAAGTGAATTGCGGCCTCCTTGCCGCTGTCAATAAGGGTAACGCTCGGCGCCACCGTTGCAATAAGCTCCTTGATAACGGGAAAATGGGTGCAACCTAAAATAAGAGTATCAATTCCCTCGTTTAATAACGGGGTAATGTAATCTCCGGCAACGAGCCTTGTGACCTCGTTATCCTTGTCTATATATCCGTTTTCAACAAGCGGAATAAAAAGAGGTGCGGCGGCGGAATAAACGTTTGCGCCCGAAAACTCAGCTATTGCCTTTTTGAAAGCGCCGCTTCTATGGGTTGCCCCCGTTGAAATAACGCCTATTTTGCCGTTTTTGGTAACGCTTGCGGCCTTTTTCGCGGCGCTTTTAACAACGCCGATGGTTTTAACGGGATAATCTGTCTTTAAAACGTCAAGGGCAACCGAGCTTACGGTGCCGCAGGCAACCATTACCGCCTTGGGATCGAATTTCATAAGAAAATCCATATCCTCCCTGGCATAAGCGGTTATCGTTTCGGGCGAGCGGGTGCCGTAGGGCACACGTCCCGTATCTCCGAAATATATTATCTTTTCATTGGGGAGTATCTTCATTAACTCCTTTACGGCGGAAAGTCCGCCTATACCGCTGTCGAAAACGCCGATGGGACGGTTATCCATAGTGAAAGATCCTTTCGAAATAAATTATGCAAAAAGAATATAGAAAGCCGATGACAAAACCGAAAAGCAAACAAAGGTCGAAACGAAAACCGACTTTAAAAGAGAGCTTTTCATCTCTTTCAGCCCAAGCGGGAAAAGGGCGCAAAGAGAAATGAGAGTGGGTGCAAGATACCTGAAATCTGCAGTGCAACCAAAGGGGTATCCTGCGTTGAAATAGATAAAAAATCCAAACTGCAAAATAAAGTTTCCCAAAAGTAAAAATTTGAAAACTCCGCCTTTGCCCTTTGCAAAAAGATATTTACCCGATAAAAATGCCGAAACGGCGCTGAATATTGCGGCGGCGTAGCTTACGGCAAAACCGAAAATAGCGGTTGTCTTTTCGCCAAAGCGGAATGAAAAACCCGAAAACGCCGCGCCCCACTCGCCAAACAGCGAGGTTTTAAAAGCGGTTGTGAGAATGTTGTGGCGGTAGGCATCGGAAAAGGGTGACTCAAAATCGGGCGCCCAATATCCGAAAAGTCTTGTAATAAGCGGCTTGTCAATATACTGCCAGTTATCATCGCCCATATAGGCAACGTAGCCAAGGGGCTGGTCAAACAAAATGTAGTTTCTTACGGTGTAAGAAAGCCCCAGAGGAATGCAGATAAGTCCAAACACCGCAAACTGCGAAATAAGCCCCGAAACGCCGCTTTTTTCCTTTATCTTCTTTATTAAAACAACAAGGAAAACAATCGCCGTTAAGGGAGCGATAAGCACACCCGAAAACTTTGAAAGCATTGAGGCGGCAATTGAAAGTGCCAGACAGATTATATTAAAATAGCTTTGCTCCTTATACCACTTTACGGTAAAAAGAAACGCCGCGCCGTAAAGCAGATAGGTGAGCATATCGTTATTAAGCGATGCAGAAAGAATAATATTCGTTGGGTGAAAGGCAAAAACCGAAAAACCCAAAAGGAGATATTTCCCTTTAAGCCCTATTTCCTTTAAAATGAAATAAACCACAAACAGCATTGCCACGCTGTAAATAAAAGGGAAAATTTGCAAAATATCGGCGATTTTCGCGTCGTCGGGGGTGCCCTCGGCGGTTGTAATCACACCCGAAAGAAGTGAATATCCGCCCGCTAAAATTATATGGGTAAGGGGTGGGTGATAAAACTGCCAATCGTTGCTTTTTGGCAAAGCCCCCTCGGTTGCAATAATTTTAACGTATTCGTAGTGGCCGTTTGCGCCCGAAAAATCGTGCTGACGGGTATAAGGTCCCGTTAAAACGCCGTAAAACATTCTGAAAATCACGGCAAGAAGAAAGATAAAAACCAAAAGCTCCTTGCTTTCAAGCGAAAGCCCGAAAAGCTTAATTTCCTTCTTTTGATTCATGGTAGCTTTCCTCAACGTTTACCGACCATATCTCGTCCTTATTCTTACCGCCGTTTTTGATTGACGCGGCGGCGTAAAACGCGGTAAGCATCGAGTGGTCCATATTGTTGTAGCGGTGCTGACCGTTTCTGCCTATGCAATAAAGATTTTCAAATTTCATAAGAAAATCTCTTACCTTGTCAAACTGCAAATAGCTTCCGAAATAGGCGGGATAAGCCTTTTTGATCTTGAAGCGCACGCTGTCCATGATATTTTCCTTGGAGATGATTCCAAGCGAAATAAGCTCGGAAGCTGCGAAATCAATAAAGTCCGCATCGCTCATAGACCAGAGCTCGTCGCCCTCGTTTACGAAATATTCAAGACCGATCCATACCTTTTCACCGAAATCCTTAACGAGATAGGGACTCCAGTTATTGAATATCTGAAGTCTGCCTACCTTAACGTCTGCCTCCTGAACGTAGATCCAGGTGTCGGGAACGATATTTCCAACGGTTTTTATTTTTGTTTTGTTTATAAGATTTAATTTGTCAACCGAAAGACCAACGGTAATAAAATCTCTGTATTGCAAATTTACTGCAATTTCCTTTTCTTCCTCGGGGAAGGCTTCGCCCATGGATATTGCAAGATCCTTTATTGCCATTGATGAAATAAAGGTGTCGGCCTTGATCTCAATCTCCTTGCCGTCCTTCAAATAAACGAGTGAGGTAATCTTGTTTCCGCTTGTATTTACACGGGTTACCTCTGCCTCGGTGATTATTTTTGCGCCCATATCGGTGCAAAGCCTTGCAACCTGCTCCCAGAGCTGACCGGGGCCGTATTTGGGATACCAGAACTGCTCGATAAGCGAGGTTTCCTTGGTTTTCTGGCTTTTACCCTTTGTAAAGGGAGAAAGAAGGGCGTTTTTAAGCGCCTTGCGAAGCGAAAGCCCCTTTATTCTCTGTGCGCCCCACGAGGCGGAGATCTCTCTGGGGTGAACGCCCCATACCTTTTCGGTGTAATCTCTGAAAAACATTTCGTAAAGAGGGGTGCCGAAGCGGTTTATCATAAAGTCCTCAAGCGACTTTTCCTCTCTTTTTACAAGCGCCGATTTTATGTAGCCGAATCCCGCTCTTACGGTGTTTTTAAAGCCCATATTTATAAAGGTTGCGGGACGTATCGAAACGGGATAATCAAAGAATTTGCGAAGATAAAGTATTCTCGAAACTCTTTCTCGGATAAGCATTACGTTATCCTCTTTTTCGGGGTCGGGACCGTTTTCGGCAAAGGGCTTATTCTTTTTGTCAAGAATTATATCGTCCTTTGAGGGAAAAGCCTGCACGGGCATGATCTCGCTCCACCACTTCATAACCGAATCGTCCTTCGAAAAAAAGCGATGTCCGCCTATATCCATTCTGTTTCCGTTGTGGCAGACCGTTTTTGAAATGCCGCCTATATCGGAGGTTGATTCCAAAACGGTGACGTCGTATTTTCCGTTATATTCCTTTAAAAGCTCGTATGCGGCGGTAAGACCCGAGGGGCCTGCACCGATAGTTACGATTTTATCCATAAAAAAGCTCC
>JAZRNU010000005.1:0-11037 GCA_045648325.1 Eubacteriales bacterium | reverse complement strand
GATTGTATGAAAGCTTTGATTTTCGAAGCCCCTCTAATCCCATATCCTCCTCGCGGTTTATAAAGGAAACGTTTTTGGCATAGGCTTTTGCAAATTCGTTTGCAATTACCGTGTAGCTTCCTTGAATTTCGGTATTTGCTTTTTCAAAATGAACGAAAAGGGTATCGCCGATAATATCACCTATTGAAAAGGCGGCGATTTCGCCTTTTACGTAAAGAATAAGCCCCTTTAATCCGTAATGGCTCCAGTTTTCAAAAAGCTCATAAAGCGCGTAAGCCTCTGCTTGCGATAATATGCTCTCATCGTTTTTGGGCAGACTGTTGCAAAAGATTTTTATTTTTGGAATGTCTAACGCGGTCATTTCCTTTACGCACCAATCTGAATACAACGAACGGAATTTGTTTATATGATTTCTTTTTGCGGAAAACCTTTTGCCCGCAAAGGAAACAAACTCATTCGGGTCGTAAAGATAATCATACCAATCTCTTGTGGGAGTAACGTTTAATTCACAGCCGTCATAGGCGTTATTAAGAAGCTCAACGGTATTTTCGGGCACTCCGCAAAAGGTAACGGTATCTTTCTCAAGCTCTGCAATTTTTTTGCAGACGCAAACGGGATTTTTTCCAATCGGGGCAGAATATGCATCAATACCTCCGAAATATTTATAGCGAAAAACAAGGGTATCTTCAATAATTGCGTAATGGGTGTTGAAAAATTTTCGCCACAAAAACACTCCTCCGACAGAATAATCGCAGGAGCTTAACTTTTCTTTTTCGAAATAATCGCGTATTAAAGGAATATCCTTTAATGAAAGCTTTGTGAAATTCATTGTAAAATCCTTTACCTTTTATCGGAAATATTATAGCATTGAAATTAAGGAAAATCAATCTTTGAAATTAAATCTATTGACATAAAATCAAAAAAATGTATAATTATTATATTAAACAGTTAGAGGTAGATTATGAAGCTTTTGATTTTGGGCGCAAATACACATATCGGAAGAATCGTTGCAAAGCACTTTAATTTGAAATACGAGGTGTTTGCACCTTCATCGGAATATATGGATATAACCTCGAAAGAGGACGTTTTTTCGGAAATTGAAATTTTCCGACCCGATGCCGTTCTGTTCTTTCCTCAAATTACAGATGAGGATGAATGCAAAAAAAACAGCGATAAGTCGTTTAAATTAAACGCATACGCGGCAGGACTTGCTTCTCTTGCGGCGGCGTCTGTGGGCGCGGCATTTATGCTTTTTTCAACCTATAAGGTTTACGGAAATGCAAAGGGAATAATAAAGGAAGAAACCGATGCAAATCCGCAAACCTTTTTCGGAAAAACAATGGCAGAGGCAGAAAAGGTTGCCGCATTAAACGGAAAAAGCTATATTTTGCGTCTTGGCGAGCAGTTTGACTCTGAAAACGGAATGCTAAAGGCGTTTGAAGGTCTTATCGGAGCAAATGGCACAGTTAAAATATCTGATGTGAAAAAGGGAAGCTTTGTAGCCGCCGATACCGTTGCGAATATGGCAGATAAGCTTCTTGATACCGCAGAATACGGAATTTACAATATTGCTTCAGAGGGGTATGCTTCCTGGTTTGAATTTGCAAACGAGGTGTTCAGACATTACGACGCCGAGGTTCACACCTATGCAGATGAAGAGGGAAGCCTTAAAAATTCAAATAATTATCCCGATAATTTTAAGCTTTCAATAGATAAATTCATCAAAACAACGGGATTTAAGCCTTCCGATTGGCATGATGAACTTAAATATGTTATCGGCGAGAAGCTGCTTTTGAAATCCGCCGAAAATGCAATGGGGGCAGACGAATGAATATCTACGGGAATATAACGGAGCTTATCGGTAATACTCCTATAATAAGAATTGAAAAATTCTCAAAGCACTACGGCCTTTCTGTTCCGCTTCTTGTCAAAGCGGAGCGATTTAATCCTGCAGGTAGCGTAAAGGACAGAGTTGGCTATGAGCTTATCTGCGATGCGGAAAATAAAGGCTTGCTTAAAGAGGGAAGCGTAATAATCGAGCCCACAAGCGGAAATACGGGAATAGGACTGGCAATGGCGGCGGCTGTTAAGGGCTACCGTCTTATACTTACTATGCCCGCATCAATGAGTAAGGAGCGCTGTGATCTTTTAAAGGCCTACGGCGCAGAGCTTGTATTAACACCTGCAGAAAAGGGAATGCAGGGAGCGGTTTCGGAAGCGGTTTTGCTTTCAAAGCAATATGAAAATTCCTTTATTCCCTCGCAGTTTGATAATTCCGCAAATCCCAAGGCTCATGAGCTTACAACCGCAAAGGAGATTATCCGCGATACCGAGGGCGAAATTGCGGGAATAGTTGCGGGAATAGGCACCGGCGGAACTCTTTGCGGCACGGGTAGAAAGCTAAAGGAACTTTTTCCGAAAATAAAAGTAATAGGTGTTGAGCCGAGCGACAGTCCTCTTATCACAGAGGGCAAGGCAGGACCTCACGCAATTCAGGGAATAGGAGCAAACTTCGTTCCCGAAAATTACGATCATTCAGTTGTCGACAGCGTAATTGCAGTTACTGCAAGCGAAGCAAAGGAAGCGGTAAAGGTGCTTGTAAAAACCGAAGGCATTCTTTGCGGAATTTCCTCGGGTGCGGCTCTGGCTGCGGCAATAAAAATGCAGAAAAACGAAAACAGCTTGCCGTTTCTTGCAATTTTGCCCGACGGCGGCGAAAAATACCTCTCAACAGGACTTTTTGATTAAAGGAGAATAACAATGAATTTAAAAGCTTATAACACCGTTGGAATAGTTGTTGCAATGGCAAGCGAATCGGAGTCGCTTCTTTCTGCAATTCCGTTTGAAAAAATTGAATCAAAGCCGTTTGACATATATAAATGCAAAAATCTTTATCTTATCGGTTGCGGCTACGGAACTTTAAACGCTGCAATGGCAACTCAATATTTAATTGAGAAATACGGCTGTGAATGCCTTATAAACTACGGCGTTTGCGGGTATACCGGAAAAGAAAACTACCACGGCCTGCTCTTTTCGGTTGCAAAAGCATATAAGCGCGACGTTGATTGCCGCATTCTCGGCTATCCGAGATACGCTTATCCCGATGACGTTCCTTTCCTTGAGTTAAAAAGTGATAGCACCTTGCCCGTTGGAGAGCTTTATACCTCCGATGAATTTGTGGGCGCTGAAAGCGACGTGCCCGCAGGTGTTTTAGTTGATATGGAGGGCTACTCAGTCGCGTTTGCCTGCAGAAAATATGAAAAGGATTGTTATCTTTTTAAATCTGTTTGTGACAGCACCGAGGAAAATACCGACAGAAGCGAATATGATAACAAGCTCGAGGGCGCACTTGTGGGTATGGACGAATATATAAATAAAATGTTTGAAGATTATATTGCCTGATTGAAAAAAGTGTGATATAATATTAGAGTAAAAGTTGAGATTTCTCTTTGAAAGGATATAATATTATGGAAGAAACCAAAGAATTACTTACCTATAAGGGTATGCCCTTGGCACGTTGCGGAGATACCGTTTATTACGGAAATCCCACCGATAAATATATCATCATGCTTCAGGTAACCGATAAATCCAAGTGTAAAGATATAACCCTTGCCAAGAAAATTACCGTTATGCTTCAGCTTACAGATCCCGATATCAAGCTTACCGACAGAATCGTTAAGAAATCCGAGAAAAATAATTTCTACGCTGCAATGGACGTTGCAGAGGTATGGCTTACAAGAGCCAAAAACGGAAAAATCTAACAAAAAACCCGATGCAAAAGCATCGGGTTTTAAATTTTAAAGCTCTTTTTTGATTTTTTCAAGTGCACCCTTTTCAAGTCTTGAAACCTGCGCTTGCGAGATGCCAATCTCACTTGCCACCTCCGTTTGCGTTCTGCCCACAAAAAAACGCAGTGCAATTATCCGCTTTTCTCTTTCCGAAAGCTTTTTTATGGTTTCCTTTAATGTAAGCTCCTCTATCCAGTTGCTGTCTGTTGAGCTTTCGTCCCTTATTGCGTCCATAACGCAAAGATTTTCTTCGTTGCCCGAAGCAATCGGTTCGTGTAACGAAATGGGATCTGCGATGGCGTCAAGAGCATCTGTGATTTCTTCGGGAGTTGAATCAACCATTTTTGCAAGCTCCGAAACTGTTGGCTCTCTGCCGTTGTCTTTTATAAAGCATTCCTTTGCCGAAAGCGCCTTGTAGGCAAGATCTCTTATTGAACGCGATACTCTTATTACGTTGTTATCTCGTAAATATCTGCGGATTTCGCCTATGATCATCGGAACGGCATAGGTGGAAAATCTCACGTCGAGTGAAACGTCGAAATTATCAACCGATTTGATTAACCCTATGCAACCGACTTGAAAAAGGTCGTCTGCACAGCGATCTTTTGCCGAAAACTTCTGAATAACGCTCAAAACAAGCTTTAGATTTCCGTTTATAAATTTATCGCGTGCGGCGCTATCTCCGTTTTTGATTTTTATTAAAAGCTCTCTTTTTTCTTTTTCCGATAAAACGGTAAGTTTCGATGTATTTACACCGGTAAGCTCAACTTTGTTATACAAAAAAATACCCTCCGGAATAATCTTTTTATGATTATTACCGAAGGGTGTTGATTTAAAACGGGAAAAATCAGGAAATTCTAGAAAGCTCTTTTTTTAACTTTGCAAAAATCTTTTTTTCAAGCCGTGAAATGTAGGATTGAGAAATTTCAAGCATATCTGCAACCTCTTTCTGGGTGTATTCACGGCCCACAAAACCGAAACGAAGCTCCATTATTTGCCGTTCTCGCGGTGAAAGCGATAAAAGAGCCTTTTTTAAAAGCTCCGATTCAAGCTCGCTTTCGAGCTTTTTTCCAAGGTCACCGTCATCGCTTTGCAAAACGTCTGCAAGTAAAAGCTCGTTACCGTCAAAGTCGGTGTTTAAAGGCTCGTCAATAGACACGTCGCTTTTATGCGATGCATTTTTTCTTAAAAACATGAGAATTTCGTTTTCAATACAACGCGAGGCATAGGTGGCAAGCTTTATGCTTTTATCGGATTTAAAGGTATTCACGGCTTTTATAAGCCCGATCGTCCCTATTGAAATGAGGTCTTCTATGTTAATTCCCGTATTATCGAATTTTTTTGATATATAAACCACCAGACGCAGATTGTGCTCAATAAGCTTTGCACGAGCTTCTTTTACACCCGCTTCGTTTTGCTCTGCAAGGTATTGCTCCTCGTCGGCGCAAAGGGGAGGCGGCAAGGTGTCGGGTGATGAAATGTAATGAAGATAACGGTGTCTGAATAAAGAAATTTTTGCTAAAATCAGCTTAATTTTTAATAAAAGCATTTTTTTCACCTCGTATTTAAAAAATTGACGGACTTATGATTACGGGGAATTTTCCGAGTGAAACAGGCGAAACGGCAATTACCGATTGCTTTGATATAACTCCATAGCCTTTTATATCTATGAAATCAACCGGAAAAGCAAGCAACAGCGTTTCGCCGCCGAGCGATCTTGCAAATACTGTTTTAATACGTTTTAAAAGCTCGGGTGGAAGCGAGGGCAAGGCAAATGCATTTGCAAAAATTTCGCGGTCTTTTAGCTCTTTTGGAAGAGCAGGCTCGATAAAATCGTAATCGCACACTAAAACAGGTAAGTCGTATATGCTTTCGGTAAGGGAATTTCCAGTGTCGTAAAACGCCTTTGCAAAAAGCTCTTTTCCGAATACGGTAACGGTAATCTCCATTACGGAAGGAAAGCTTTTGGCGGGTATATTGATTTTAGAGAGGGCAAAGCACACAGATGCGGAAAGACAAGCAAGAAAAAGAACGGTAATAAAGGAAATATCGAAATAATAGCTTCCGTCAAAAAGAAGAAATACGGCTCCAAACGGTGTTAAAAAATAAACCGCAAATATCACTCCGCCAAAAAGAAGCGAAAGAGCGAAAATAAGAAGAATGCGCAAAGCTGTTTTTTTACAGCTGCCAAAGCCGTAAACTGTAATTGTCATTGCCGTAAGCGATAAGATATCCAAAGCGATCTTCAAGGCAAATGGAACAGAGTCGATAAAAAATATTACGGTGGCGTAAATTGCGCCAAAAACGGCGGCCAAAACCATTTTGTAAAACCTTGTGTAATGCTTTAAAATCAATCTGCTTACGGCAATTATGAAAAAATCAACTGTTAAATTTGTAAGAAACATTATATCTGCGTAAACGTCATATTCCATTTCAATTCTCCTTGTGAAAAGATTATAGCACCTGCAAAATGCGGTTTTTGTCAAAAAATATTGGCAACCAAATAAAAATTTTAAAAATCGAAGAAGGAATTTTTAATAATATAAGATATATTATATTGTATAATAATTTATGGGGGTATTTAGGTGAAAGTAGTATTCGTTTCAGGAAGTCCAAATAAAAACGGAACCACCGAAAAATTATTTAATCTTGTTAAAAAAGATCTTTTTGAATGCGATATAGTATCCATCAATGCGGGCGAGGTATTAAACAGTGCAAAATATCCGTTTTGCTTAAATTGCACAACTCCGTGCTCGGAGCAATGCTATAAGGGAACCGCTCTTGAAAAAGCTTTTGATGAAATTGCTGCTGCCGATTTCGTTGTATTCGGTAGTCCTGTTTACTTCGGTGCGGTTTCGGCACAGCTCAAGGCGTTTTTCGATAAAACCCGTGCGGTAAGAGGCAAGAAAATGTGGGTTGGAATTCCTGCCGCCGCAGTAACCTCGGGTGCTTCAAAATACGGAGGTCAGCAGGCTACCGTTGACGATATTCACCACATGTGCCTCGTTCAGGGAATGACAATAGTTGGCGACAGCTCTCTTGAAACGGGTGTGGGCCACTTTGGTCTTTCATCGCACAGAACTGAATTTGATGAATACACCGTAACAAGAGCAAAGGCTCTTGCAGAGAGAATAATGTCTTACAAAAAATAAATTGCGGGAGTGAAAAAATTGGAAAAATCCACGCGTGAATTTATTGAAGAAAGAGAAAATATTTATCTTTCACCACTTGCACAAAAAAGTGCCGATGCAATCAGAGATACCGAAGATGAAAAATGTCCGTTAAGAACCGACTATCAGCGCGACGGCGACAGAATAATTCATTCAAAGGCATTCAGAAGACTTATGCACAAAACGCAGGTCTTTCTTGCGCCCGAGGGCGACCATTACCGCACAAGACTTACCCACACCCTTGAGGTGAATCAGATAGCAAGAACAATAGCAAGAGCGCTTGATTTAAACGAATCGCTTACCGAAGCAATTGCGCTCGGTCACGATCTCGGTCACTCACCCTTTGGCCACGCGGGCGAAAGAGCACTCGATTCCGTTTGCGAGCACGGCTTTTCTCATAACGAGCAGTCTGTAAGAGTTGCGACAACTCTTGAAAAAAACGGAAAGGGCTTAAATCTTACCCGCCAATGTCTTGACGGAATTCTCTTTCATTGCGAGGACGGAGCGGCAAAAACCCTTGAAGGTCAGATTGTCCGTTATGCAGACGTTATAGCTTACATAAACCACGATATAGACGATGCAATCCGCGGACAGGTCCTTACAGAGGATATGCTTCCCAAAAAGTATATAGAAACCGTCGGTGACCGTCATTCGGTGAGAATAGGAACAATGATAGAGGCAACCGTTTCAAAAAGCCGAAAAAATATTGCGGCGGCAATAAAAGAAAACAAGACCGATCTTCGCGGCGTAATAGATATCGAGCCCGAAATAAGAGAAGCGATTTTCGGACTTAAGGATTTTATGTTTGCCAACGTCTATTTCGGAAGCGAAGCGAAAAAAGAAGAGGGCAAGGCTGTTGATATTGTCAAAATACTTTATAAGTACTTTTGTAAAAATAATTCAAAGCTTCCCGATGAATATAAAAAAATACGCGATAATGAGGGCGTTTCACGCGCGGTGCTCGATTTTGTTGCATCTATGACCGACGGATACGCAGTAAAGCTCTTTAATGAAATTTACATTCCTAAAAAGTGGCACTTGATCTAAAGATTACAAAGAAGTAAAAGGCGGTGAGAACGTGGCAAAAATACCCGAGAGCTTTATACGAGAGGTAGTTGAGAGAAATTCAATAGAGGACGTTATCGGAAGCTACGTTGAGCTTAAAAGAAGTAGCGGAAACTTTGTGGGTCTTTGTCCGTTTCATTCCGAGAAAACTCCGTCGTTTACCGTTTTCCCCGATTCAATGTCGTTTTATTGCTTCGGCTGCGGTACCGGCGGTGACGCGATTACATTCATTTCGAAGATTGAAAATCTCGGTTACGTTGACGCAGTAAAATTTCTTGCAGAGCGCGCAAATATGACGATGCCCGCGGAGGATCCCAGAGAAGCTGCAGCGTCAAAGCAACGTGAAATTATTTTAAACGCCAACAAGGAGGCGGCAAGATTTTTTCATGCCTGCCTGAAAAACGAAAAGCTCGGAAAAATTGCAAGAGATTACATTGCAAAACGAAGACTAACGGCAGATACCGTTTTACATTTCGGATTGGGATTTGCACCCGACGGGTGGGATAATCTTACAAAGTATCTTTTGTCAAAGGGCTTTACCGAAAGCGATATTCTCGTTGCGGGGCTTGCCAAACGGTCGGAAAAGTCAGGAAAGCTTTTTGACTTTTTCAGAAACCGACTGATGTTCCCGATAATCGACCTTCGAGGAAACGTAATAGCCTTTGGCGGGCGAGTGCTTGACGACAGCTTGCCAAAATATTTGAACTCGGGCGACAGCCCTGTTTTCTCAAAGAAAAACAATTTGTTTGCACTTAACTTTGCGAAAAACAAAGGAAATGACCGTCTTATTCTCGCAGAAGGATATATGGACGTTATTTCAATGCATCAGGCGGGCTTTACCGAGGCGGTTGCAACGCTCGGAACTGCAATAACGCCCGAGCATTCGCGCCTTATGTCGCGCTATGCAAAAAAGATAATCGTAGCATACGATACCGATCAGGCAGGGCAGAAGGCGGTTGAAAAGGCAACGAGGCTTCTCGGTGAGTTGAACGTTGATATCAATATCCTTGCGGTAACGGACGGAAAGGATCCCGATGAGTTCATAAGAGAAAACGGCGCCGAAAAATTCGAGCTTCTCTTAAACGGAGCAAAGAACCGTCTTGATTACGAGATCGGCATAATAAAAGGCAAGTTTGATCTTAAAACGCCCGATGGCAAAATAGCGTATATAAGAGCTGCAAGTGAGATCATCGCAAAGGAAAATCACTCGGTAACGCGAGAGGTTTACGCAGGTGTTCTTGCAAAGGAAACAGAAATATCGGTTGAACAGATAAAAACGGATATTTCACGTTTTGTAAAAACAAACGATAAGAAAAACAAATATAAGGAATTCGGCGAAGCGGAAAAGAAGCTGAAGGTTCCCGAAAGCTATAATGACCGAAGCCTTGAAATGAGAGTTGTTAAGGCTGAAGAGGGGCTTATTGCCACACTGCTTAAAAATAACGACTTTCTTTATAAATTCGGTGATTTGAGCGAGGAGCTTTTTGTTACCGAGAAAAATAAATCGATTTTTTCGGCAGTTGCCGATAAAATAAAAAACGGCGAGCAAACCGAGATTTTCTCATTTTCGGGTGAGCTTACGGGTGAAGAAATTTCGCACCTTGTGGGAATCGAGGCAAGAAGCCGATTATCGCAAAAATTTACGCCAAAGGAAACAGAGGATTTTATTGCTGTTTTAAAATCGGCGGGAGAAGGAAAGCAAAACTTTTCCGAATTGAGCGATGATGAATTTCGTAACTTATTCAAAAAGAAGTAAAACATAAACGAAAGGAAAGTAATGATGAGTAAAAACGAAAAAGACTTTCACGATCTTCTGGACGAAGAAATAATGAAGGGAATCGATGACGAGATCTGCGGTTGCGGCGATCCCGATTGCGAAAAATGCAATCCCGAATACAGCGACTACAACGAGTTTGACGAATTCGGCGATCTCGACAGCCTTCAGGCGCCAGATATTATCGATGAAGAAATAAACGAAGAAGAAGTAATGAACGAGATAGCGCAACTTACCGAGTTCGTCAACAACGTTGAAGAGTCACAGGAAAGCGTTCTTTCTCTCGATGATCTTCTTGAGCAGGGAAGAAAGACCGGCAAGCTTTCGTTAAGACAGATCGAAACTGCCATGATTGAAATGGACCTTGATCCCGAGCAGCTCGATAAGGTTCTTGAATTTATTGATTCAAACGATATCACCCTTTGTGACGATTACGGTAAGGAGCTTGACAGCACCCTTATTCCCGAAGAGGACATTGACATAAAGCCCGAGGAGTTCGAACAGGTATTTATTGCCGAGGGTGTTAAGGTTGACGATCCCGTTAAGGTTTATCTTAAAGAAATCGGACGTGTTCCGCTTCTTTCAAGCGAAGAAGAAAAAGAGTGTGCCGTGAGAATGGCACAGGGCGACGTTGCTGCAAAGCAGAAGCTTTCCGAAGCAAACCTTCGTCTTGTTGTAAGTATTGCAAAAAGATACGTCGGCAGAGGCATGCTTTTCCTTGATCTTATTCAGGAGGGTAACCTCGGTCTTATAAAAGCGGTTGAGAAATTCGATCATACAAAGGAATTCAAATTCTCAACCTATGCAACTTGGTGGATCCGTCAGGCTATTACCAGAGCAATTGCTGATCAGGCAAGAACCATAAGAATACCCGTGCACATGGTTGAAACGATAAATAAGGTTTCAAAGGTTGAAAAGCAGCTTACCCAGGAGCTTGGCAGACACGCACAGGTTCACGAGATCGCGGCAGAAATGAATATGCCCGTTGAAAAGGTAAGAAGCATATTGAAGATTGCCCAGGAGCCCGTTTCACTTGAAACCCCCGTCGGTGAGGAGGAAGACAGCCATCTTTGCGACTTTATTCCCGATGACGACGTTCCCGCACCGCCTGAAGCAGCATCGCATATTCTTCTTAAAGAGGAGCTTGCAGAGGTTTTGAGAACGTTGACTCCCAGAGAGGAAAAGGTTTTAAGACTTCGCTTCGGTCTTGAAGACGGAAGAATGAGAACTCTTGAAGAGG
>JAZRNU010000004.1:0-1897 GCA_045648325.1 Eubacteriales bacterium | reverse complement strand
CCCAGAGCGCCGGTAGCGCCGGTAACGAGAGCAACCTTGCCCTCAACGGAAAACATATTTTTTACAAAATTCTTTTCTACAGGAACCATGATGATTATCCTCCGAATTATGATTTATTGGTTTTTATGCTTTGGGGTAGTTAATGATAACGAGCATCTTTGCGGGCTTGTCGGTCTCGTTCTTGAGGCCGCGGCCTTCGTTGGGGGGGAAGCTGATGGATTCCATAGGACCAACAACATACTTCTTGCCATCCTTGTCGGTGATGGTCATTTCACCTTCGAGAACGAAGTAAACCTTTTCCAGGGGGTTATCGTCGTAAGCCCAGTCAGCGCCTCCGCCGGGTTCAAACTCGGAAATACCGATCCAGAACTGCTCTGCACCGGTTTCGTCCTTACCGTGGTAACGCTTGCAAGTTACGCCAAAGTGACCTGCGGGGAAATAGGGTTCAAGTTCTCCATAGCTGCGTTTAATCATTTTATTCGTCCTTCCCGCCTTGCGGCATTGAATTTTTGCGACCGTAGGGCCGCACGTGCTATGTAATTACTTAGTAGAGTTCTGTCGACACAACAAAAAACGCACAACTGACATTTGCCGGCCGTGCGCGCTATTGTTTTGAAGGCGACAGGGGCAGTTTACTGTTTGGGACTTGTCCAAGACATATTCCCTTCTTTTTGCTTCTTTACACTAATCTTTCACGAATTAGTCGAAAAAAGATAAATATGCAAATAGCACAAAAAGATACAGTACGCACTATTTCTATATATTAATTTATATAACAATCTCACTTGATTAGCCAATACAAATGTGGTAATATATCCATAACCATTTGGTTAACCGGAGGAAATCATAATGACAAACGGACAAATTAATTGCTTTTTAGCGGTTGTTGAAGAAGGTAGTTTTGCAAAAGCCGCCAACTCTCTTTTTATCTCGCAGCCTGCAATCAGCAAAAGTATTTCAAAGCTCGAAGATGAATTTGGTTTTTCACTTCTTGAGCGCAAGGTCGGCTCCTTGCACCCCACCCCTGCCGGCAACACTATATATCACTTTCTGAAAAAGACGAAGGACAGTTTTTATACTCTTCTTACCGACATACAAAATTCTTTGCCCGAAACAACGGTCACCGTCAGAATCGGTTGTCCCGAAACATGGAACCCGACAAAATTTTTCCCCACGATTGCCGAGCATTTCAGCAAAGAGCATCCGTCGGTTCAGCTTGTAATTGAATGTCATCGTCTGCCCGACCTTATCTCCATGCTCCAGTCCGGAAAAATCGACATTATCCTGACTCACGAGCTCTACCCCACCGTTCAGCACGGCTTCACGGTAAAGAAGCTGGTTGAAACCGGCTGCGGAATTCTTTATTCCAAATCGTTCATGAAGCCCGTAACCGAGCTTACGGACCTGCGCGACACCGACTTTCTTATTTTCGACGGCGACATCGAAAAGAAATTCGGTGCTGTTCTCAAGCGCATTTGCAATGAGTGCGGCTTTTCTCCCGTAATCAAAAACTGCGGTCAGTTCTCCGCCGCGCTTTTCAAAATGTCCTGCGGCGAAGGTGTAATGTTCTTCACCGATTGGGATAACGCCGTTACCAACGCCTCTTATTCTTATTATCCGCTCGACTATAAGGCAACGGTAAACATGATTTATTCCACCGTAACGCCCAATCCCCACACCCATGTTTTCGCTGACGAGCTTGCGGAAGTTTTTTCAAAAAAGGACAACGAATAATCTCCCCCTGCAACATCTGCGCTAACAATGGCTTACGCCTTTTTTGAGATATAAACCATAGAATTCATAAAAAAATGTCTGCACAATGTGCAGACATTTTTATTTATCTTAGTTTTTGCTTGCGTTTTGCTTTTTAATGCATCTAAGTCGGATCGTAGCCATG
>JAZRNU010000003.1:0-6760 GCA_045648325.1 Eubacteriales bacterium | reverse complement strand
ACTTATTTTGCGCAGGTGGCGGCGGTATAATTCATTTTTCCATTTCTTCCTTAATTGTTTCAAGCACCTTTTTTTCAATTCTCGAAACGTAGCTTCGGGAAATATTAAGCTTCTTTGCCGTTTCGCGCTGGGTAAGGGGCGGATTTCCCGAAAGCCCGTAGCGAAGCACTATGACCGCCCGCTCTCTTTGGGTAAGCCTTTCGCAAACAACCGAAAGAAGCTTTTCGGAGCGAAGCTTTAAGTCAATATCGTCTGCGATGGTATCGTCTACCGAGAGAATGTCGATAAAGGAAAGAGAGTTTCCGTCCTTGTCGGTGTCGATGGTTTCGTCGATGGAAACCTCTGCCGAAAGCTTTTTTATACTGCGGAAATACATCAGTATCTCGTTTTCAATGCACCTTGAAACGTAGGTGGAAAGCCTTGTGTTTTTGCCGCCCTTGTAGCTGTCAATTCCCTTTATAAGACCTATTGTGCCAATCGAAACGAGGTCGTCACTGTCGACCTCCGAGGCGTAATATTTTTTCACAATGTGGGCAACAAGCCTTAAATTCTTTTCAATAAGCACTGATCTTGCCTTTTTGTCGCCCGCAAGCATCTTTTCGATAAGCGGCGCCTCCTCCTCGGGTGAAAGAGGCTTGGGAAAGGAATTTTTCCCCGAAAGATAAAGCACCAGAAACAAAAAGCCTGCGGCAATTCCCAAAAACGAAAGCATAAAAATCACTCCTTTGAAAAAGTATATGATAACCGAAGCTCTTTAAAACCAAAAAAGAAAACCAAAGGGAGTAAAACCCGTTGCAATCGAAGAGAAAATGTGTTATCATTACATTGTATAATATCAAACCCACAGCAAAGGAAAAGATAATGGAAAAGATTTTTAAGGAAATAACAAAAAAAGGAAAAAGCTTTATTATAAGATCAACCGACGCGGCCGAAATCGAAAGGGTGCTTATGCTCCAGGAGGAGGTCTGCGCGGTGCTTGAGAAAAAGGATTGGTTTGTAAAGATCACAAGGGAAGAGGTAACCGAATCGACAAGGGAGGATATTACCCTTGGCGCCTACGACGGCGAAAGGCTCGTTGCTTTTTCGCTTATTGTGAGAAACCGAAGCACGGAAAGAAATCTCGGCGAAAAATACGGCTTTTTGGCAACCGACTGCTACTGTTGCGATTCGGCGTTCGTTCACCCCGATTACAGAGGCTTTGGACTTCAGGGCGAGTTTCTCGACATTGCAAGGGAGGAAGCAAAAAAAGACGGTGCCTCGTCGCTTTGGGCAACCGTTTCGCCCGAAAATATTTACAGCCACCGAAACTGCGACGTAAGGGGATACACGGTTTTCAAAAGCAGCGTTCCTCTTTACGGCGGCAAAATACGCGACGTTTTAGTGCTTGAAATCTGACCTGATTTTACATAAAGTTGATTTGATTTTACTTTACACGGCAGCTTAAGCTGTGATAAAATTGCTGTGTTTGGCAAATAACGAAAATAGCGGTTGATTTGTTTGCCGCGTTTGTCATACTGAATAAACGATTTTTGAATATTTATATTTTTTTGCAAAAAAAATTAAAAAGGCGTTGACGTATATTACAATAAATTAAAATATTTTTTGGGAGGAAGATCCATGTTAAAGTTTTTGCTAAGAGTAATTACCGTTTCTCTCTCGGTAGCGCTTTTGATGCCGTCGCTTGCGGGCTGCGTAACGCAAAAGGCACCGCCGATTAAAAACCTTATAAGCGTTTTGTCGGCAGGAGCCGATAACGGCGGTAAAAAAGACGTTTCCGAGGCAGTAACAAAGGCAGCGGAGGAATGTAAAAATCAGAACGCCGTGCTTTATTTCCCCAAGGGAAAATATAAGGTATCGGAAATGGTTGTAATTCCCCGAAACGTATCGGTTTACGTCGCCGAGGGCGCCGTATTCGATATTGCAGAGGACGCAGAGCTTTCCATTAAAAGCCTTGTTTTCGAGGCACCGAATGAAAAGATATTTACAGGTGCGGGGCTTGTTAAAAATATGAGCTCCTACGTTTCGGTGCGTCCCGAGTGGTTTGGCGCAAGAGCAGACGACAATAAGGACGACAGCGAGGCAATAAAAAAGGCAATTTATGCCGCAGGCGGCTCGATCTATCTTTCCGAGGGCACCTATAATATTGATACTCCCGTTGATTTTGAGGAGCTCGGCGCAGGCGGCGGAAGCGCAATAGCAATTCGCGGAAGCCAGAAGGGCAAAACCGTTATAAAGGTAAAAGACGGCATTACCGCCTTTGAAAACAGAAACGAGGGCGTTGGCGTTTCGAGCTATTTCTTCGAGGATCTTAACTTTGAAGGAAACGGCACGGGCGAGGCAATCTACCTTATGCATCAGGCATATATTGCAAACTGCAGCTTTAAAAACCTTAAAAGAGCATTTTACGCAAACAAGGCGGGCATGAGCAGCTTCCTTTACAACACCGCCGAAAATATCACCGACAGCGTCTTTGAAATAGGCGACGACACGATGTTTATCTATTTCTACGGCAACCACGCCGAAAGAAGCGGTACCTTGGTAAAGGTGCGAGGCGGCGGCGCAAGATGCACCGGCATACAGATTACAAACTGCAGCACCAAGGATATGACCGGCTACGATATTGACCTTTACGCCGCAGGCGGTGACACTAACTTTGTTGACGGCTGCCGATTTGAGGGCGGCACGGGCAAGGCGTTTATAAAGATTGCACAGGTTCTTCACACCCACGTTTCCGAAAACGAAATAATCGGTGCAAATAACGGCAAATCGGGCATTGTGTTTGAGGGCGACAGCCACAGCGCAGTTGTAAACCAGAATATGATAAGCGGCACCGAAAATGCAGTTGTAATTGCGGGAAGCAGCTACGGCTCGGTTTCGGAAAACTTTTTAAAGGATAACAAGAGTGACGTTGCGCTTTACTCTGCAAACGGCTACTCCGTTCATTCAAACTGGCTCTATTCCGAAAGACCTATTGTAATGCTTGGCGGAAATCACCGCATTGCAATTACGAATAATAACTATAAGACCTCGGGCGCAGATTATCTTTCCGATTACGAAGACGAGTTTATGACCGTTTCAAATAACGCAGTAAGCGATCTTGAACCCGAGCGCGAGAGAATTCTCACCGGTGAAAAGAGCATTGACACCGATTTCATTGAAAGAACCGAAATATCGGCAAGACTTCCGAGAAGCGACGAAAACACCGTTTCGGTTTCAAATCTCATTAACGCCGAAACCGATTTCACCGCAGCTTTAAAGAGCGCGGCAGAAGCTCTTAAAGACGGCGGAATGATAATTGTTGACGCGGGCGAATATACCCTTAACGAGGATATTACTCTTCCCGAAAACATTGTTCTTGCAGTTTTACCCGGCGCAAAAATCACCGTTGCAAGCGGAAAAACCCTCACTGTTCTTTCAAAAGAGGTTTCTTACCTTGCTCCCATGGAGATATTTGCAGGAAGTGTTAAGATGCCCGCCGCCGCTTACGTGCTTTCGGAGTGGTTTGGTGCATTGAACGGCTCAAGTCAGACAGACAGCGCTCCCGCAATTGAAGCGGCAATAGCCACGGGCGCAAAAATTCTTCGCTTTGCACGCGGAAGCTACCTCTTTGCTTCAAGCGTTGATATTCCCGCAGGCACCAATATCTCAGTGCTCGGCGAGGGACATAACATTACCTTCCTTAAGGCTTCGGGCGAGGTTTCCATTTTCTCGGCAACCGACGTATCGGAAAACGACAGCTTCTCCATTGCCGCAATTTCGGGCGACGGAAACAGCAAATCGGCAAGCTTTATTACCTACACCGCAAAAAATCAGGATACCGTTGCGTTCCTTAAAGCAGGCGACTTCTTCGGAAACAACTTCGATTATCTTATCAAGACCGAAAATATAAGCGGACGCGTTGAAATTACCGACTTCTATATAGGCACTGTAAACAACGGCTACATTTTAAACGCAACCGATAACGTTTACGGCCTTCGCAGCCTTACCGTGGGAATGAGCGAGCACACCGTTTATATCGACGGCAAAAAGCCCGACGGCACAAGCGCCAAAAACCACGTTTACGTAAACTTCTGCTCAGTTATGAGCCAGAAAAACCTCGTTATGAAAAACCTTGAGGACGTGCTTTACTCTGCGGCGGGCTACGACTCTGCGGTTGGTAAATTCGAAGCAACCCTTACCTTTGAAAACGTTAAGGACGGCATCTTTGAAACAACCTATATCACCTCGGCAAACAAGCACGGCGTAATTATAAGAGATTGCGAAAACTTCACCCTTTTGGGCAACGAGATCCACTCGCTTGTAGACGCGGTTGTTGTTGAAAACAGCAAAAACGTTATTCTTCAGGATAACTGGTATTACAACACCAAGGGCATATCAAATCAGCTTATAAATAACGAGGGCGTTACTCTTATAGGAAACCCTGTTGTAACTATCGGCGGCGAAAATAACCTCTTTATTTCAAACGAGGGAAGCAAGGATATTACCCTTATTGCAAACCTTTACGATACCGCTATAAACTCAATTGACTACAACGATAAGGAAATAAGCGGCACGGGCAACTTCGAAAAGGCAATAACCGCAACCGTAAATACCGTTCCCGACAGACTCGACCTTACCGAATTCAAGGCACTTCTTACCACTTATAACGGCGATACCGTTGACGATTCACGCTCGGGCGTTATTTACAAGAGCGGCACAGACGTTATAATGGATAACTTTACGGGTGGTTGGTTCGGCACCGCAGGTATGACGTCGGTTAACAAAATTTCCGTTGCAGGCTTTAACTTAAAGGCAACCTTATTGCGTGACGTTTACACCGAGGTAAATACCGGCAGAAACTTCACCATTGAGCTTTCGGAGGAAAGCCCCACAAAGATAACCTCAATGGTTACCGACTCCAAAAACTCCATTGCAATATCCTTCCACTACCTGGAAAACGGCGTTGCAATGAGAATTAAATCAAAGGGTGGCGTAAAGCTGGCAAGCCACGAAAAGCGCGACATTGTAATTTACAGCGGCGACGCTCAACCGGAGGAGTTTGATCTTGATATCACCTTTGAGGTAAGCGGAAAGGATCTTATCATAAAGGTTAACGACGTTTCGGCAACTGTTACAAACGGCGCAGAACTTTTGGCAAGTGAGGTTTACTTCTCCTGTACCACCTCTTGCTTCGGCTCGGCGGCAATGGACGTTGAAATTCACTCCTTAAACGGCAAGGAAATCAAATAAAATTATTCGGACCCGAATTTTCGGGTCCGAATTTTTATATTGAAAATAAAAGAAAAGTATTGTATAATTATTATAAATACAAAACGGAGAAAAAGTTATGAAAAGATTTT
This sequence comes from Eubacteriales bacterium, assembly GCA_045648325.1. Lineage (GTDB taxonomy): Bacteria > Bacillota > Clostridia > Oscillospirales > RGIG5299 > RGIG5299. The sequence continues at coordinate 1,421 of JAZRNU010000003.1, read as the reverse complement.
TTGTAAAAGCTGTTTCGGTGTTGATATCGGCGGCAATATTGATTTCCTTAATTTCGGGCTGCACAAAGGTGTCGGCAGTATTGCCGCTTGAAAATCTCATCAATATTGCGGCGTATTCCGCGAATTTAAGCGAAGAAGATGATTTTTCGCTTGCAATATCTGCGGCGAGTGACGCCTGCCTTTTGAAAAATTCCGTTTTGTATTTTCCAAAAGGAAGATATAAGCTTCTTGCAAGCGTTACCCTGCCTGCGGGCGTTTCGGTAATTTTAGAGGAGGGCGCCGTCTTTGAGGTTGCAAACGGTGTTACCTTCAGAATTGAAAGCCTTGTTTTTGAGGCACCGAGTGTTACCGTTTTTGAGGGCGAAGGTGTTGTCTGCGGCTTTTCACCTTACGTTTCGGTTAAAACCGAATGGTTTGGCGGAATTACGGGTGACGGCAATGACGACAGCGCCGCGATTGCAAAGGCGCTTTACGCCTCAAACGGCGTGCTTTACCTTTCAAGCGGAGCTTACGATTTGAAATCCACCGTTTGCGTTGACGCCTTTGCAATGGAAAACGCGGCAAATTCGCTTATTGTGAGAGGAAAGGGCGCGGGAAAAACCACCGTTAAAATTTGGGAGGGCATTACCGCCTTTGAAAACAAAACTGAGGAAAATGGTGCAAACGGCTATTATTTTGAAAATATAACCTTTGAGGGCGACGGCACGGGAGAGGCGCTTTACCTTATGAAGCAGGTATATCTTTCGGGCTGTGAATTTAAAAATCTTTCACGCGGTCTTTTTGCAAACAAGGCGGGAATGAGCAGCATTCTGAATAACAGCGCCTATAAGGTGTCGGGAAACGTTTTTGAAATAGGCGACGATACGATGTTTATCTATTTCTCAAAAAACAGCGCAGAGGAGTGCGGAACCCTTATAAGAGTAAAGGGCGGCGGCGTGCGCACCACCGGTATTCAGATAACGAACTGCACAACGAAAAATATGACCGATTACGATATATGGCTTTATGCAGGCGGCGGTGACACCAACTACGTTGACGGCTGCCGTTTTGAGGGCGGCACGGGCAAGGCCTTTATCTATATGGAGTCTGTTCAGTTTCCGCACGTTACCGAAACCGAAATAATCGGCGCAAATAACGGCAAAAAGGGAATTGAGATAAACAACTGCACCCACGCCGTATACGTTAATAAAAACGTTATTTCGGGAGTAAGCGAGGCGGTTTCGGTGTTGGCCTCGAGCTGGGTGACGGTAAGCGAGAATTTGCTTTTTGGAAACGAATGCGATATTTCTCTTTACTCCGCGTTTGGCGTTTCAGTCAATTCAAACTATCTTTTTTCAGATAAAGTGATTTCGGGATACGGCGTAAACAAAAGTGTTACCGTTACCGATAACCTTTTGAAAAACGCAGCTGCAAAAATAACC
>JAZRNU010000002.1:0-15485 GCA_045648325.1 Eubacteriales bacterium | reverse complement strand
CGGAAGTCAACTCTGCCGTCGGCGGTGAAATAAAAGAGAATTTTGCTTCCGTCAAAGGTGTATTCAACGTCAACGAGCTTCATTTCAAGGCCGTGCTTTGCTATTTTGTTTTCGCAAATTGCAAAGGCCTCCTTCTCGCGCTGACGGTTTGCCGCGTTGTTTTGCTTATCCTTTTCGGTGGCAATTCTTATTACCTGCTTTAGCGGGGCGACTATCGTTGATTCGTCAACCTCACGGTTACCGAATGCTACAAAGCCGAATTCAACGCCGCGCGCCGTTTCGACTATTACGTTGTAGCCCTTTTCTATTTTTAATTTTCCGGGGCTGAAATAATATACCTTACCCGATTTTTTAAAGGAAACTCCTATAACCTCAACCATTGAAACATTCCCAACCTTTTATAAATAAATTTGCCGAAAGAGCGCTTGCGTTGCAGTTTTGCTCGCAGGCGTAAGCCGTTTCATCGGCAATTTCTATAAGCTTTATAAGTCCTTCCTCCGAAAGAACGGCGGAAGCTTTTTTTATTAACTCCTCATCGGAGAAAAATTCGGTGCTTTTTATATCACCCGTGGTTTTATAGGCTATCAAATCTCTTGCCGCGCCGACAAGCCCCTTTGAAGCCTCTGCTATCTGCTCTCTTTTTGCAAGATGCACCGACAAAAACTTTTCATAAGCCATAAACGGGCTTTTCATTGCAAAGCTGCGAAGTATCTCCGATACCGCGCCCTCTTCCTTTTCTTCTTCAAGAAATTCAAGAGCCTTGCCGATTCCCCCGCCAGAAAGCCTCGATGCCTTTTCCGCCTTTAAGGGGTCGGCACCGTTTGAAATCAGATATTTTTCGATTTCCTCTTTGCGAATAACGTCGGAGCTTATTACAAACGATCTTGACAAAACGGTTTTAAGTATTTGATTTTTGTTTTCGGCAAAAAGCACAAAAACCGTTTTCTCGGGTGGCTCTTCAAGCACAAGAAGAAGAGCGTTTTGCGACTGAACGTTTAATTTATCAGCATCGTTTATAATAAGAAATTTATATCTGCCCTCAATGGGAGATATATACGCCTCCTTGATAAAGGCGCGCACGTCATCAACGTTTACGTTTTTTCTGCCGTCACCCGCAGTGAGAGTTACGGTATCGGGGTGGATATTTTTTGAAACGAGGCGGCAGGCGCGGCACTCTCCGCAGCCGTTTTTCCCCTCGCAAAGCATTGACGAAATAAGATGCGCGGCAAGTGTATGTCTTCCCGTACCCTTATTTCCCAAAAATAAAAATGCATTACCGAAGCTCTTGCCCTTTGCAAAAGCCCTAATAAGCTCTATATTGCTCTTATTTCCGATAATGCCTTCTGATGTCAAATCTTTTCAAACCTTTCAACGTTCATTACGAATACGGTAGCGCCGCCAACCATTATCTCGCTTGAAAGAGGTGCAACGAATGCGCCGTCAGATACGTTAACGGTTTCGATCTTCTCATAACGTCTTTTTGAGTGTTCCTTTAAAATGTCGATAAGGGCGGAAACACGCTCATCCTCGGTACCTACGATAAAGGTGGTGTTGCCCGACATCAAAAATCCGCCGGTGGTGGCAAGTTTGGTTGCCGAAAATCCGCCGCTTGCAAGTGCCTTTTGCACTCTGTTGCTGTCATCGTTATTTACAACTGCCATTACAAGTTTCATAAGTGTTTTTCCTTTCAATTCTAATATATTATTATATTATATTTTCTTTTATATTACAATATTATTCCGCCAAAGCTCTTACCGTTTCTTCTCCGTTTGACAAAAGCTCGCTTATTACCGTATCGTCTATTATCTCACCCGCAAGAACTATCGGGCGTGACGGCGGATAGATATATTTATTTTCAGCAGATATTCTGCCGCATGCCTTTGAAATTTCAAGCGTTTTTGCTTCCGCACCGCCAAAAAATCCAAGCTCTTTTGCTTTTTGAGGAATATAAAACTCTTTTTTTGTGGGATATTTGGGAGCCCTTGCATCTTTTGAAATCTCAATCGCCGCTTTGTAAAGTCGGTTCAAATCGCGTTTTGTGTTAAACGGAGTGATTATTGCAACCGCGAAAACGTCGTCGTGCATTTCAAAAACGACCTTTTTTGAAAGAAGCCGCTCATAAAGCTCTTTTCCGTCTATTCCCAATGGAAGCGCCGAAAGCGAAAGGCGGCAAGGATCAGAGCCTTTTTCATTTACGTAAAAGCCAAGCTTTTTAAGCGTATCCTTTAACTTTGCAGCGTCTTTTGCCGTTTGCAAATAGGCGTTCCTACCTTTTTTTGATAACCACTCGATGCATTTCTCCGCAGAATATGCAAGAAGATAAGAGGGGCTTGTCGAGGAAAGGCGCTTCATAATATCCTTTACCTCGTTTTTCGAGGCGGTTTGCTCAATGCTTTTTGCAACGTGCAACAATGCGGTGCCCGTAAGCGAAGGAAGTGTTTTATGGAGCGAATCGCATACCACGTCGGCACAGCTCAAGGGGTGAGTGCCGTAAAACAAAAAATGAGTTCCGTGGGAATTATCAACCACAAGCAGCTTGCCGTGCTTTTTGCACACCCTTGATATTTCCAAAAGGTCACTTACCGTGCCGTAATAATCAGGGGTTGTTATAAAAACCGCGCCCGCATCGGTTTCCTCTATTTTCTTTTCAATCTCCGCTGCGGTTACGGGAAGATAAGAATATTCCTCTCTTTTCTGGTTAAGCCAGACAGGCTTGACTCCGAAAATGCTCATTCCGTTTATCGCACTTGAGTGGCAAAAGCGGGAGATTATTATTTTGTCGGTATATTTTCTCACTATTCCCATCGCGGTCATAACGCAAAGAGATGCGCCCGATACCGAAAGACAACTAAACGCGCTTCCAAAAATTCGCGATGCTTCTTCCTCGAGATTTTTAATTCCGCCCACCGAGTCGTAAAGATCGTCGGTTACCGAAAGCTCGGTAAAATCGTATTTATACGCTCTTTGGGGCAGCATGAAAGCCGCTTTGTTTTTATGCCCCGGCATTGAAAAAACCGCATAATCGGATTTTCTGTAAGCCTTTGCCGTTTCACTTAAGCTCTTCATTTCTCGGCTTTTTCCTTGCTCTTTCTCTTTTTGGAGGCACGGGCAAGCTTCTGAAGTCTTATATCGGTACCAAGGAAAAGTATTGTTGTGTATTCACCCAAAAGGCGTGAGGCAATTCTGTCGTGATAGCTTTCGGAAAGCTCCGAGGGAGAAAGGTTTGTGTTGATTACCGTGGGAAGCTTTGAAATTATTCTGCTGTTTACTATGTTGTAGATGCAGGACTCGGAAAACTGGGTTTTGAATTCTGCACCGAGATCGTCGATTATAAGAAGCTCACAGCTCAAAATATCGGAAAAATCGTCGCCGCTGTTTTTGAATTTTGCGTTTTCCATTCTCGAAAGGATATTCTGGCAGCTGTCGTAAACCACGTAAAAGCCGCGGTCAATTACCTCTTTTGCTATTGCAGAGGAAAGAAAAGTCTTTCCAAGTCCGGGCTGACCCACAAGCAACAGATTCGGGGATTTTGTTGAAAAGCCCTCAGCGTAATCCTTGCAGTAATCGAAAACTCGCTTCATATTTTCCTTTGCGCTTCTGCCGTATTCTGCTATGATTTCGTCATCGTAAAAGCCGATGTCGAAGCTTTTGAAGTTTTGTTCCTCGATTATCGAAGCAAGCTTTGTTCTCAAATAGCATTCGCGGTTAAGCTCTTTTTTAAAGCAATCACACATCTTTGCTCCAACAAAGCCCTTATCCTGACATTTTTTGCATTTGAATTTTTCTTCAAGAAAATCTCCGGTAAAGCCGCCTGTTACCAAAAGCTCTATTCTCTGTGCCTGAAGCTCAACGCTTCTTTCCTTAAACTCTTTTATAGCCTTTTTCTTTGCTTTTTCGCTCTCGCTGCTCATTGCCTTTATCACGGCTGCAGAAGCAAGCGAAGCAAGCTCCGCCTCAAGGGATTCTATCTGCGGAACTGTGGCTATTACCTTTTTTCTGTTTTCCTCAAGCTCACGTTCTCTTGCAATACGTCTGTTTTCGTATTTTGTAAGAACTGCCTTATACGCTTCTCTGTTATACATTTTTCTTCTCCGTTAATCGAGATTTTCTGTTTCGTTTTTGAGAATTTCCCACGAATATTCGGCATATTTGCCTGCGTCTATATTCGTTTTGGGCTTTTTGGAGGGGTAGCTTTTCTGAGATGCCGCAGTCTTTTCCTTTTCAAGGTCGCTTACAGAGGTTACTCCGCGGGTACTCCAGCTTTTCAAAACGGTGTTCATATAGGAAACGGAATATTTTCCCGTTTTTTCAACGGTGGTTTCATAAGCCTTTTCAATAAGCTCGGTTGAAAGCCCAAGCTCGCCTATCCACTGTGCGATTACTTCCTTTTCCTTGGCGGTAAGCGCTCTGTTTTCTGCACCGATTATCTTCTGAACCGTAAACTCGTTGGTCTTCTTGCGCTCTATATCATTTATTTTAGCCTCTGCCTTTTCTACTGAATCTATTCCCGATTCAAACCATTCGATTGCGGTTTTTTCTATGTATTTAAAGCCCTTTTTGCCGTTTTCCTTGCAATAAGAAATTATAAGGAGAATAAGCTCGGCTGAAATTCCGTCCCACTCGTAAAGAGTCATAAGAGAGTTAAGCTCGGTGGGGGAGAGCATTTTGCCGTAAAGATTTTCAACGCCGTTTATAAGGTCCTTTAGCTTTTCGTCGTTTTCTATTCTCTTTGCAATAACGTCGGCAGAATAATTCGGACGGCTATCCTTCGCCGAAAAGTTTATGGAGTAGCGCTCGTTCTTTTTTAAGATTACTCCGTTTTTTACCCAGAATTCAATAGCCGCAAAAATATCCTCGGAGGAAACTCCGAACTTTTTTGCAAGCTCTGTATCGGAAAGGAGCTTACCTCCGTTGCGAAGCAGATAGAGCATTACCTTTATTTCAAGCTCCGACGCCGTGTCGAGATAAAGGTCCACCAGCTCTGACGGCACGAGGAAAAATGAGTTTTCGGCTTTTTCAAAAATTATTGCCGCCATAATATTGCCTCCTTAAAAAGTCCGTGATAATTTATTATAACAATTTTTTATCTTAATTACAATACAATTTTATAAAAAAAGCTATTTATATATTTTATTATTGATTTTTACGCAAAAAAAGCTAAAATCGGTTGACAAAATTCAATTTAGGGTTTATAATTATTCGGTACACTTTTATTGCGGTGTTTTTTTGCCGTTTGGGAGGTTTTTAAATGAGATACAATTTGCAAAATCTTACCAAAAACGGCGGAAGCGATACCGTGCGTTTTGAAATTAACGGTTTTCCCGGTTACGATTACGAGGGTTCCGGCTTTAAGGCTGACTTCCCCATAAACGTCACCGCGAAATTTACCGACGTAAACGGCACGGTGCTTTTAAACGTTTCGTTTGAAGCGGAGCTTACTGTCGCCTGCGACAGATGCCTTTCCGATTACAAACTTACTGTATCTTCAAGCGAAGACTACACCGTGGTATTCAAGGACGAGGAGTCGTTTGACTGCGTTTTGGCGGAAAACAACGGCGTTGAGCTTGACGTGCTCGTTTGGGAGGCAATCTGTCTTTCACTTCCCTACCAGAAGCTTTGTAAGGAAGATTGTCCCGGAATCTCGCTTTGAGTGTATAAAAAGTTGTAAATAATTAAACATTGCTTACCATAAAAGGAGGATTTAAAAATGGCAGTACCGAAGAGAAAGGTTTCAAAAGCAAGAAGAGATAAGAGACGTTCTAACGTTTGGAAGCTCGACACTCCCAATCTTATCGCTTGTCCTCATTGCCACGAGCTTATAAAGCCGCACACCGTTTGCAGTGCTTGCGGATTTTATGACGGCAAAGAGGTAGTAAAACACGAAGCAGAGAAAGCTAACGAAGCATAATTAAACGGAAAGAGTTGTTCAAAGCAACTCTTTTTTGTTTATTGCGAGGTGAAAGGATTTTGGCAAAAATAGTTTCGGTTGAAAAGAGGTCGCCCGCCGCAAGACTTGTGAAAATCGGCGACGAGCTTATTTCCGTTAACGGCAATGAAATAAAGGATATTCTCGATTATATGTATTATTCAACTGCGAGCGATCCCGTTTTGACTCTTTTGAGAAACAATGAAACGATTTCGGTTACCGTTAAAAAAGATGAATACGAGGATCTCGGGCTTGAATTTGACAGTTTTCTGATGGACTCACAGAAAAGCTGCTCCAATAAATGCATATTCTGCTTTATTGACCAGAATCCCAAGGGTATGAGAGATACCATTTACGTTAAGGACGACGATTTACGTCTTTCCTTTATGCACGGAAACTACATTACCCTTACAAACCTCAAGGACTGTGACATCGACAGAATTATCAAGCTTAAAATAAGCCCCATTAACGTTTCCGTTCACACGCTAAACGGCGAGCTTCGCAAAAAGATGCTCGGTAACCGTTTTGCAGACAGAATCGGTGAGCTTATGAAGCGCCTTGCCGATGCGCACATTGAAATGAAATGTCAGATAGTGCTTTGCAAGGGAATTAACGACGGCAAAGAGCTTTTATACACCTTAAACGGTCTTAAAGAGCTTTATCCCGCCGTTTCAAGCATTTCCGTTGTGCCCGTTGGTCTTACCGACCACAGAGAAGGGCTTTACCCCCTCGAAGCCTTTGATAAGGAATCAAGCACCGAGGTTATTGACATTGTTACCGAATTTGGAGATAAATGTCTTTCGGAGCTTGGCACGAGGCTCGTTTTCCCTGCCGACGAATTTTTTGTAAAAGCAATGAGGGATTGTCCCGATGCAGACTTTTACGAGGAATTTGACCAGCTTGAAAACGGTGTTGGACTTCTTTCGCTTTTTGACCGCGAGGTAAAGGAAGCCGTTGACTCGCTCAAAATCAAGCGTCAGCGACACAGCGTTTCAATAGCAACCGGTGTTGCCGCTTGTAAAAATATTGTTAAATCAGTTGACGAAATCGCAAAAAAGGTGCATAATTTAAGGTGTAACGTTTTTGCGATTGAAAATAACTTTTTCGGTAAAAGCGTTACCGTAAGCGGACTTGTTACCGCAACCGATATTATTGATCAGTTAAAGGGCAAGGAGCTTGGAGAATATTTGCTTATTCCCTCCTCAATGCTTCGCTTTGAGGGCGATATGTTCCTTGACTCGCTTACTCCCAAAGACGTTGAAAAGGCCCTTGGGGTTAAATTGAGAATTGTTGGCGGAAGCGGAAGCGATTTCGTTTCGGCTGTTATGAAATAAAAAGCTTTATTGGAGGTTTTTTAATGAAAAAACCCGTTGTTGCAATTATAGGACGTCCCAACGTTGGAAAATCAACGCTTTTTAATAAGCTTGCGGGAAAGAGAATTTCCATTGTTGACGACACCCCCGGCGTAACGCGTGACCGCATTTACGCCGAAGCCGAATGGCTCGACAGACCGTTTATAGTTATTGATACCGGCGGTATTGAGAAAAACGTTAACGACCCGATCGTTTCAAAAATGACCCGTCAGGCGGAGATTGCCATTGATACCGCCGACGTTATAGTTATGCTTGCCGACGTTACCGTTGGCGTTACTGCCGACGACCACGCGGTTGCCGACAAATTGAAAAAGGCAAAAAAGCCCGTAATTCTTTGCGTTAACAAGGTTGACTCGATAGGCGAGCCGCCCGCAGAGCTTTATGAGTTTTACAATCTGGGTCTTGGCGAGCCTTTTCCCGTTTCGTCGCTTCACGGTCACGGCACCGGCGATTTGCTTGATGAGATTTTCTCTCATCTTCCCTCAAAGGAGGAGGAATTGGCCGCCGAGGAGGACGGCGTTGTTACCGTTGCGATTATAGGAAAGCCAAACGCCGGTAAATCATCGCTTGTAAACCACGTTTTGAACGAGGACAGAATGATCGTTTCAAACGTTGCGGGCACCACCCGCGATGCGGTTGACAACCTCATTGAAACGCCTTGGGGCAAATTCAATCTTATTGACACCGCAGGAATAAGAAAGCAATCGAAGATTGAAGAAAATATTGAAAAATACAGCATTATAAGAGCTTACTCGGCGGTTGACAGAGCTGACGTTGCGGTTCTTATGATAGACGCTACCGAGGGTCCCTCGGAGCAGGATACCAAAATCGTGGGCTATGCTCACAATGCGGGAAAAGCAATAGTTATTGCCGTAAACAAGTGGGACATTGTTGAAAACAAGGATTCCTACACCATGAACAAGCAGCTTGACGAGATCAAAAAGGCGTTTTCGTTTATGGATTACGTTGAAACCGTTTTCATCTCGGCAAAAACCGGTCAGAGAATAGACAAGCTCTTTAAGACGGTTTCTCTTGCAAACGACGAAAACCAGAAGCGCATTGCAACCGGCGTTTTAAACGAATTTCTTGCCGACTGCACCGAGCGCACCGAGCCTCCTTCAGACAAGGGCAAGCGTTTAAAAATCTATTATATGACTCAAACAGGCACCCGTCCCCCTACCTTCAGCTTTTTTGTAAACAGCAAGGAGCTTTTCCACTTTTCTTATCAGCGGTATATTGAAAACCGCTTAAGAGAGGTATTTGGCTTTAAGGGCACTCCCGTTGTATTTAACATTCGCACGAGAGGCGAAAAATTCGAGGTCTGAGGTATTGTTATGGAATTTTATATTACAGTTGCAATCCTGTGCTTGATTTCATATTTGCTCGGAAGCATAAATTTTTCAATTATCATAACCAAAAAGCTTATAAATAAGGATATAAGAGAATTCGGAAGCGGAAACGCGGGCGGTACAAACGCAATAAGAGTTTTAGGCGCAAAAACCGGTGTGCTCGTTATGTTTCTCGATATGCTAAAGGGGCTTTTTGCAATACTCCTTTCAAGAATAGTTTTAGTCGGAGTTGGCGATTTTTACCTTGCAATTATTGCTCTTTTTGCGGTTATAGGTCATCTTTTCCCCATATTCTTCGGTTTTAAGGGTGGAAAAGGCATTGCCGTTACCGCAGGCATTTTGCTTGGAATAACTCCTCTTACAATGGTAACTCTTCTTGCCCTTTGGGGTATTTTGGTGGGAATTACAAAATACGTAAGCCTTGGCTCGATTGCCGCAGGCTTTTTCACTCCCGTATTTTATTTTATCTACACCTATTTTCTTTTCAGCAAGCCCTTTGACGCAGTGATTTTACCCACCGCAGTTCTTGCGGTTATCGGAATTATCGTTATAATTTCTCACAAGGCAAACATAGTAAGACTTATTAACGGCACCGAAAACAAGCTCGGCAGTAAAAAGGATAAGTGATATTATGGCTAAAATCGCAATTTTAGGTTCGGGCGGCTTTGGAACCGCAATGGCTGTTATGACCGCAAGCCACGGTCATACCGTTTCACTCTGGAGTAAATTTCAAAACGAAATAGATTCTCTTTTGGAAAATCGCGAAAACCCGCTCTTAAAGGGGGTTTTAATTCCCGAGTCGGTTAATCTCACCGCCGATATAGGCTGTGTAAACGGCGCCGATATTATAATCCTTGCCGTTCCGAGCATTGCCGTAAGATCGGTTTGCAGAACGCTTAAGGGCATTTACAACGGTCAGACCGTTATAAATATAGGTAAGGGCCTTGAGGAATCCTCGCTTATGAGGCTTTCAGAGGTAATAAACGAGGAGCTTGGAAATCCCAAAAAGCTTGCAATCATGTCGGGTCCCTCACATGCTGAAGAGGTTGCAAGAGGAATACCCACGGCAAACGTTATTGCTTCAAAAAGCAAACGCACCGCAAGATACGTTCAGAATCAGCTTATGAACGAATCCTTCCGTCTTTACACCACCAAGGATATTGTCGGCACAGAGCTTGGCGGCGCTCTTAAAAACGTTATCGCACTTGCCGCAGGCACTATCGACGGCCTTGGCCTTGGTGACAACACAAAGGCGGCGCTTATGACAAGAGGAATTGCCGAAATGGAGCGTCTTGGCGTTAAAATGGGCGGTAAAAGAGAAACCTTTTCGGGACTTACGGGAATAGGCGACCTTATTGTTACCTGCACGAGTATGCACAGCCGTAACAGACGCTGCGGTATTCTTATAGGCAAGGGCTTTTCCGCTTCCGATGCGGTTTCGGAAATAGGCATGACGGTTGAGGGCTACAAAACCGCCGCTGCCGCTTACAGGCTTGCCTTGAAGGAAAAGGCAGATATGCCAATTATTACCGAAATTTACCGTGTTCTTTACGAAAACAAATCTCCCAAGGAAGCTATTTCGGACCTTATGCTTCGCGAAAAAAAATCGGAGCACGAGGAAAGCTGGAAATAACAAAAAACAATAAAAGCTACCGTTTTCGGTAGCTTTTTATATTTATTGCAACCAATAAAATTATTGAAACGGCGGAAATTGCGGCGTGTGCAGTATCAAGCAAAGAAAAATCGGATTTTACCGCCACGAGCGCTGATGCCGCAAGGGATATTATAAGCGCGGGGATTACCCGATAAAGTTTTTTTGCCACTTTATCCCTTGGTGCTAAAAAAGCATCGGGAGCGGATTTGGAAATGAAATCAACCAACGCCGCCGACTTGATAAGAACCACCGAAAATAAAAGAGTTTGAAAAATAAAGCTTACCTTTGGCAAAAAGCTTAAAAACTCAACCGTTCCGAGGGCGCTGAAAATGGGATAACGGAAAATTTCAAGGCCGTTTCCGAAAATTCCGCGAGCAAGAACCGTGAGGGTTACGGTAAACAAAGCCCAGAAAATAACGGCAAAAGCTCCGCATTTATAAACCCTTTTGCCGTCTGCTTCCCTTCCCGTGACTGCTACCAAAAGAATTATATCCGAAGTCAGAACGAAAAACACGGTTACCGCCGACGGAAGCAGATCACTTACACTTTTGGTAAAGACGGGAAAGCAGTTTTCAACCTTTATCATCGGCGCCGAAAAAAATACCATTGCCGCCGCAAAAAGAGAAAATATAACGAAAACCACCGTTCCGAGCGGTAAAATGCTTTTTATGCCAAAAGCCGAAGCTATTATTGCAACGGCGGTTATTGCTAAAAGTGCGAAGGAATCGGGAGTGAAATTCAACGACGTTACCGACAGAAACTTTGTAAATTCATCCATTACCGAGGCAAGAGTGACCGCAGAAAGTGCCAAAAAAACAAGCGAAAACGCCTTTTTTTCGATTTTCCCGCCCTTAATAGAGAGGTATTCCGAAAGGGTGAGATAAGGGTATTTCAAAAACGGAAAAAAGCAGGCGGTCATTGACAGCAGTGCCATGCAGGCGGCGGCAATTATTGCAATAAAGCTATCCTTTTCCGAAAGAAAAATCACCTTTGAAACAGGGGTATTGCCGATAAGAAAAACAGTAAAAAAGGCAAAAAGTTTAAACGATGACGCCGATCTCAATGTAAGGCACCTCCGTCCTCAAGCGGATCTTTTCCCGATTCGTGAATAATATCAAGCTCGATTATAAAATCAATTTCGTCTGCTTTTTTCGTGAAATCGGCTTTATCCTTGTAGTAACCCGGAAAACGGCTTTCGGTTATGCCGTAAACGTTAAGGGCATCGCATTGATATTCACGGTATAGCTTTTTAACCGTTTTTTCTATTTTCCCTTGCATTTCTGCTGCAGTTTCCTTTAAATCCGAGATTTTTCCGTCTATTACCAAAGTGACAAAAACGGTTACGCAGTTTTTTTCTTCTTTTAATGAAACCGAAATTCTGCGCTCGTTTTTAAGCACCGTTACCGTTTCTCCCTCTCTGACCGAAATATTGCAGTTTACCGTTTTTGCGGCAATAAGAAGCAGATTTCCGCAATCGTCGCCCTCTAATTCCCCCACCATTTTGTTTGCGGTTATCACCGCGCCGCCCTCAGTCATAATTATTTTCTTTGCGTTTTCCTCGGAGCTTGAGTTTTCGATATCCTCGTTTTCTTTAAGCCGCAGCTTGGGAATAACAAAATCGCCGTTTCCCGTAAGAAGCTCATAGCCCTTTACCGACGGCGGCAGTGCGTAAATATTGTTAAGTCCTATCATCGTTGCCGCCTCCATTGCATTTATATGACTTGAAAAGGAGCCTGCCTTTAATACCTCCTCGGCAGTATCGTTTGCCGCGACGGTTATTTCAAAATTGTAAAACGGACCTATTATGCCAATAAGCTCTATTACCTTTTCGAAATCGGTTTTTGCCGTTTCCTTTCCTATTACGAGCATTTTTATATGCTCGAGATATACAGGCTCGGCGTAGTAATACTGAATTTTTGAAATTGCCTCGGTCATAGTTTTACCCTCTGCACTTTTCACTATCATCGTGGGTGCCGAGCCTATCACGTTTCCCTTGCTTACGATTATTTGCGCCGAAACCTTGTAGCCTTCGTCAGTTTTATCAACGCCTATTGCCGTAAGAAGTACAAGCTCGTTCATTTCCTCGTAATCGAAGCAGCCCGAAAAAGTAAAAAGAGCTAAAGCAAGGGCAATGATTATTAAAATGATTTTTTTAATCATCTTTTTCACCCTTTCGCTTTTTCAAAAAGGCAAAATCGGGGCGGTTTTTCATTTTCGTAACCGGTGCGCGAAGGATAATATCGGGAGAGGAGCCTTTTCCGAAAGGAACGAGATAAGACATATATTCCGTTCCAAATGAGCTTACGGAGGTAAGATAAGCCAGAATTACCGTTATACCCATTATATAACCGTAAATTCCGAAAATTGCGGAAAGTAAAAGAAGCAAAAGCCTTGTGAATATTATTCCGCCCTTCATTTTCGGGATAAGAAGTCCCGTTGTGGCGGTTATTGCAACTATAAACACCACGGGCGCCGAAATGAGCTTTGCCGTTACCGCAACCTGTCCTATCACGAGAGTTCCTACAACGCTTAACGATACTCCGAAGGAGGCAGGTATCCGGTCGCCCGCCTCGCGAAGAAGCTCAAATCCCACAAGCATTATTATTACCTCCAAAAGATTGGAGATGGGAACTCCGTCACGCGAGGAGGCTATTGCAATAAACATTTTTATGGGGATTTCCGACTGATGGTAGTTTGTAAAAGAAACGTAAAGAGCCGGAAGAGAGATTGAAATTATAAAGCTTATCATTCTGAGTATTCTTCCGACGGTTGCATAATAAAAGCTTACGTAATAATCCTCGGGAGATTGAAAATACTCGGCGAAGATATACGGCACGGTAATTACCGCGGGAGTGCCGTTTACTATTATTGCAACCCTGCCCTCCAAAAGCTTTGCCGCGACGGAATCGGGTCTTTCGGAGTTGCCCACTGTTTTAAATGGCGAATACGGGTGATCGCGGATATATTCGGTTATATAGTTGCTATCGAGAATTTCGTCGCAGTCAATTGACGTCAGCCTCTTTTTGACCTCTTTTACAACCCGTTGCTTCGCTACTCCGTGAAGATGGCAAACACATACCTTCGTGCGTGTTTTCTTACCAAGGGTAATAAGCTCCATTTTCAAATCGGGGTTTGATATTTTTCTTCGCAGAAGCGACATATTAACAAGAATTTCCTCGGTAAAGCCTTCGTGAGGACCTTTGGAGATGCTTTCACCCACCGGCTCGGTTATTGCTTTTAAAAGGTAACCCTTGGTGTCGATTACCAGCGCGGTGGCTTCACCGTCTATAAAAACAACGGTGTTTCCCTCGCAAAGCCCCTCTAAAAGCTTTTGAAAATCGGTTTCCGTTTTTGTATCGGAGGCGCATACGCCCGATTCCAAAAGAGAAATGGCAAAATTCTTTTCACTCCTACCCTCAAACGCAATTATCTGCTCGATGATGCTTTCGTTTACGATTTTTCCGTTTACCATTCCGTCGATAAAGCAAACGGCTGTTTTCTTGTTCGTTTTTTCAGATACCGCATCGCGCACTATTACGGTTTTTTCATTTGAAAATGCCGTTTTAACGGCAATTTTATTTATTTCAAGCGTTTTGCTTACAATCGTCATATAATCACCTTGGGTTATTTTGTCCGTATTAATCTCTGTTATAACCATTTTGCAAAAAAGTTAAAAAATATTCTTTTTTACTCTTGACAAAGGGAATATTTTTTGATATAATTTACAAGCTGTCAAAAAGAGATACGCTGGTGTAGCTCAATCGGCAGAGCAGCTGATTTGTAATCAGCAGGTTGATGGTTCGATTCCGTTCACCAGCTCCATACAACCTAAAAATAATTTTATATATGGGGGAATTCCCGAGTGGCCAAAGGGGGCAGACTGTAAATCTGTTGCTTTTCAGCTTCGGTGGTCCGAATCCACCTTCCCCCACCAGAAAAAAGCACTTGCGCAAGCAAGTGCTTTTTTCAACTAAATCCGCCGATGGCGGAAGAAATCCACCTTTGGTGGATGAAATCGCTTCGCGATGAAATCTGCCTTGCGGCAGGAGATGGAGGCGGATTTAATTTCATCTGAAGCCGAAGGCTGAAGATTTCATCCGAACGAAGTGAGGATTTCATCGTGCATCGCACGATTTCATTCTTTTCGGGTCTCCCGACAGATTCGAACCGGCGAAAGCCTTCCTCCGAGAGGAAGGGGGGGACCACGAAGTGGTGGAAGGAGCCTGCGCAACATTGGAATTTAATTAAACTTTACGGCAACGCACTCTCCCTCAGCCGCCTACGGCGCCAGCTCCCTCCCGGAGGGAGCCTATTTATGCGAAACGGTTGAAATGTTTACAAAATTGTGGTATAATGAAAGTAAGAAAGGCGGTGGAATGATGGATATTACATCGATATATGAATACATGCTTTCAAGAATCGGTGAAGATTTGGCATCTCACGGATATAAAAGAAGCGGTAAAGGAACTCTCTTTTATCGCTATTCTGCTGATAAAAAAGTAGCTTGTGCTTTTGAAATGCAAAAATCCATGTTCAATTCCCCCGATGACTATTCTTTTACCTTTAACCTTGGTTGTATTGCGCTTTATAATTTGAATGGATATTACAAAGATAAATTGACTCTTGAAATAGTAAAGCTTGCGCTTACACTTCAAGCAGGAGTCCAACGACTGGGGCATTTAAGCAGAGGGTGCGATTATTGGTGGAATATTACCGATGAAATATTAAATAATTATTCGATAGAAGAATACTATAATCGGTTTCTTCAGCCTGATATTATAAAAGGCGCAGAATATCTGAGCGAACAGGCACGCAAAAAAGAAAGCGTGTATACCAAGGATGCGCAATAGATAGGTCTGTTTGCAAGCATCATGAAAGTCTGCTTCAGATGTGGTACTAAGTTGACTTTTTTTCGTTTTTACCTCGTTTTTTGACCTTTATACTCGTTTAAGGCAGAAAAAAGCACACATTTGTCTACCAAGGCAATGTGTGCTTTTTTCAACTAAATCCGTCCTTTCGGATGGGATAAATCCCACTTGCGTGGGATGAAATCACTTCGTGATGAAATCCGACTTCGTCGGGATAAGAAGGACGGATTTAATTTCATCAGAGGCGGCACGCCGAAGATTTCATCCGAGCCTCGCTCGGATTTCATCGTGCAAAGCACGATTTCATTCATATAC
>JAZRNU010000001.1:0-7285 GCA_045648325.1 Eubacteriales bacterium | reverse complement strand
CCTTGGCTCACAGAACGACATGGCTACGATCCGACTTCGTCTGAACTGCTTGTAGGTTCTCGTGTAGTCGAGAGTAGTGTATTTGAAGGCGTACTGGTCGGGATAGTTTTCGACCATTGTATCGAGCACATCGGAGAAGGTTTTTTCAATAACGTCGTACTTTTTCCACACGAAGGTGCCCGTTTTTGCTCTGTTGTAATATGCCTGATCAAAGCTCTTTTTCTCGCGGCAAAGCGATGAAATATAGTTTGCAAAATGGGTAAGAACTATATCGGCATCGTTTATTTCCTCGTTCCACGCGGCGCAAACGTAGCCGTCGAAGTTAAGCGAAGAAAGGGCGTTTAAAAGTTTCTTTACCTGAAGCTCGCCCTCGCCTATCAAAACGGTTTTTCCGTCCTTCATATCGCCGAGGCGAACGTATTTTATATATGCTCCAAGTGTTTTTATGGTGGTTTCGGCAGTTTCACCCGCAACGAAGCAGGTGCCTCTAACGTTCCACGAAACACCTATTGCCGCCGAAGAAAAGCGGTTGATTATATCAAGCACCTTTTCGGTGTTTACAAGATAATCCACCGTTTCGAAAAGTATTTCAACGCCGGTGGCTTCAGCCTTTTTAACAGCCGCAAAAAGCTTTTTGTAAAGAGCCTCAAGCTCAGTTTCCTCGGTTTTGACTATAACGTAGGAAATGCCCGCCGAGGCCGCCATTTCAACGTATTTTACAAGGCTTTCGGAGGTAACGCCGTCATCGGATACCGCGTCGGGATAGCGGAGCGCAGAAACGGCAAGCCCTCTGTTTATGAGCTTTCTTTTCGAGTCTGCGGCGCGGTCACGGCGCAAAACCGAATCGTGATGCATCTTTCTTTCGGAAAGAGCATCGTATATTTCAAAGCCCGCAAAGCCGTAATCGTATGCATAGCGACAAAGCTCCAGAAAGGAGGGACGGCTTACGTTCTTTGTTGAAAATACGATTTTCATTTTATTCCTCCTCAAACACTATCTTGTTGAGTGCGTTTATATATGCTCTGATGCTTGCGGCAACAATGTCTGCGGAAATTCCGTTGCCGGAATAAAGCTTTCCGTTATTTCTGAGTCTTACCAAGGCAGAGCCCAAAGCCTCTTTACCCTCGGTTACAGACTGAACCTGAAAATCGTCAAGCTCGTAGTGGTAGCCGATGCACTGCTCTATTGCGCGGAATGCCGAGTCGATAGGACCGTCACCCGAGCTTACGCCGCAAATTATCTCATCGTTTACGCGAAGAGTTACCTGCGAAATAGAGCCGGTCACGTTGCTGCTTGTGGTGGTGTAGCTTTCGAGATGATAGGTTGAGGGGGCCTGCATTGCGGTGCTTGCAATGAGTGCCTCAAGCTCCTTGCCGCCGATTGCGTCCTTTTTCTCACAAATCTGCATTACGGCCTTGTAAACCTTGCCAAAGTCGTCATCTGAAAGCTCGTAGCCCAAAAGCTCTGCAGCCTGTGCGACCTGTGCAATGGTGCTTTCGGAATCGAGTAAAATCTTTTTCTTTTCGCTTACTTCCTTTTCTTCCTCATAAGCGCGGTGATTTATTGCCTTTAACATTTCGTCAATGCTTGCGTGAATTTTGGTGTTTTTAAGTGAGGTTTCCGCCATAAGCTCCGACTGACAAGCGGTCATTGCATCGGAAAGCTTGCCTGCAAGAAGCACGTCGGCACCTGCCATTGCGCATTTTACGCCGTCGGCGCCTGCGGAAATTGCCTTAACAGCCGCAGCAACAGCCATGCTGATTTTATCGGAAGGTGAAACGAAAACGGGAATTGAAACCGCTTCCTTTACCTTCTTTACAAGCTCTGCGATGGCATCGGGAGTGGAGATGCCCGCATCGTCGCAAACAGTTATTGCCGTTGCGCCGTTCTTCTTTGCCTCGTTTACTGCTGCAATAAGGAAGCTCTCATCGGCACGGGTAGCGTCAACCGCAGAAAACTCAACGTCTTCACAAAGAGCCTTCGCAGCCGAAACAAGCTCTGCGATCTTTACGATCATTTTATCTGCCTTAATGTGATAGATATACTCCATCTGCACCGTTGAAATTGGAAGCTCTACCTGAAGGCGGGGCTTTTTTGCCTCTTTAATCGCCTCCCAGGCTGCCTCGAGTGACTCCTTTGTAAAGCCAACGGGAATAGAAAGGCAAGCGTTCTGAACGTTCTTTGCCACGGTTTTGTATATAATGGTATCTTCTCTTAAATTCTTAATGGGAGCAAGCTCTATAACGTCGGCTCCGAGAGAGTCAGCATAGGAAGCAACTGCGGTCTTTTCGCGAAACAAAAGCGAAACGCCGCGCTCCTTTGAAAGCGCTTTAAGGGTAATGTCTGCAATTCTGATTTTCTTCATTTTTAAAATCACCTTTCGAAATTGAAGTTTAAGGTAACTGCAATAAAAAAACGTTCCCGTCTCATTGCAATTTCAAAGAGACGAAAACGTTAAAAAACAATTTTAACCTTCCGCGGTACCACTCTTTTTCGCCCTGTAGGACGCCCTTCAGATGCAATCACATCTCAACTCTGTTACGGGAGTTCCCGTTTGCCGCTACTTCATTCACGACAACCGCTCCGCGGTGAGTTCGTAAGCTGCCTCGCAATGTCTTTCACCAACCGACATCTCTCTTTATAAAGACTTTGGCTCACTACTAATCCGCATCACTGCGTTTTTGTTCGATTTATTATACTACTCGTTTTTTATTTTGTCAAGCATTTTTTAAAAATAAGGCGGTTTTTTTGCAAAAACCGCCTTGAATTGATTGTTTTACAGCTTGGAAACGTCTGCATCGGTAATGAGGTGGAAGCCTGCCGCCTCAAGTGCGTTTTCTGCCGCCGCATTGTCCTCAACTCGCAAAACCACGTAGGCGTGGCGCTCGGTGCGTGCCATAAATGCATAAAGATATTCCATATTTATATTTGCTTTGTCAAGCACCGCAAGTGCCGCAGTGAGCTTGCCGGGTGCATCGCCGATCTTTACGCCCACAACGTCGGTAACCTTTATAAGATATCCGTCGTCAGAAAGGGTTTTAAGAGCCGCCTCCTCATTATTTACTATAAGACGGAGAATTCCGAATTCCTCGGTTTCGGCAATCGATAAAGCTCTTATGTTTATATTGTTTGCTGCGAGCTTATCGGTGATTGCAACGAGTGCGCCCTGCTTGTTTTCAACGAAAACCGTTAATTGCTTTATTGCCATTTTATTCAGTTCCTTTCTTATATGAGCTTTCTCTTATCTATTACGCGAACAGCCTTGCCCTCGCTTCGGGTTATACTCTTGGGAGCAACGAGATGTACGGTGGGATTTATGCCAAGCATAGTCTTCATTGCGTTTGCAAGTGACTTTTCCATTGCGAGAATTTCGCTTACCTTGTCGGTGAACTTCTCGGGAGCTATTTCAACGTTTACCTCAAAGGTGTCGTTGTTGTTTACACGGTCAACCACTATCTGGTAGTTGGGTTGATATCCCTCGTTAAGAAGTACCGTTTCGATCTGGCTCGGGAATACGTTTACGCCACGAATGATAAGCATATCGTCGGTTCTGCCCATGGGCTTTGCCATTTTGACAAGAGTACGTCCGCAGGAGCATTTTTCGCGTGAAAGCACACAGATATCGCGGGTGCGGTAACGTAAAAGCGGGAACGCCTCTTTATCAAGAGAGGTAAATACAAGCTCGCCCTTTTCTCCCTCGGGAAGAACCTCGCCCGTATCGGGGTCAATAATTTCTGCGTAGAAATGGTCCTCGTTTATATGCATTCCGCTTTGCTCGGAGCATTCAAAGGCAACTCCGGGGCCGCTCGTTTCGGTAAGACCGTAAATATCGTAAGCCTTTATGCCAAGGGAAGCCTCTATGCCCTTTCTCATTTCCTCTGTCCAGGGCTCTGCGCCGAAGATGCCTGCCTTTAACGGAATATCCTCGGGCTTATATCCCTGCTCCTTAAGGCTTTCCGCAACGTATGCCGCATAGGAAGGAGTGCAACAGAGAATGGTGGCGTTAAGATCCATCATAAACTGTATCTGTCGCTCGGTGTTGCCCGACGACATGGGCAGAGTAAGGCTTCCGACCTTATGTGAGCCGCCGTTAAGGCCTGCACCGCCGGTGAAAAGACCGTAGCCGTAAGCAACCTGACAAACGTCTGCCTTTGTGCCGCCTGCGGCAACGATTGCGCGGGCGCAGCAATCCTCCCACAAATCAATATCGTTCTGAGTGTAAAATGCAACAACTCGTCTTCCCGTGGTGCCGGAGGTTGAGTGAATTCTCACACAATCCTCAAGCGGCTTTGCAAGAAGGCCGTAGGGGTAGGCCTCGCGAAGGTCTGCCTTGGTTAAAAACGGAAGCTTGTGAAGATCCTCTATTCCCTTGATATCCTCGGGCTTTACACCCTTTTTGTCCATAAGATCGCGGTAATATTCAACGTTTTCATAAACGTGCTTTACCTGCTTTACGAGCTTTTCCGACTGAAGCTTTTTGATTTCCTCAACCGGCATCGTTTCAATTTCCTTTTGATAGTAGTTCTGTGCCATAATTTTCTTCCTTTCTGTTTTTCGGACTACGGAAAAGCGCTTTGAAAACAAAAAACGTCCTCCGTATTCCATTGAATACAGAGGACGAGAAAAATCCCGTGGTACCACCTCAGTTTACCGTTTTCTCACGAAAGCGGCCTTTAAAAGTGTCAATCAACACCTTCGTTCTGTTACGGGAACACCCGTTACGTCCTACTTGGGAACCCGTTCAGCGTACTGCTAACAGGAGGAATTCGGCTTATGTTTTCCCGTTGTCTTGCACCGACCGACAACTCTCTTTAAGGTCCCAAAAGCTTACTTGTTCCTGCTCAAATGCATTTATAAAAACGATTATATCACTCTAAAACGCTAAAGTCAAGAATTTTTTTGATTTTTTCTTAATTTTCAGGGTAAGACGCAGAAATCTCGGTCTTCAGCTTCTCAATTTCTTTTTTTAATTCTTGATTTTGAGCTTCTTTATTTTTAAACCTGTTTTCGCAAAGTTGATATACCAGCTTGCGTCGGATGATATACCAATCCTGCGGCTTGGATAAACAAAAAAGGTGCGTAAATGCAGGTAAGAACGACTAAAAGTACACGGTAAAGCTGCTCGATAAATTGGAATTTGTTGAATTATTTTCTGCTTACAATAATGTGTGCGTTATCGATTTCAATTGTTTTTACAATCGACATTGAGGTTGCACCTATGAGCGATGTTATATTATCGAGAGTGTCAGGATACACCTTGATTTTGCGAGTTCCCATATCAATATATTCGCTTTGGTTCTTATCAATAGATAAGCAAAAGATGCCGTTATCCTTTAACAATTTAACAATCTTTGTAATAACAGCTGCTTTGTTTTCAAAGTGCATCATTGTGAGGGAAGAATATATAACATCGAATGTTTCGTCAAATTCGTGACTATTAAAATCGTTGCATACGAAAGAAATATTGCCGTATTCTTTCAGGTTGTCTTTTGCTCTCTCAATGGTTTTGGGCGAAATATCAATCCCTGTCATTTTTAAGCAGCACGGAGCAACCTTAACAGCAATTCTTCCTGTACCTATACCGATTTCCAAAACTGTTTTATCTTTGGAAAGCTCCAACGCTTCTAAAAACGGCACTCCATCCCATTTGCTCATATATTCTTGTAAAACGGGGAGATCACGGAAGGGATCGTTTTGTTCTTCTATCAACAAATCATAATGATCGATTACATCCATAGCAACTACCTCTGTCAAATTCTTATTTATCGGTGAGTTTATTATATCGCACTTTCAGAGATAAATCAAGGCGTAAGCCTTGTATCTTTAATGAAATCGTGCGTAGCACGATGAAATCCTCGCAAGCTCGGATGAAATCTTCGGCCTACGGCTTCAGATGAAATGAAATCCGCCTCTCCTAACCCGACGAAGTCGGATTTCATCGCGAAGCGATTTCATCCACGATAGTGGATTTATTCCGACGAAGGCGGATTTAATTGAAAAAAGCACACATTTGTCCGGTAGACAAATGTGTGCTTTTTTCTGGCTTAAACGAGTAAAAAGGTCAAAAATTAAGGTAAAAGCGAACAAAAGGTCAACTCTTACCATTGAAAATTAAAGAATTGTTACATCATTTGAGGTTGCAAAATAGAAATTACAAAAATCTTTTTTTGCCTCGTCGCTTATTCTTACAGAAGTGCGACGTACCTTTCCGTTAAAGTCTAATTTCAATGGGTTTGTAATTGATTTAATTCTTTCAACCAGCGTTTCGTATGTTGCAAAATCATCCAAGCATGCGCATTCAATTATACAGGCTGAATGTTTTTCAGTATCATTCTCATACTCAATTTTCGCAGGAAAAGTCAAACACAATCCACACACATTTTCGGGGTATTGTGTAACAGAAAAAGAAGTTGAAAGTTGATCTTTCCACGGTAAGAAACAAAACGTATCAATAAAAGGACAGGGTTCTGCAAAATTCGGAACGCTTAATCTCGTAGACGGTTGATAAATGCAATTTTCAAGATGGTCGGTGATGCCTGTGGAAAAATGTGCAATATCATAGTCT
Source organism: Eubacteriales bacterium (assembly GCA_045648325.1). Taxonomy (GTDB): domain Bacteria; phylum Bacillota; class Clostridia; order Oscillospirales; family RGIG5299; genus RGIG5299. The sequence goes on along the minus strand of JAZRNU010000001.1, from coordinate 720 downwards.
GTTTTCCAAACCAATTTCTCACCGTTTTTTAGTTTTGCATATAAAGCATCAAAGGTGCAGAGAAAATCGTTTGGATTACTTTCCACATAATTTTTTCGTACACCCGTGTTTACAACAACATGGTGAAACCCTTGCAAAATTTTTCGAAGCTCGTCAGGGGTAACGATGAAATGAAGCTTTTTGTTGGTCAATTCATAATACTGCATCGTATCCTCCTTTTCTTTGTTTTATTATACCACACTTTCAAAAATTAATCAAGGCGTAGCCTTGTATCTTTAATGAAATCGTGCGTAGCACGATGAAATCCGAGCAAGCTCGGATGAAATCTTCGGCCTGCGTCCTCAGATGAAATTAAATCCGCCTTCATCTCCTGCCGCAAGGCAGATTTCATCGCGTAGCGATTTCATCCACGATAGTGGATTTATTCCGACGAAGGCGGATTTAGTTGAAAAAAGCACACATTGTCCGGTAGACAAATGTGTGCTTTTTTCTGGCGGAGAAGATGGGATTTGAACCCATGCACCGGTAACCCGATCTACTCCCTTAGCAGGGGAGCCTCTTAACCACTTGAGTACTTCTCCAAGGTTAAGTTAAAAAATGGCGGAGGGAAAGGGATTCGAACCCTTGTGGGCTTTCACCCCAACGGTTTTCAAGACCGCCTCGTTATGACCGCTTCGATATCCCTCCGTATATACGCACTCTTAAAGTGCCTTATAATTT